>JBKPRI010000383.1:0-18804 GCA_046734515.1 Candidatus Methylomirabilota bacterium | reverse complement strand
CACCGTCGTCGTGTTCGTGAACACGCACGTGGACGACAGGTCCACGTTCTTGAACTTGTAGACGCCCACGCCCATGAAGAGCGTGAGGTCGGGGATGAAGGTGAAGACCGGGTAGGCGCCGATGTTCGCCGTCACCTTCATGCGCAGCGCGGTGATGGTGCCGTCGTCCTCCACGGCCGCCTCGAGGTCGGCCACCTGAGCCCGCCCGTGCGTGGTGGCCACCATGTGCTCGACCCGCGTCTCCACCCACTTGAGCGGCGTGCGCAGGTGGCGGGCCATCGCGGCCAGGACCACGTCCTCGGCGTAGCAGCCGAACTTGTTGCCGAAGCCGCCGCCCATGTCGGGATTGATCACGCGGATCAGGTTCTGGTCCATGCCGAGCAGGCCGGCGAGGTCACCGCGCAGGTTGTGGGGCGCCTGGGTCGTGGCCCAGATGACGAGCCCGCTGGTGGTGGGATCCGGCGCGGCCACGCAGGCGCGCGGCTCCATGGCCACGCTGCAGAGGCGCTGGCTGATCATCCGCTGCTTGACGACGCGCCGCGCGCTCTTGAAGGCCGCGTCGGGGTCACCGCTCTTGATCTTGTTCTCGTGCTCGATGTTCTTCGGCCCGTCGGCGTGGAGCTGCGGCGCGCCCGGCTTCATCGCCGCGAAGACGTCGGTGACGACCGGCAGCGGCTCCCAGTCCACCTGCACGGCCTCCACGCCGTCGTGCGCGGCGTAGTCCGTGTCCGCGATGACGGCGGCCACGGCTTCGCCCACGTGGCGCACGCGCTCGGTCGAGAGCGCCCAGTGCTGGCGCCCCGGCGCGCCCGTGCTGGCGCCGCCCTCGGCGGAGGCGCTGGCCGGCGGGATGGCCTTGGCGAGCTTGCGGATGTCCTCGCCCGTCACCACGTGCCGCACGCCGGGCACCTTGAGCGCGGCGCGCGCGTCGATCTTCCGGATCTTCGCGTGGGCATGGGGGCTGCGGACGAACGCCACCCACAGCATGCCGGGTAGCGCGACGTCGGTGACGTAGGTGGAGGTGCCGGTGATCATGCGCGGATCTTCCTTGCGCTTGACCTCGGCGCCGACGAGCTTCGAGGGCGTGTTTGTGGGGGTCATGGCGTGCGCATTGTAACGCGCGCTCGACCTTCCGGCGAGGCGACGGTGACTAGTGAGACGCGGAGCTCGGCCGTCCCCGGATGATGAGCCAGCCCTGCGCATGAAGAAGGTCGATGCGCTGAGTCCCGCGACGGTCGTGTTGCCGCCGCTCCACGGCCGGGGCAATCGCCCGGCGCCGACGCTCCTCATATCGACGATCGAGGATGACTTCGACCACGGGTTCAGATTCGAAAGTCGCCGTTGTGTAGCGATAGAGGGAACTGTTGTTTCGGGCCACGACAATGACGACGATCGCCGGCTCCCGGCGCTTCTCTGCCGAGGGCGCGGACTCCGCCTTAAGCGGGACGGCTTGCCGGTTCATCGTGTGTCGAATGCTGGTCCACCCATCGCTTCGCCCAGATCGAGGCGCGCGTCTCGGCCAGTCCGGCGGTGACCTTGCGGCAAGGGACTCGCTCGACGTGCAAGCGTTCCTCGGAGATCAGCCGCCGGATGCGTACGGTCGCATCCCAATGACCGTCGCTCAACTCGGCGTACACCTCGATGCGGTGGCCGCGGTAGTTTGGTTCGGTCAGCACGATGACCTCCAGCTCCTACGCTGTGCCCGCGCGCGACACGATCGCGTAGCCATGGGTTTTCAAGAGCGAATCGATGTCGAGGCGCCGGCGCTCCCGACTCTGGGTCTCCTCAGACCCGGCCCTCTCCGGCCGCCGCCGTTCACCGACGCGCCGATCAACGACCACCTCGATGTCCGGGTGCGTCTGTAACGCCCGTTTCGCCGGCGCGAGCATGTCGGGACGGTAGACGGACACGATGCACCATCCGGTCGCCGATGCTGGCGCGATCATCGCCAGACGGCTTGCGTGTTCCCGCCGACGCTTCGCCGTAGGTAGGACCGAGGATTCACGGTCCGCAAATTTACTCGGTCAGGTCCGCAACCGCAACACCCGAGTTCGGCGCGGAGGCTGGATCCTTCTGAGGCGAGGGGACAGGTGCTAAAACGAAACCGGCGGCCGGAAGGCCGGCCGCCGGTTTTGATGATCTCGCCCCTCAGCGCGAGCGACGCCAAGCGCCGATCGCAACGGACACCAAGCCCAGGCCAAGAAGTGACACTGTCGCCGGCTCCGGCACCGAGGTGTTGGTGATGTCGGTGCTGATAGCGGTATACGGGCTGCCTGAGCCCGTGGCATTGACCCCCGTCACGAAACCGAAGAACGCGAAGCTCGTCAGGGGGTCCAGGCCAATCGCGACCAGCAGCTCCCGGGCCTTCGTGTCAGCACCGCTGGCGGTGATGGATCCTGTGTTGCCGTTATTGAGCAGCACGTTCACGCCGCCGGAAAGGTTTCCGCTCAGTAGGTTGATCGGCGCGACAATCCCGAGCGCGGGGATGGACCCCACGACCGTAATAACGTTTTGATTCCGATCAAAGCTCAACAGGCCGCACCCACCAACCGCGTCGCCGCACACTCCGGCTCCCTCGACGTCGAAGACCCCGTTATTGACCGGGGCGCCGAAGATGGTGACGGTGTCGATGAAGATCCCGGAGCCCGTGATATCGGCGCCGATAGCGACGGTGCCGCCGGCTCCGCCGAAGCCAGTGCTGAAATCGATGACGGCGGCGCCGCTGACGGACGCGATTGAAGTCAGGAAGATTGCGACCAGGATGCCGACCCGCATTGTTCTCATTCGATGTTCTCCCCTAGCACCCGATTCGTTGCCAACGCCCCAGTTGGGAAGCACGTGGTGCATGACGTAGGCCAAGCAAAAACGCTTGCTTTTAAAGCAGTTTGGCGACCGGGCCAATCCGTAATGAAAAGGATCCTGACAGGCCGACGATGAGCACCTGAGAAGCACGCCGGCTACGGCTTGGCGGTGTTCGCGTCGGCCCCTCGCGGCGGCCGCGCTCAGTGATGCAATCCTCCGCTGACGCCCCCTGCCGACGCGCGGGATGGCGCGTCCGTAAACTACCCCGACACTCCGTCGCCAACGATCGAGAACTTGTAACCCTGCCAGATGGCCAGCGCGTAGAAGAGCAGGTCCATCGGCGAGAACATCGCGGTCATCAGTCGGGCGGTGGCATCCGGCGTCAGCCGCGTGAAGACCGCGGCGAGCGAGACGTCCCAGTGGCGTGCGAGCACGACGGCCCCGGTGAGGAGATTGCCGGCCAGGCAACCGGCGAGCGCCAGTGCCGCGCCGAGAATGCCGAACGCCTTCGTGCTGCCCTTGCCGGCTGCGCGCACCGCGACGCCGACGAGCGCGCCGATGCCGACCGCCATCCAGCCGATCTGATAGCCGGTGAGCACGGTGATGCCGGCCCAGAGCGCGGCGCCGATGGCGGCGGCCACGCAGCCCGCCAGCAAGCCCATCGGAAGATTCTGAGCGCCGCTGCGGACGACGACCGGTGTTGCCACCGGCCTCGCGGGCGCCGGTCTCGCGACGACGGCGCCGGCCGGGCGCGGAGCCGGCGGTCGCGCGAAGGGGCTGGGTCCGCCCTTCGTGGGCAGGGGCAGTGTGCGAACGAACGGACTGGGCCTCGCCTCGTCAGCCATGGCGCGCTCCGTTGGACCGAGAGTCACTGCACCCAACGATGATAGGAAAGCGCGCGACCGGCGCGGAAAGACTAGGGTGACACCCGCCGGCTGTAGTCGAGTGCGGGCTTGAGCCCGGCCGGCGGCACTCGGTGGGGCGCTCGGCGTCCGGCTGATGACACGCTTGACGTCGCGCGGACGTGGCCGACGTCGATTGTAGAAGCGCGCAGGCGAATCGTTGCGGGCGGTTGGTCGGGAGCAGCTCTGGCATCGCGATTGCCGTTACTGCGCGACCCATTTGAGAGGATCCCGGGGAGGCGCAATGCGCAGTATCAAGACAGGTCTCGCTGTGATGTTCGCGAGCGTCGCCATGGCCGCAGGGCCGGCGCACGCTCAGGTGCCGGTGCCGCTGCCCGTCGTGGGCGGGCTCAATGCGCTGCCGGTGGTGGATCCGTCGCAGTCCGTCGATCTCGTCGTCAACGGCAGCTTCGAGCTCGCCGCGGTGCTGGCTCCCGACGGGCCGTGGCAGCCGACGGCGGCGTCGGTGTCGGCATGGAGCGTGGATCGCACGACCGCGCACGGCGGCACGTCGAGCATGAAGATGACCGGCATCGCGGGCGCAGAGGCCTACGAGACCTTCTATCTCCCCGCCGGGGTGTACACGTACACGGGCTTCATCAAGACCGCCTCTGGCGGCACGGGCCGCGCTCGCCTCATGCTGGACATGCGGAACGGACCGGTCAACACGCTGGCCACGCCGAACTGCGCCGCGGACTGCGGGATCAACGTTTGGTACACGACGCAGGAGCTCTCGTCGGGGACCGGGTGGACCCAGGTGTCCGTCACGTTCAACATCACCGATGACGACATCGCGGCGTCGAAGCCCAGTCAGCCGGGCAAGATCAAGGCCTATGCTGTTCTGGACGGCTACTTCGCGGGCGCACGCCTGACCGCCTGGTACGACGACGTCCGCCTGCTGCAGCAGGGCAAGTTCCCGCTCGACGTCTTCATGCGCTATCCCAACTATCGCGGCATGCTGTTCGGCGATCAGGACCAGACGCTGCGCTTCCAGGTGAGCCCGCAGGAGGCGTACCTGAACGCCCGTTACAGCGTGCAGAGCACGGTGTCCGGCCCCGGCGGTGTGCTCGAGACGACGACCACCTCGCTGGGCGGTCTCCAGGTCGATGCCGAGACGGGCAAGCCCGGGGTGGAGATCCATCTCAACACCGGTGGCCAGATCGCCGGTGCCGTGGCCGACTATGGCACCGCGACCGTCGAGTTCAGGCTGCTCGACGTCCAGCAGGGCACGGAAGTGCTCCCGACGTACCCGTCCTACACGGTCCTCAAAGTGCCGGGTACGACGAAGCCGCTGATGAACGTCACGGTCAATCCCCAGAACCAGATCGTCCTCGGCATCCCGCGCCCGAACGATCCCGCGCAGAATCCGCTGAAGATGCCGGTCGCGCCACGCTTCACGCTCGGGGTCTACGATTCAGGCCTCGGCAGCGTCAGCAACACGACGAACTGGGAGCAGCTGCTCTTCGACCCGGCCGGCGCCCGCCGGATGTCCGGCCTTCCCATCAATCTCTACCTGAACTACTACCTGGGCGACACGAACGCCGACGCGATCAACAACCTGATCGCGACGCTCAACAACCATTCGATCGCCTATCTACAGACGGGCAACTGCTTCAGCAACCAGCCCGCGAGCTCGCACAACGCGCCGACGGGCTTCAAGATCGACCAGCCCGGTACGGACCAGAGCTTCCCGTACATCACGCAGGCGCCGCCGAGCGGGATCGGCCAGGCCGTGGGCGGCTACTACACCGCCGACGAGTGCACGGCCGACATGGTCGCCGGCGTCTTCCAGCAGTACCGCCGGCTGAAAGCGAAGGACCCCGATAGCATGACCTTCGGCGCGCTGCTCGGATCGGCGGACCTGCCGCTCTGGCGCGACGCCCTCGACGTCATCAGCACCGACCCCTATCCGATGTACGGTGCCGAGCCGGTCGGCGGCTACAACCATGGGGTCGTGGCGGACTGGACACGCCTGGCCGTCCGCGCCGTGCAGCGCAACCGCCCGGTGATGACGGTGCTGCAGTTCTTCAAGTTCGATGCGTCGCGCAGCAGCCAGGGCCGCTGGCCGACGCTGGACGAGATGCGCAACCACGCGTACATGGCCATCATCGAAGGGGCCAAGGGCCTCATGTGGTGGAGTTTGGGCGACAACGCGCTGGACACGGTCTGCCGCAACGCCACCACGTGGTGCACGCAGCGGACCGACCTGATGAGCCGGCTGAAGTCGGTGGTCAGCGAGCTGGCCGCGCTCGAACCCGTCCTGCTGGCGCCGAGCTCGACCGCTTGGGGTGGTGGCGTGTCGAGCGTCCGGCTGAACGCGCCCGCCGGCACGGTGTTCCCGGCGTCGGCGATTCGCACGATGGTGAAGCACGATGATCGGACCGGAAAGAACTACCTGTTCGCCTACAACACGACGCCGTACTACAACGCCGGAGTGACGACGCCGTCGGTGACGGTACAGTTCACACTGCCGACCACGCCGCAGTCGATCACCGTTTACGGTGAGAACCGGACCATCCCGGCGTCAGCGACGTTCTCGGACACGTTCGGCCCGTTCGCCGCGCACGTGTACGAGATCGAGTGATCGACGGCCCGAGGGGGCGGCGGGAGGCCGCCCCCTCGGGCGCCGCTCACACCTTCCGGTAGACCTCGCCGCCGGTCTTCTTGAACTCCTCGGCCTTCTCGCGCAGACCCTGTACGACGGCCACCGTCTCGGCCGGCAGCCCGTGCTGAGCGGCGTACTCGCGGACCTCCTGCGTGATCTTCATCGAGCAGAACTTCGGACCGCACATCGAGCAGAAGTGGGCGATCTTGGCGCCCTCGGCGGGCAGCGTCTCGTCGTGGAACTCGCGCGCGGTCTCGGGATCGAGCGAGAGGTTGAACTGGTCCTCCCAGCGGAACTCGAAGCGCGCCTTGCTGAGTGCGTCGTCCCACTCGCGCGCACGCGGGTGGCCCTTGGCGAGGTCGGCGGCGTGCGCCGCGATCTTGTAGGCGATCACGCCGTCCTTGACGTCCTTGCGGTTGGGCAGCCCCAGGTGCTCCTTGGGCGTGACGTAGCAGAGCATCGCGGTGCCGTACCAGCCGATCATGGCGGCGCCGATCGCCGAGGTGATGTGGTCGTAGCCCGGGGCGATGTCGGTGGTGAGCGGGCCCAGCGTGTAAAACGGCGCCTCGTGGCAGACCGCGAGCTGCCGGTCCATGTTCTCCTTGATCAGGTGCATCGGCACGTGGCCGGGCCCCTCGATCATCACCTGCACGTCGTGCTCCCACGCCGTCTTGGTCAGCTCGCCGAGGGTCTCCAGCTCGGCGAATTGCGCTTCGTCGTTGGCGTCGGCCGTACAGCCCGGGCGCAAACCATCACCGAGCGAGAAGGCAATGTCGTACGCGGCCATGATCTCGCAGATCTCGCGGAAGTGCGTATAGAGGAAGCTCTCCTGGTGATGGGACAGGCACCACTTGGCCATGATGGAGCCGCCGCGCGAGACGATGCCGGTCACCCGCTTGGCGGTGAGCGGCACGTAGCGCAGCAGCACGCCGGCGTGGATCGTGAAGTAGTCGACGCCCTGCTCGGCCTGCTCGATGAGCGTGTCGCGGTAGAGATCCCACGTGAGATCCTCGGCCACGCCGCCGACCTTCTCCAGCGCCTGGTAGATCGGCACGGTGCCGATCGGCACCGGGGAGTTGCGCAGGATCCACTCGCGCGTCTCGTGGATGTTCTTGCCGGTGGAGAGGTCCATCACCGTGTCGGCGCCCCACTTCGTGGACCACCGCATCTTCTCGACCTCTTCCTCGATGGAGGAGGCGACCGCCGAGTTGCCGATGTTGGCGTTGATCTTCACCAGGAACTTCCGGCCGATGATCATCGGCTCGGTCTCCGGGTGATTGATGTTCGACGGGATGATGGCGCGCCCGCGCGCGACCTCGTCACGGATGAAGTCCGCGTCCATGCTCTCGCGCAGCGCGATGAACTCCATCTCTGGCGTGATCTGGCCCTTGCGCGCGTAGTGCATCTGGGTCACGCACCGGCCCGGCCTGGCGCGCAGCGGGCGCCGCACCGACGCGAACCGCACACCGCCCAGCGCGGGATCGTCGTCACGCTGCCGGCGATACGCCGAGGTCGGCCCCGGCAGCTCCTCGACGTCGCCGCGGCCCACGATCCACGGCAGGCGCAGCGCGCCGAGGCCCATCTTGATGTCGGGGTGCGCGTCGGGATCGGTCCACGGCCCGCCGGTGTCGTAGAGGCGCACCGGCGGCTCGCCGCCGTGCAGGCAGACCTCGCGCATGGGAACGCGGATGTCGGGACGCGAACCGGTAAGATAGACCTTGCGAGACATTTCTGGCCTCCCTTCGCTGGTATTACCCAGGTCAGGTTCTTGCGGTCGGCGGCTAACGGCCACCCTCTCAGCCCGGTTCCCCGAGCTCCCGCGTGTGTGTTGGAACGCCGGGCGTAGGCTACCCCCGGCGTGCCCCGGATTCAAGCGCGTCGGTTAGGATGGCGCGATGGACGAGCTCGCGACGTCCCGGCGGCGCTTCGTGAGCCGTCTTGCCGCGCGCTTCCTCGTGCGCTTCCACATGAGCCTGATGTTCGCCGGCACGCTGGCCGCAGCCCTGCTGACGACGCGCCTCCTGCTCCTGGCCGGCGTGCACTCGTTGATCGTGCGCTATGCGCTGGCGGCCGTCGGCGGCTACCTCGTCTTCTTCGTTCTCGTCCGCGGCTGGATCTTCTACGTCATCCGTCTGCGCCCGAGCGCTCCCGGATTGGACGTGCCCGATGTCTCGGGCGGCTTCGGCGGCGGCGGTGGTGGCGGCGGCTCCGCGTCCGGTTTCCATGCGGGCGGCGGCCACTTCGGCGGCGGCGGCGCGAGCGGGAGCTTCGACGAGGCGCCGGTCTTTCGCACGGTCGCGGACGCGGGCGGTGGCGGCAGTGGTGGTGGTGGCGGTGGCGGGTCGAAGTGGAGCTTCTCGCTCGATCTCGACGAAGGCATCTGGATCGTGATCGCGCTGCTCGTGCTCGTCGCGGTGCTCGGTGGCGCGGCCATCTGGCTGGTGTGGCAGGCGCCCGTGATCCTGCCCGAGGCGGCGTTCGAGGCGCTGCTGGCCGCCGGGCTCGTCAAGACCGCGCGGACGAGCGAGGCGCGCGGATGGATGCGCGGCGTCGTCCGCTCGACGGCGATCCCCTTCGTGCTGATCCTGGCCGCGGCCATCTTCCTCGGCTGGGCCATTCACCACGCATGCCCGGCCGCGATCCGTCTGGCCGATGTGCTCACGCACTGTTACTAGTAGTATGATCCGCCGACGGAGCCCACGTGAGCCTCGACGTCGTCCTGACATGGTGTGGCAGCTGACATGACACTCGTCACCGGCTGTGCGATCGTCACCGGCGGAGGCTCCGGCATCGGCCGCGCCATCGCCGAAGCGCTCGCGCGCGACGGCGCCGCCGTCGGCGTCGTGGATCTGCTGCCGGCCGGCGGCATGGAAACCGTCGAGAGCATCGTGCGCGGCGGCGGCCGCGCCACCTTCGGGCAAGCCGACGTGAGCCAGTGGGCCGAGGTCGACGGCGTCGTGGCCAAGCTCGTCGCCGCGCTCGGCCCTCTCGGCATCCTGGTGAACGCCGCCGGCATTCTCGACGGCTACGCGCCGGTGCACGAGCTCTCGCCCGCGGTGTGGACGAAGGTCATCGCCATCAACCTGAGCGGGACGTTCTTCGCCTGCAAGCGCGCGCTCGAGGAGATGACGCCGGCCGGGCGCGGCCGCATCATCAATCTCGCTTCGGTGGCCGGCCTCATCGGCGACGGCGGCGGGCCGGCCTACGTGGCGTCCAAGCACGGCGTCGTCGGTCTCACGCGGCAGCTCGCCGTCGGCGCGGCCCCCCGGGGTGTCACTGTGAACGCGATCTGCCCCGGCCCGATCCAGACCAGCCTGCGCGCCAATTCCACGACGATCCTCGGCGCCGAGGCGCCGGTCATGCGCGGCGTCGGCGGGGACGAGGCGGCCATCAAGGCCGTGACGCCGATGGGCCGGCGCGGTACGGTGGAGGAGATCGCGGCCACGGCGCGGTTCCTCGCCTCGGAGGAAGCGGGCTACATCACCGGACACACCCTCGTGATCGATGGAGGATGGACAGCGCGATGATCAAGCGATTCCACGTGCTCTACGTCGGACAGATCGAGCTGGAGAACATCGGCCTCGGCGGCACGCCGGCCAACGAGCGCCGCTACAACAACGAGCGCTTCTCCGAGGTGTTCTGGACCTGCCGCGACGTGGCCCAGCTCATGGACGACCTCGGCTACTACGCGCTGTGGACGGCCGAGCACCACTTCCAGCACGAGGGCTACGAGTGCCTGCCCAACCTCATCCAGCTCTCGCTGTGGCTGGCCACGCAGACCCGCAGGCTCAAGCTCGGCTGCGCGTTCAACGTGCTGCCCATGTGGCATCCGATCCGCATCGCCGAGGACTACGCGATGGCGGACATCGTCACCGACGGCCGCGTCATCATGGGCGTCGGCCGCGGCTACCACTCGCGCGAGGTGGAGTCGTTCGGCGCGCCGGTCATCGACCAGGCCGCCAACCGCGAGTTCTTCGAGGAGCAGGTCGAGCTCATGCTGAAGTGCTTCAACGAGGAGTCCTTCAGCCATCACGGCAAGGTCTACGACGTGCCGCCGGCCGTCGAGTACCGCGGCTACCAGATGCGCGAGATCACCTGCGTGCCACGGCCCAAGTACCTGCCCGTCGAAGTGTGGATGCCCATCGCCAGCAGCAAGTCCATCGACTACATGGCCAGCAAGAACTTCAAGGCCATGGTCACGCTCAACGGCGAGAAGATCCTCGACGACGTGATCACGGCGTACCGCGACGCGTGCGCGAAGTACGGCAAGAAGAAGCAGCTCGGCGAGGACATGATCTGGGGCGCGGGCCTCTACCTCGCCGACACGCCCGAGGAGGCCAAGCGCAAGGTCGAGCCGTCGCACGACGAGCGCTACAAGTGGTTCGCGCCCTTCGGCTTCGTACGCTACGCGGACGAGCAGGGACGCACGTGGGGCACGCCGGGCGCGCCCGCGCGTATCCCGACGCTCGCCGACGGCATCCAGCAGAAGGCGTGGTTCTGCGGACCGCCGCAGCACGTGATCGAGGGCATCAAGTCGATCGAGGCGAAGTATCCAGGGCTCGAGGACTTCATGGTGCACTGGGCCGAAGGCCTGTCGCCCAAGGAGTTCAAGGAGCAGCTGCGCTGGTTCGCGCGCGACGTGATGCCGGCCTTCACCAGCCGCTGAACGACCCGGTACCGGTAGGGGGTATGTCCGCCCTCGGCGGGCAGCCCCCTAGCGGTGGGGTTTTTTGTTTCCTCCCCCTCGTCCCTATGGTATTGATACCCTCGGCTCGCGGGCGGGCCGGGGCCAACCACCACTTGGAGGGGGACACATGGCGAAGGCGAAAAAGGCGTTCGGGGGATATTCCATCAGCTTCAAGGGCGCCAAGGAGTCGATGGAAGACGTGTTCGGCGGCACGCCGATCGGGCCGTCCGACATGACCAAGAAGCTCTGGGCCTACGTGAAGCGGAAGAAGCTCGCCGGCAAGCGGTAAGCGCTCAGCACCCGAACAGCTCGATCGAGCGGCCCGCCTCCGGCGGGCCGCGTTGTTTTTACGGGGGCAGCGCGTCCAGGCGGGTGATCACGAGGTCCGGCGGCGCGCCGAGCTCCTCGGCGGGAGCCCCCGTGCGGTTGCACCAGGCGACCTGGTAGCCGAAGGCCTTGGCGCCGGCCACATCCCAGGCATTCGACGAGACGAAGAGCAGCTCGCCCGCGGGAATGCCGAAGGCCTGCGGGCCGAGGGCGTAGACGGCGGGCGCGGGCTTGAACGTCTTCACGGTGTCCACCGAGAGCACGTGCTGCAGGTGGCGGCCGAGCCCGCTCGAGGCGACGGCGGCGGCCAGCATCCGGGGGGAGCCGTTCGAGAGGATCCCGCGCGGGCGACCGCTCAGGCGCTCGAGTGCGGCGTTTACCTCCGGGAAGCAGGCCAGCGAGAGATAGGCGTCCATCAGCCGCGCGAGCTGGGTGGCGTCGGCGGCGAGACCCAGGCGGCGCACGCTGAAGCGCAGCGCCGCCTCGGTGACCGCCCAGAAGTCCTCGTAGCGGCCCATCAGCGAGCGCAGCCACGTGTACTCGAGCTGCTTCTGGCGCCACAGCAGGGAGAGCGCGGCCGGATCGGCGGTGATCGCGCGCCCGGCCTCGATCACGGAGTGGACGTCGAAGAGCGTGCCGTAGGCATCGAAGACGTACCCGCGAATCCCGGGCACGGCGCGGCTAGCGCAGACCGGTGGGCGTGGCGGACGTCGTCGCCGAGCGGCGCGGCGGGGAGCGCCGCGGGGTCACCCGGGGCTTCGGCTCGGGCGGCGTGTCCAGCCCGGTCTCCAGGAAGCCATAGCGCAGCAGCCGCTTGGCGTCGAGGAACGAGAGCGCGCGCGTGCGGGCGCCCATGACGATCATCAGGAACTGCCGGTCGTTGCGCCACGCCGAGACGGCCAGGTTGTACCCGGCCTCGTTGGTGAAGCCCGTCTTGAGCGCCTGCACACCCCCGGGGTCGTTGAAGAGCGGGATGTGGCGCGCGTAGACGCGGCCGTTGTAGATGAACGTCTGCCCGCCGAGCAGCGGCCGCGACATCGGGTGATCGGTCAGCAGGCGCGCCGTGAGCAGGGCGAGGTCGCGCGCTGTCGAGTGCTGCGCCGGGTCGGGCAGGCCGTGCGGGTTGGCGAAGCGCGTGGAGGTCAGGCCGAGCTCGTGCGCCTTGTCGTTCATCCACCCCACGAACGTCGCCTCGTCACCGGCGAGGTGCTCGGCCAGCGCGGCGGCGGCGTCGTTGGCGGAGGCGATCGCCACCCCTTCCAGCAGCACGATGACCGGCACGCGCTCGTTGGCGCGCAGGCCCATGCGGTATTTCGGCGTGGTGGCGGCGTGCAGACTCACCGTGGCCAGCTCGTCGACGTCCGCCTTGTTCGCCTCGATGCGCTCGCACGCGATGTAGAGCGTCATCAGCTTCACGAGGCTGGCGGGCGCGCGCTCGGCTTCCGCGTTCTTGGCGAAGATGGTGCGGCCCTCGGGGTCCAGCAGCAAGACGGCTTCCGCGCTCAGCGCCGGCGGGCGCGCGGGCGCCTGGGCGAGAGCGGGAACGGCAGTGAGCACGAGCAGGAGGAGGGACAGGAGCAGCGGACGGCTCACGTACACTGCCGGACATTCTAGCCAGCCGCCGGAGCGGCCAGCAAGAGAAAGCCTCAACGGACCGCGCGTTTGAGCTCGGCGGAGGGCTTGAAGCGCGGGATGCGGCCACCCACCGTGGCCGCCTGGCCGGTCCGCGGGTTGCGGATCGTGCGCGGCCGGCGCCGCGCGACGGAAAAGGTGCCGAAGCCAACCAGGGTGACGGTGTCGCCGCGCTTGAGGGCCGCCCGCACGGCGCCGAGCATCGCCCGCAGGGCCCGATCACTGACCGCGCGCGGCCAGCCGGCGGCCTCTGCCATCCGCGCGACGAGCTGCGCGCGGGTCACGCTACATCCCGAAGACGGTCTTCGCCTCGTCCATCACGGCCTCGGTGATGGTGGCGTAACCCTTGTCGCCGGCGAAGCGCTCGATCGAGCGGCGCGCCATCGGGCGGATGAAGGATGGAATGCGCTCGAGCCGGACCTCGGCCTCGCGAGTCCACGCCACGCCGCTCGGCGCCGCCGCCGGCTGCGATTCGCCGAGGGCGGCCGCGAACGGGCAGCCCGGCCCACCGGTCTCGCTGGCGCCGCCGCCGCCCGCGAAGGCATCGGGTCGTGCGCCCGCCATGGAGCTGCGCAGGTGCTCGAAGGGCTCGGGCGGCGCCGTCTGACCGCCAACCTTCACACCGAGGCTGCGCACCATCTGCGTCTCGAACGGGTTGGTGAGCATCGCCACGCGGAAGCCGCACTCGGGACAGCGAAAGGTCACCGTCAGCGAGCCCTCGTCGGGGCCCGCGGTCTCGTGCAGCTTCATCGGCTGATCGCAGTCGAGGCAGAGGAACTTCATGGCGGACGCATTCTATCAGAGCGCACGCGGCCCGGCCGCAGGCGCGGCCACGCCGCGCGCGCCGGCGCCGTCTGCATGACGAGGACGGCGATCGCCGCGAAGGCCACCGCCGGCCACGCCGCCGTTGCCGCGCCGCGGATCGCCATCGCGGAGAAGAAGATGTAGGCGGCGAAGCGGGCGCGGGGGTGCCGCCACCAGAGAAACAGCGCGATCAGTGCGCCGGCCACGGCGGAGATCCACGAGTGGCGCCACGCCAGCGCAGCCATCGCGTACGCCGCGCACGCGAGCGGCAGGAGCGCCACCACGAGCCGGGAGGCCATCGAGGCGAATGGTACAATGGCGCCGCTTCTCGCCTGGGATCGCCGGGGTAGCTCAGAGGCAGAGCAACTGATTCGTAATCAGTAGGTCGCGGGTTCAACTCCCGCCCCCGGCTCCAGAAACGCCATGACGAAGCGCTATGTGCGGTGCGCTCTCCTTCTTCTGCTCGCCCTCGGCGGCGGCTGGCCAGCCGCGCATGGCGCCGATCGGGGCGGTATCACGGGCGATCCCATCGGCCTGGACTGGGTCGACGCGCGACACAGCGACTACCTTGACCGGGTCAAGCGCCGTATCCAGGAACGATTGACCTACCCCTGCGCGCAGGACGCCGGGCCGTCCAGGTGCGAACCCCAGAACGCGCAGCTGATCGTGGAGTTCGGCATCCTCGGATCCGGCCGGCTGCAATACGTCGACGTCGTGCGGTCGTCCGGATCTCAGCCCCACGATGACGCCGCCGTGGCGGCGATCCGGGCAGCCTCACCATATCCGGCGATGCCGCCGGACCTCATCAAGGCCGGCAGCACCGGTCTGCCGATTCGCTCGCAGTTCACCTACGTCGTGCACACGCGGCCTGTCCCGCCGCAGACGACCGAGCAGCTGCCGGCACCGAAGGCCGTTCCGATAGTTTGGCTCGTGATCGCGAGTCTCCTCGTGGCGGCCCTGGCGGTCGGGTGCGCGGTGATGCTCTCGCGCCGGCGGAGGTCCGCGGAGGCGACGAGTCAGTCAGCTCAGGCGATGTCGCTCGAGATGCCGGGGCCGGCGCGACCGATCGCCGAGGGCGACCAGGGCGTGATCGCCCACGACGTGCTGATCTCGCATGGCTGGCACGACGACGGCGAGAGGGTCCGCCACGGTCTCACCACGCCCACCGCTCGGTCGTACTCCCACCCGGAGCTCCGAGGACACCGCGTCAACGTCGCCGCGACGGGAGAGTGGGAACACACGACGGTCCCTGGTATGCCGGCGCGAGGGGCCACTGCCGACGAGCTCGCGCAGCATCTCGGGGCGATCCACGGGACGCTGTCGATCGCGGACCTCCATCTGCCGGGGCGAAGGAAGTCCTAGCGCGGCTGGGTGAGGACGCCGTTGAGCACGCGGCGAACCTCGTCGAGATCGCAGGGCTTGCTCAGGACGGGCGCGCCCGTCCCTTCGAGGAACGCGCGCTTCTCGCGGCTCAGGACGTCGCCGGTGAGGAACACGAACCGCCGGCGCAGGGCCGGGAAGCGCTGCGTGAGCTCGCCGTAGAATCCCTCGCCGTCCATGACCGGCATCTTCGTGTCCGACACGACGGCGTCGTAGGCGCCCCGCTCGAGCATGTCGAGCGCCATGGCGCCGTGGGAGGCGATGTCGGCACGATGCCCATCGCGCGCGATCGCTTCCGCGACCACCTCGGCCACGCCGGCCTCGTCGTCCACGACGAGGACCCGGGACGGCGCCGCCGGCGGCGTGGCCGCGGCCGCGGCGGAGCGCATCGCCGTCCCGGGCCTCGGCGTCACCGGCAGCTCGATCCCGAACGTGGTGCCGCGTCCGGGCAGGCTCTCCACCGTGATGGTGCCGCCGTGATCCTCCACGATGCTGCGGCAGAGCGACAGGCCGAGGCCCGTGCCCTCGCCGCTCGGCTTGGTGGTGAAGAAGGGCTCGAAGATGCGCGCGAG
The DNA here is from genome assembly GCA_046734515.1 of Candidatus Methylomirabilota bacterium. Taxonomy (GTDB): domain Bacteria; phylum Methylomirabilota; class Methylomirabilia; order Rokubacteriales; family CSP1-6; genus AR5. The sequence goes on along the minus strand of JBKPRI010000383.1, from coordinate 3,093 downwards.
CACCTCCGGCGGAATGCCGCGCCCGGTGTCGGCGATCTCTACGCGCACGCGCCCGCCGCCGGGACGGACGCGGACGGCCAGACGGCGAGGCTGCGTCTGCCGGCGCATGGCATGCTGCGCGTTGACCAGCATGTTGACCAGCACCTGGTGGAGCTGGTGCGCGTCGGCCCAGAGCCGCGGCAGGCCCTCGGGCACGTCGACCGTGAGCTCGACGCCGTCGGTGCGCAGCTCGTAGGCCACCAGCTCCAGCGCACCGTCCACCACCTGCTTCAGCGCGACCTCGCTCCGTTCGGGCGGCTGCTGGCGGGCCAGCGCCAGGAAGTTGCGCACGATGCGCACGCAGCGATCGGCCGCACGCTGGATCGTGACGGCGCGTCGGCCGAGGACCGGGTCCCCCTGGTCGATCAGCTGCGCCTGTCCACTCAACACGGTGAGCGGGTTGTTGAGCTCGTGCGCCACCCCGGCCAGCAACGAGCCCATGGCCGCGACTTTCTCGCTCTGCATCAGGCGCTCGGTGCGCTGACGCACGGTGTCCTCCAGCGCGCGGTTGTGTTCCTCGAGCGCGACGTAGAGCCGGCGCGTGTGCAGCAAGTTCTTGATGCGCAGCAGCACTTCGAAGCGCTCGAACGGCTTGGTGAGGAAATCGTGCGCGCCTGCCGCCAGGGCGCGTCGGCGCGCCTCGAGGGTGGCGTCGGCGGTGAGCACGAGCACGGGGACATACGTGTCGGCGGGGATCTCGCCGCCGAGCTGCTCCAGCACGGCGATGCCGTCGAGGTGCGGCATCATGAGGTCGAGCACGATGAGATCGGGGCGCACCGCGCGGTAGAGGTCGAGCACGCGCCGCGAGTCCGTCGTCGTGGTGATGGCCTGGTAGCCGTCGTCCTCCAGCATCCGCTGCAGCAGCAGCACGTTGGCGGGCTCGTCGTCCACCACCAGGATCCGCGACGCCCGGCGGGCCTGCTCGTTCACGGGAGCGTCGCTCACGCGGAGCAGCATACGCAGGCACGGACCGTCGTGACAAGAACGTCACGCCACGTCAGGCTTTTCCTGACGATCGGGGCCGTCGCCTCGCAGGCTGCAGTAGGGAAAACTTTTCCCACCTCAACATGTCGCTTCGCGGCGCGCCCGCCTTCGTGCATGATCCTCGCGTGGCGATCGACGCTGACGCCTTCCGTGACTTCGAGCGACGCGCGCACGACCGGCTGGCGCGCACCTACGAAGGGTTCTTCGAGCCGGTGACCGCCGGCGCCATTCCCGCCCTGCTGGACGCCGCCGCCGTCGCCCAGGGCTCCCGTGTGCTGGACGTCGCCTGCGGGCCGGGCGCGGTGGCGGCGGCCGCGGCGGCGCGCGGCGCGACGGTCATCGGCGTCGACCTCTCGCCGGAGATGATCGCCCTCGCGCGCGCCCACCACCCGCGGCTCGAGTTCCGCGAGGCCGACGTCGAGCGGCTGCCGTTCCCGGACGAGGCGTTCGACGCCGTCGTCTGCAACTTCGGGCTCGGACACTTCCCGCGGCCCGAGCTGGGCGCCGCGGAGGTCCTCCGCGTGCTGAAGCGCGGTGGGCGCGGGGCACTCTCCTGGTGGGACGCGCCGGCGCGCGCGCGCGTGAACGGCGTCTTCTTCGACGCGGTGGCCGAGGCGGGGGCGCCGCCCACCGACGCGGTGCCGGAGGGGCCGCCGCCGTTCCGCTTCGCCGACGACGCCGAGCTTCGCGCCCTGCTCACCATCGCCGGGTTCGCCGAGCCCAGCGTCCGGCCGCTCGCGTGGACGCACCGCATCGCCAGCATCGAGGCGTGGTGGGAAGGCGGCCTCGGCAGCCTGGCGCGCGCCTCTGCCGCCGTCGTGCACCAGCCGCCGGCGGTGCAGGCGCGCATCCGCGCCGCGTTCGAGCGGCTCGCCGCCGGCTATCGCGCCGAAGGCGGTTTCGTCGTGCCGGCCGCGGCCAAGATCGCCGCCGGCCGCCGCTAGCTGCCCGTCTTCTCCTCCGGCTTCTCGTCGGCGGACGACACCTCGGGATTCGCCACCGGGCCGTTGTTCCCGACGCGCTGACCGCCGCCCCGGGCCGCACTGTTGCGCAGCGCGCGCGCAGGGCTCAACTGGTCGTCCTGGTCGTCGCGCGGCGCCGGCGGCTTCGTCCGATCCTGGTCGCCTGGCATGGCGCACCTCCGGGCTCTGGGGGAGCAAGGTGCGCGCCAGCGGCAGCGCCGGAAAGGTGACGGGCCCGACGCGCCGCTTCGGTAGGATATTTCTCCAGCATGCTCGCGCCGACAGACAGCTCGCAGCCCGTTCCCTCCTCGCGGCGTCGTGTCGTCGCCATCGCGCGCAACACCTTCCGCGAGGCCGTGCGCGACCGCGTGCTCTACAACCTCGTGCTGTTCGTCGTCCTGCTCAGCGTGAGCGCCGTGTTCCTGGGCGCCGCCTCCGCCTCGCAGGATGCCAAGATCATCGTCGACCTCGGGCTCAGTGCGATGCTGCTGTTCGGCGCCTTCATCGCCGTGTTCGTGGGCGTGGGCCTGGTGTGGAAGGAGATCGAGCGGCGCACGCTCTACACGATCTTCGCCAAGCCGGTCGGCCGCGGCGAGTTCCTCCTGGGCAAATACCTCGGCCTCTGCCTGACGCTGGCGGTCAACGTGCTGGTGATGGGCGCGGGGGTCACGCTCGTGTTGCTCTGGGTCGCCCGCGGCAGCACACCGCTGCTGGCCGCCCTGTGGCCGGCGATCGCCCTGATCTATCTCGAGCTGACGCTGCTCACCGCCGTGGCCCTCGTCTTCTCGTCGTTCTCGTCGCCGATCTTCTCGGCGTTCGGCTCGCTGGCGGTGTTCGTCATCGGCCACTTCACGGCCGACCTCAAGGGCTTCGCCACGCTCTTCGACACCGCCGCCGCCCGCGGACTGCTGACCGCGCTCTACTACGGCTTGCCCAATCTCTCGGTGTTCAGCCAGATCACGCCGGCCGCCCACGGCATCGCGCCGCCCGGCCCGCACGTGCTGGCCGCGCTCGGCTACGCGCTGGCCTGGGATCTCGCGCTGGTGGCGGCGGCCGTGCTGCTGTTCGCGCGCCGGGACTTCCGGTGAGCTCGGGCCGCGCCCGCGAC
>JBKPRI010000382.1:0-5715 GCA_046734515.1 Candidatus Methylomirabilota bacterium | reverse complement strand
CCCGGCTCATCGCCTGCGTTGTGGTTCTCGTCACGTGTCGGAGCGGACCTCGCCTGCGGCTCGTCCGCGGCATCGATCGGGTCGGCCGCGACAATTCTTCCAATCACACATTCAGATAGAGGAGTGAGCTGAGATGGCGATGGCGAGGGTGAATGGGATCAATTTGAATTATGTGGAGGTGGGGAGTGGGGATGCGGTGCTGTTGATCATGGGGTTTGGCGGGGATCACCTGGCGTGGGGGTTTCAGACGCCGGTGTTCGCGCAGAAGTATCGGGTGATCGCGTTCGACAATCGGGGGGCGGGGCAGAGTGATGCACCGGACATCCCCTACACCACGCGGATGATGGCGGACGATGCGGTGGGGCTGCTGGACCACCTGAAGATCGAGCGGGCGCACGTGATCGGGGTGTCGATGGGCGGGATGATCGCGCAGGAGCTGGCGCTGAATCATCCGAAGCGGGTGCGATCAGTGCAGCTGCACTGCACGCTGGCGCGTCCGGACCGCTACATGCACGCGCTCATCGAGAACTGGCGCGTGGTGCGGTCGAAGGTGACGCCCGAGGAGTGGATGCGCATCGTGGCGCTGTGGCTCTTCGCGCCGATCACGTACGTCGAGCGTCCGGAATTCGTGGAAACGATCATCCAGACCGGCATCGCCAATCCGCATCCGTTCACGCTCACGGGCTTCCTCCGCCAGGGCGACGCCGTGCGCAGCCACGACACGCTCGATCGTCTCGGCAAGCTGACGCCGCCGGCCCTGGTGAGCGTCGCCGACGACGACATCCTGGTGCCCGCGCGCTTCGCGCGTCAGCTCGCCGCCGCGGTCCCCGGCGCCACGCTGACGACGCTCGAGCGCGCGGGCCACTGTTATTTCTGGGAGCGCCCCGACGCGTTCAATGCGATGTGTCTCGAGTTCCTGGAGCGCCACGCGAAGGTCTGACCCTATCTGGCTGGCTCCCGCCTTGCACCCCGTTGCACATCTCGCGACGGACGCTTCACTGAACCACTCACCTCAGGAGGTATTGATGGAAGGGACCAATCGTTTGTACGAGCTACGCGACTCCGATCGCATGCAATGGCTCGACGCCGCCCACGGCTGGCGCGCCGAGCCCGACGACGTCGTGAACGCGCTCGCCGCCGACGGCTTCCAGGAGTGCAAGCGTGAAACCGCTCGCGTTCCGCGCGCTCCCGCGACCGGCGGCGTGTGGCAGGGCATCGACAAGACCGGCGCCGTCGCCTCCACGATCTGGACCCGCGACCTCGCCGGTGCCCCCATCGTCTTCATCACCATCAACGGCGAACCCCTCGAAGGCAGCTGACAAGTCATCCCCCGCTCTCTGGGACCACCGCCTCGTCGTATCGCCCGCTTGCTTCCCGTGACCGTCTCCTGACGCGAGGGCTGCGGCGGGCGCGGGCGTGGTGCCGGTATGGGTGTCAGGACCCGTTCCCCGCCGCCCAGGACCGTGCGCAACGCGTCGGTGGAATTCAGGCGAGCGATGTCGATGCGGGCAACCAACCACGTGGTCCTGACACCCGTGCCGGCGCCGCGCCCGCGCCCCGCCGCAGCCCGGCTGATCAGCAGACGCGCGCAGGAGCGAACGAAGCGAGGCGAGCTAACGAACGGTGAGCGTCAGTCCCAGAGGTAGGCGCGCGGGTTGACCGCCTGGCCGCGCACGAGGATCTCGTAGTGCAGATGCGGCCCCGACGAGCGCCCGGTATTGCCGGTCCAGCCGATGAGACCGCCGCGCTCGACGCGCTGCCCCGGCTGGACGTTCAGGCGCGAGAGGTGGCCGTAGAGCGAACGGATGTCCTGCCCGTGGTCGACGATGATGGCGTTGCCGTACTCCTGGTGCACGCCCGCCAGCACCACGGTGCCGCTGGCCGGCGCGTAGATCGCCGTACCGCCGGAGGCGCGGATGTCGAGGCCGCTGTGGAACTCCATACCGGACGACCACGGCGACTGGCGCATGCCGAACTCCGAGTTCACGGCGCCGCGCACGGGCCAGCGAGAGGGCAGCGCGGCGACGGCCTTGCCCGCGCGCGTCATCAGACGCTCGAGCGCGGTGAGCCGCTGCGTCTGCTCCTTGACGGCCTCACCGAGGCGGTTCAGCTCGTCCACCGGTGAGAGCTTCGCGCCCATGGACTCATCCTTGGCCGGAGTGCCGCCGCCCATGCCGCGGTCCTTGCCGCCGGGCGCCAGCTCGGGGCCGAACGGCTCCCAGATCTTCGTGTGCAGGTCGCGCCAGCCGGCCATCTCCTTGCGGAGCTCCGTCACGCGGCCGTTGAACGCATCGATGGTGGCGCGCTGCTCGGCGATCTGCGTGTGGAAGGTGGCCGCGTCCCGATTGATCTCGCGCAGGTGCGCCCAGTCGCCGACGAGCGCGCCGGTGACCGATACCATGAAGGCGAGCACGACGCCGGCGCCGACGGCCGACGGACGAGAGAAGTTGAACCGAATGACCCGCGCACCGTCTCCCCGCACCAGGAGCAGACTAAACTGACCCCGGCGGTTCAAGCCGTTGCGTTTCCTCCCGCGATGGGCCCCGGCGACCGTGCCGGACCCCGAGCGTGCCAGCGACCCGGGGTTGGGGGATTCAAGCACCGCCCCGTTACCGCTGTCAACCAGGGATTCCGGTCCGGTGCCCTTGGTGAACATGGGCGGCGTGTGGGGCAAATGACGTGCCTAATTGGACGGTTGCAGTATCAAGCACTTACCGCTTTCGATCTGCGCCATCGAGGCACGTGGCACGACCGAATGTCAGAGGCGTGACAATCTCCGTGGCGAAGGGCTATCATCCGCCGCATGGATGAGTTCTACCGGATCAAGCGCCTGCCCCCCTATGTCTTCTCGATCGTCAACGATCTGAAGACCAAGGCACGCGCCCGAGGCGAGGACGTGATCGACCTCGGCATGGGCAATCCGGACCTGGGGACCCCCAAGCACATCGTGGCCAAGCTGGTGGAGGCCGCCCAGAAGCCCCAGAACCACCGCTATTCCGCCTCCCGCGGCATCACGCGCCTGCGTCGCGCGATGGCCAAGTGGTACCACGATCGGTACGCGGTGGAGCTCGACCACGACAGCGAGGTCATCGCCACCATCGGCGCCAAGGAGGGCATGGCCCACCTGGCCCTGGCCGTCCTGCAGCCGGGCGACGGCGTGCTGGTGCCGAACCCGACGTATCCGATCCACTCCTACTCCGTCGTGATCGCCGACGGCGACCTGCGCTCGGTGCCGCTGACGCCGGATGGCGACTTCTTCGCGCGGCTGCAAGAGACCGCGCGGCTGGCGTGGCCGAAGGCCAAGATGCTGATCCTGTCCTTCCCGCACAACCCGACGACGATGTGCGTGGATCGAGACTTCTTCGTGCGTGTCGTTGACTTTGCGCGCGAGCACCGGCTGATGGTCGTGCACGACTTCGCCTACGCCGACTTCGTGTTCGACGGGTACCAGCCGCCGTCGTTTTTACAGACGCCCGGCGCGAAAGATGTCGGCGTGGAGGTCTTCTCGACCTCGAAGTCGTACAACATGGCGGGCTGGCGCATGGGCTTCGTCTGCGGCAACGCGAAGATGGTGCAGGCGCTGGCGCGCATCAAGTCGTATCTCGACTACGGGGCGTTCCAGCCCATCCAGATCGCCAGCATCGTGGCGCTCGAGGGCGACCAGAAGTGTGTCGAGCAGATCGTCGAGGTGCACCGCAAGCGCCGCGACGTCCTGGTGGACGGCCTCAACAAGCTGGGCTGGTCCGTGCCCAAGCCCAAGGGCACGATGTTCGTGTGGGCGCCCATCCCCGAGCCGTGGAAGAGCCTGGGCTCGCTCGAGTTCTCGAAGCTGCTCATCCAGGAGGCGAAGGTGGCCGTCTCACCGGGCATCGGCTTCGGCGAGTACGGCGAAGGCTACGTCCGTTTCGCGCTGGTGGAGAACGAGCAGCGAATCCGCCAGGCGCTGCGCGGCCTCAAGCACCTGAGCCGCTGACGCGCGGCGCGTGGCCTCCTCGAAGCCCGTGAACGACGTCCGTATCGGCTTGCTGGGTCTCGGCACCGTCGGCGCCGGCGTGGCCAAGATCCTCCTCAGCCGCCGCGCGATGCTCGAGGAGCGCGCCGGTGGCCGCCTCACGCTGGCCGCCGTCGCGGACGCCGACCTCATTCGCCCGCGCGAGGGACTCGACCTCGCGGCGCTGCCCATGGTGAACGACGCCGCCAAGGTGATCGCCGATCCCTCCATCCACGTCGTGATCGAGCTGGTGGGCGGCCTGGAGCCGGCGCGCACGTTCATCCTCAAGGCGCTCGCCGCCGGCAAGCACGTGGTCACCGCCAACAAGGCCCTGCTCGCGCACCACGGCGCCGAGCTCTATGACGAGGCGCGGCGGCGCGGGGTGTCGCTCGGGTTCGAGGCCGCCGTGGCCGGCGGCATCCCGCTGATCCGCGCGGTGAAGGAAGGCCTCGTCGCCAACCGCGTGCTCTCGCTGGCCGGGATCGTCAACGGGACGTGCAACTACATCCTGTCCAAGATGACGGACGAGGGACTCGACTTCTCGCTCGTGCTGAAGGAAGCGCAGGCCCACGGCTACGCGGAGGCCGATCCCACGCTCGACATCGAGGGCATGGACTCGGCGCACAAGCTGCAGATCCTCGTGGCGCTGGCCTTCCGCACGTTCGTGGACCTCAAGGACATCCACACCGAGGGCATCACGCGGGTCACCGCGCAGGACATCGAGTACGCGCGCGAGCTCGGGTATCGGATCAAGCTGCTGGCCATCGCCAAGGCCACCGACAGCGCCGTCGAGGCGCGGGTGCACCCCACCATGATCCCGGCCGCCTCGCCGCTGGCCGCCGTGTCGGGCGTGTTCAACGCCGTGTTCCTGACCGGCGACGCCGTCGGCGACCTGATGTTCTACGGGCGCGGCGCCGGCCAGATGCCCACCGCCTCGGCCGTGTGGTCCGACGTGCTGGAGATCGCGCGGCGCATCGCCCACGGCATCCCCTCGCTGGCCCTCGAGCTGCCGTCGACGGGACAGGCGCTGGCGCTGGCGCCGATGGACACGATCCGCTGCGGCTACTACCTGCGCGTGATGATGCAGGACAAGCCGGGCGCGCTCTCGCGCGTGACGGGCATCCTGGGCGAGAACGACATCTCCATCGCCAGCGTCATCCAGAAGGGCCGCGGGCAGCGCGAGGCGGTGCCCGTGGTCATGCTCACGCACGAGGCGCGGGAGCGCGACATGCGCGCGGCGCTGACCAAGATCGACCGCATGCGCGACGTGGCCGGCGGCACCACGATGATCCGGGTGGAGGGCGGCCCCGCCTGAAGCGTCTGCGCGTCGTCGCGGGCGTCGCCATCAGCGTCGCCCTCGTCGTCTGGCTCTTCCGCAGCGTCGACCTGCCCGAGCTCGGCCGTCAGCTCGCCGCCACGCAGTGGGGCTGGGTCGTGCCGGCGGTGGCGGTGGGCCCGCTCGGTCTCTGGGCGCGCGCGCTGCGCTGGCGGTATCTCTTCCCGCCGCGCTCGGAGCCGCCGGGCCTGATCCCCGCCAACATGATCGGCTACATGGCCAACAACATCCTGCCGCTCCGCGCCGGCGAGCTGGTACGGGTCTACGTGGCCGCCCGCCACCTGCGCGCCGAGCGCGGCATGAGCGCGGAGCAGAGCCTGTGGCTCACCGGCGCCACCGTGATCGTCGAGCGCGTGCTCGATAGCCTCTCGCTCGTGCTGATCATGGC
>JBKPRI010000381.1:0-9007 GCA_046734515.1 Candidatus Methylomirabilota bacterium | reverse complement strand
CCCGCCGCCGATGATCTTGCCCAGTGTCGTCATGTCGGGCGTGACGCCGAACTGGCCCTGCGCGCCCCGGTAACCGACACGGAAGGAGATGACCTCGTCGAAGATCAGCACGATGCCGTGCTTGCGCGTGACGTCGCGCAGCGCCTTCAAGAACTCGACGCGCGCGGGCACGAGCCCGACGCGGTTGGGCACGGGATCCACCAGCACCGCGGCCAGCTGGCCGGCCTCGCGCTCGATGCGGGCGATCGCCTGCTCGGTGTGATTGAACGGCAGCACGACGACGTCCTCGAGAACCGCCGGCGGCGTCCCGCGCGAGTAGGCCGTGCTGGCGGGAGCGGCGAGGCTGCCCCAGTTCTCCGGCGTGGAGGCGAGGCTCACCTCGGCGTAGTCGTAGGAGCCGTGATATGCGCCCTCGAACTTGGCGATCTTCGGGCGCTGGGTGAAGGCGCGGGCGCCCTTGATGGCGAGCATCACTGCCTCGCTGCCGGAGTTCATGAAGCGCACGCGCTCGGCCGAGGGCAGCCGCTCGCAGATGAGTGCGGCCAGATCGATCTCCTCGGGCGTGGGCATCGGGAACGACGCGCCCTGCGCGAGGCGGCGCGTGGCCGCCTCCACGATCTCGGGATGGGCGTGGCCGTGAATGAGCGCGGTGTAGTTGTTCAGGCAGTCCAGCCGCCGGTCGCCCTCGACGTCGGTCACCCAGCAGCCCTCGCCGGACGCGGCGTACGGCGGATACGGCGCCATGTAGACCGTCGTGCGCGAGTTGCCGCCGGGCAGCACGCCCTGGGCGCGGGCGAAGAGCGCGGCCGACTTCGAATCCGCGTGCGTCCAGCGGTTGGTGCGCGTGAGCGCGCGGGGGGACCTGACGTTGGAGGCCATCACCGACTCTCCTCTCACGACGGGATCGGGCCGTTAGGGTAGCACGCGCCTCGCCGTCACGATGTCCGCACGCCCGTGGCCAGGATGAATTCGGCGGGAATCTCATAGCCGCCGTCGGTCCGATATCCGGCGACGGACGCCAGGAAATCCGTATGCGCGGAGCCACGAGTCGACGGGTCGAACCGTGAATACGCCAGCGCGACCGGGCCGCCCTCGAACACCGCCGTGAGGACGTCCTCGTCGTCGGTGAAGGTCAGCGCGTAGGCAAGGCGCTCGACGTGGATACGCCCGAAGTCCGCAGCCGCCAGCTCACACTCCATGACTCCATCCCCGCCGAGCTGGAAGAAGAGCGGGCACACTTCCGACTTCACGCGCGCATCGACGATGGGGAAGAGCTCGGCCCAGCCGCAGTGCGCTCGTCTGCCCCAGACCAGGACGGCGACGCGGCCGTCCGGCCTGAGCGCGCGCCACATTTCGCGCAACGCAACCCGTGGATCCGGGACATACATGAGCCCAAGCGAGCACACGGCCAGGTCGAACGTCCCATCCTCGACGCCAAGGGCTTCCGCCCCCATGTGCTCGGCACGGACGTGGGTGAACCCCGCTGCCATCGCCTGCCGCCGCGTTGTCTCTACCATTTTCTCAGACAGGTCCGTGCCGAGCACGAAGCCCGGCGTGCCGACGCGTCTGGCCAGCGGCAGCGTGAGGAGTCCGGTGCCACAGGCGACGTCCAGCACCCGCTCCCCCGGCTGCGCGGCAGCGAGCGCTAGCAGGCGCTCTTGCGCCTGCGCGAGCTGGCGCTGCCACGCCGACTCGTACACGTGCGCTGCCTTGTCCCAGCCGTAACGCTGCACCCGACGCTGCAGGCGTGGTTCCATGGCCCCGCGCGGTCTCAGCCGCCGGTCACCTCCAGCTCGCGACGGAGCTCGATCGGCCTGCGGAAGATGTTCGCGAGCGGGCTCCGAGCGTCGACCCAGTCGAGCACCTCCAGCACCGCCTCGCGGGGGGCCGTGCTGTCCACGCGCACGGCATACGTGACCGGACCGTCGAAGCCCAGCTTGGAGTCGTCGACCCCATACTGGCCGCACACGTCGATGGTGGCGGTTACCTTCACCTCGACGGCCGAGACGGGCACGCCGGCGGCGGCAAATCGCTGGCGGTAGCCGATCGCCAGGCACGAGGCCAGTGCCGCCTCCACGTAGACCGACGGCGGCACGCCGCGATCATTGCCACCCGCGATCTCGGGCTGGTCGGCGATCAGATGATGCCCGTCCGCGTCGATGCCGCACGTGAGGCCGTCGGTCATCCGCGCGGTCACACTGTGCGTGACCTTGCCGAGCTGCGGGCGTTTCGTCAGACCCCGCACACTACGCTGCCAGGCGGCGCTGATCTTGTCGGTGACGTCCATGACGGCCCTCTCGATCTGGTGACGACGTGTCGCGTCGGGCGTCAGCCCATCCGCCCCGAAGGTGAGTCGGCGACTGCGAGGAGCATCGGGAGCGTGGCGACGGCCCCGAGGAATCGAGGCCGTCGCCGCTCGACCGGTTCGCGAGCTAGTTCAGGTGGTGCGCACCGCCGAGACCGGCGGCCAGCTCTTCCACGGTGATGATGCCGTCGTGGTCGGTGTCGAGCGCCTCGAACACCGCCGCGCTGCCCGCCCACTCCTCGCGGGTGACGTGCCCGTCGCCGTCGAGGTCGTAGGCCTTGAAGAACGCGCGCGCGGCCTCGCCCACCACCACGCGGTTGTGCATGGCGTGATAGCGCTCGGTCAGCAGCTTCTCGAGCGCCTCGATCGCCTTCGAGAACCCGACGATGCCCTCGTCGAGCTTCTCCTTGGCCATCGGGTCCTTGTCGTGCATCGCGCGGAACGTCTTCTCGTCCATCTTGATCCGCTCGATGTTCATCCCCTTGGCCTTCTCGGGATCGAGCTTGCGCACCAGCGTGCCCTGGCCTTCCCGGAGCTGGTCCAGCAGCTTGGGCGCGATGGTGAGCAGATCGGAGCCGGCCAGCTCGATGATCTCCTCCTTGTTGCGGAACGACGCGCCCATGACCTCGGTCTTGTGACCGAACTTCTTGTAGTAGTTGTAGATCGTCGTCACCGACTTCACGCCCGGATCCTCGGTGGGCGGGTAGGAGTCCCGCTTCTCGGCCTTGAGATACCAGTCGAGGATGCGGCCGACGAAGGGCGAGATCAGCGTGACGTTGGCCTCGGCGCACGCGACGGCCTGGTGCATGCCGAACAGCAGCGTCAGGTTGCAGTGGATGCCTTCCTTCTCGAGCACCTCGGCGGCCTTGATGCCCTCCCACGTGGAGGCAATCTTGATGAGCACACGATCCGTCCCGATGCCCGCCGCCTTGTATTGCGAGATCAGGTAGCGGCCCTTCTCGATCGACGCCTGGGTGTTGTACGACAGGCGCGCATCGACCTCGGTCGACACGCGGCCCGGGACCACCTTCAGGATGCGCAGGCCGAACTCCACGGCCAGGCGATCGAGCGCGAGCTTGACGACCTTGTCCGCGGTCGCGCTGGGGCCCGCTTCACGCTCGGCCCAGCGCAGGCCGCCGTCGACGACGTCCGCGTACTCCTTCATCTGGGCCGCCGCCGTGATGAGCGACGGGTTCGTCGTCGCGTCGCGGGGCTTGAATTTCTCGATCGAGTGGATGTCGCCCGTGTCGGCGACGGTGACCGTCACCTTGTTCAATTGCTCCAGTAGATTCGCCATTCTGCCTGTCCCCTCTGGTAGTCCGATCGATGGTCGTTCTGCGAGATCGCCCATAGAGGATAGTCGCTGTGGCCGCCGATATGAAGCCCCATTCCCCACCCGGGGCCACGGGCAGGCCGGCCGCGGCCGGCCCGCCTTTCCGGGGAGAATCTCCCGCTGACGTTCGGGCCCGCCGAGGGCGCTCGCTATGTCCGCGCCAGTACGGCGATCCCCGGCGGGGGGCCGTGGCATTCCCCTTGCCCTAGTTCCGGGACTCCCGTGGCGTCTACCAGCGATCAGCGCGAGTTCGTTCAGTTCCTGGGCCGGCTCCGGGAGACGCAGACACTCCTGGCGGTGGCGGAGTCGCTGTCGCTGCGGCTCGAGGCGCCCGAGGCCATGCGGCGCGTGGCCCGGGAGGTCGCGCTGGCCTTCGGCGCCGACATGGTCGGCGCCTACGCGCGCGATCCCGCCGCACCCAGCGCCCTGCTGCCGATCGCCGGGTATCGGGTGCCCACGGAGCTGCGCGAGTGGTTCACGAGCACGCCGCTCCGGGTCGCCGACAGCGCCGCGCTCGACCTCGCGTGGCGCACGCGCTCGCCGGCGTGGACGTCCAGCGCCGCCAAGGATCCCGCGTGGTCACCCGTCGCGCGTGCGCTGCCCCCGCACTCGGCGCTCTTCGCGCCCACCGCGGCCGGTCAGGACGTCGTGGGCGGGCTGCTCCTCGTGTGGTGGAAGGAGGGCCGCGAGTTCCCCGAGGGCGAGCTCGGACTGATGTCGGGCGTGGCGGCCCAGGTCGGCCTCGCCCTCGAGAACCGCGCGCTCGCGCGCGAGATGAGCGAGCGCCTGCTCGAGGCGGAGATCCTCGCCGACGTCGCCAAGTCGGTGACGACCTCGCTCGACCTCGACACCGTGCTGAGCCGCGTGGTGGAGCGCGCGCGCGAGCTCTGCCGCGCCGACCTCGCGGTCATCGGTCTGCAGGAGCCGGACGGCGACTGCCTGGTCTTCCGGCACCGCGCCGGCGTCCGCTTCCCGGCCTACGATGCCCTGCGCATCGAGCGCGGCCAGGGGGTGGCCGGCACGGTGTGGGCGACCGGCCGCCCCATGCGCCTTGAGGACCGTCAGGACTCGCGCTTTGCGCTCGACGAGTCGCTCCGCACCGAGGCACTGCGCGGCATGCTCGCGGTGCCGATCCGCAGCGGCGGCAGCGTGGTGGGCGTGCTGGTGGCCGGCGTGCGTACTGCGCGGCGCTTCACCGATTCCGAGGAGCGGTCGCTCGGCCGCGTCGCCGAGCACGCGGCGCTGGCCATCCAGAACGCGCGGCTCTTCTCGGCCGAGCAGGCCAGCCGTGCCGAGGCCGAGGCGGCCGGCCGCCGCTTCCGCGCGCTCATCGAGCACAGCGACGACGGCATCACGCTGCGCGATGCCACCGGGACCATCCAGTACGCGTCTCCCGCGCTCTGCCGCATGCTCGGGTACGAGATGTCCGAGCTCGCGGGCCGCACCGGGCTCAGCCTCGTCCATCCGGACGACCGTGCCGCGGGCGAGGCGGTCTTCGCGCGCGCGCTCGCCGATCCCGACAACCCGCACCAGGTGCAGATGCGCTGGCGCCGGAGCGATGGTGTCTACCGCTGGCTCGAAGGCGTGAGCGTGAACCTGCTGCACGATCCGGCCGTCGGCGCCGTCGTCACCAACTCGCGCGACGTCACCGAGCGCAAGGCCGCCGAGGCCGCGCTGCGCGCCAGCGAGACGCGCTATCGCCTGGCCGCGCGCGCCACCAGCGACGCCATCTGGGAGTGGGATCTGCTCGGCGGCCAGGTCGAGTGGAACGAGGGCGTGCAGACGCTGTTCGGCTACGCGGCCGACGACGTGGCGCCCACCGCCGAGTGGTGGCTCGAGCGCATCCATCCCGACGATCACGACCGCGTGCTGGCCGGGATCCGGGCGGTCATCGACGGCGGCGGGCAGACGTGGAGCGACGAGTTCCGCTTCCGACGCGACGACGGCTCCTGGGCCGACGTGATCGACCGCGGTCACATCGTGCACGACGAGCGCGGGCGGCCGGTGCGGATGATCGGCGCCATGGCCAACGTCACCGAGCCCCGGCGGCTGGAGGCCGAGCTGCGCCAGTCACAGAAGATGGAGGCGGTGGGCCGCCTGGCCGGCGGCATCGCCCACGACTTCAACAACCTGCTGACCGTGATCTCCGGTCGCAGCGACCTGCTGCTGCACCGGCTGCGCTCCGACGATCCGGTGCGCAAGGACGTGGAGCTGATCAAGCGCGTCAGCGAGCGCGCGGCCACGCTCACGCGGCAGCTCCTGGCGTTCAGCCGCAAGCAGGTGCTGCAGCCGCGCGTGCTCGCCCTCGACCTGGTGGTGGCCGATCTCGAGCCGATGCTCCAGCGGCTCATCGGCGAGGACGTCGAGCTGATCACAACCATCGCGCCGGGCGTGGGCCGCGTGCAGGCCGATCCGGCGCAGATCGAGCAGGTCGTGCTCAACCTCGTCGTCAACGCCCGCGACGCGATGCCGGCCGGCGGCCGCTTGACGATCGGCCTCGCCGACGTCGAGGTCGACGCCGCCTTCGTGGCCGCCAATCCGAGCGCCGCGCCGGGACCGCACGTCGTGCTCGCCGTCAGCGACACGGGGGACGGCATCCCGCCCGAGGTGCAGCCGCGCATCTTCGAGCCGTTCTTCACCACCAAGGAGCCGGGCAAGGGCACCGGCCTCGGCCTCGCCATGGTCTACGGGATCGTCAAGCAGCACGAGGGCACCATCGTCGTCGACAGCGAGGCCGGGCGCGGCACGACGTTCCGCGTCTACCTGCGCCGCGTCGACGCGCCGGCCGCCCTCGAACCGGCGCCCGCGCCGGCCCGGCCCACCGGCGGCTCGGGCACCATCCTGCTGGTCGAGGACGAGGACGACGTGCGCGACCTGGCCCGCGAGATTCTCGGCATCGACGGCTTCAGCGTGCTGGAGGCCGCCACGCCGGGCGAGGCGATGCGCGCGGCCGAGCGGCACACCGGCGTCATCGATCTGGTGGTGACGGACGTGGTGATGCCGGAGATGAGCGGGCGCGAGCTGGTGGTGTGGCTGCTCGAGCGGCGGCCGGGGACGCGGGTGCTCTACATCTCGGGCTACAACGAGGACGCCATCGCGCAGCACGGCGTGCTCGACGCGGGCACCACGCTCTTGGCCAAGCCCTTCACGCCGGACGAGCTGCGGCGCACGGTCGCGGCGATGCTGGAGCGGAGCTAGCCCGATGTCGCGCGCGCGGCGGCTTCCGACCATGCGGCCGCGATCTGACCGACCGCTTCCGCTACCGCGGCTCGCACGGATTGCAAGCTCGCCGGCGGCTCGGCGAGGGCGACCACGAAGCCAATGGGGCTGGTGGCGAGGAACAGCGTGCCGTCGTCGGCCGAGAACGTCGCCGTCTGGAACGCCCCGCGCCCGAGCCGGGTCGCGCCCACCTCGAGGTCGCGTCCGAGCGTGGCCGCCAGCGCCGCCAGCGACTCCACGGACACACCTTCGGGCACCTCGGCGGCAATGACGAAGCCGTCGGGGGCGACGATCAGCGCGCCCTTGACGCCGTGCAGGCGCGCCACGGTCTGGACGATGTCGCGCACCTGACGGCCCCGCGAGGCGCCGTCCATCTCGAGTCCCAGCCTCAGTCGGCTCATGACATGGTCACGCGCAGGATCTCGGCCGCCGTCGTCGTGCCCTCCAGCACCTTCTGCAGCCCGGCCTGGCGCAGCGTCTTCATGCCCTGGCGCTGCGCCATCTCGCGAATCTCGGCGGTGGACGCGTCCTTGAGGACCAGCTCGCGCAGCTCCTCGGTGATCGGCATCACCTCGTAGATTGCCACGCGACCCTTCATGCCGGTGAAGTTGCACGTCTGGCAGCCGCGCCCCTTGTAGAAGGTCACCTTGCCGACGCCCTGGCGCACGTGGCCCAGCGGCACCAGCTGGTCCTCGTGGCCTTCGTAGGGCTCCTTGCACTCCGTGCAGATCTTCCGGCCGAGACGCTGAGCCAGGATCAGGACCAGCGCCGACGAGAGCAGGAACGGCTGCACGCCCATGTCCACGAGCCGCGCCACCGTGGACGGGCAGTCGTTGGTGTGCAGCGTGGTGAAGACGAGGTGGCCGGTGAGCGCGGCGCGGATCGAGATCTGCGCGGTCTCGAGGTCGCGCGTCTCGCCGACGAGGATCACGTCGGGGTCCTGACGCAGGAACGAGCGCAGCACCTGGGCGAAGCTGCGCCCCACGTTGTCGTTGACCTGGATCTGGTTGACGCCGCGCAGGTTGTACTCGACCGGGTCCTCGGCCGTCATGATGTTGTGATCCGGCGAGTTGATCGTCGAGATCGCCGAGTAGAGCGTGGTGGTCTTGCCGGAGCCGGTGGGCCCGGTGATCAGCACCATGCCGTAGGGCTGGTGGATGGCGGCGTTGAAGTGCTGGAAGCTCCAGTCGTCGAAGCCCAGCTTGCCAAGGTCGAGCTGCAGCGCGTCCTTGTCGAGGATGCGGAGCACGGCCTTCTCGCCGAAGATCGCGGGCAGGATCGACACGCGGAAGTCGATCTCGCGCTGGCCGAAGCGCAGCTTGATGCGCCCGTCCTGCGGCGCGCGGCGCTCGGCGATGTCGAGGTTCGCCATGATCTTCAGGCGCGAGATGATGGCCGCCTCGTGGCGCTTGGGCGGCGACAGCATCTCGTGGAGCACGCCGTCGATGCGGAAGCGGATGCGGAACTCCCGCTCATAGGGCTCCCAGTGCAGGTCGGAGGCGCCGCGGCGGATGGCGTCGGCCAGGATCATGTTCACGAGCTTGACCACCGGCGCCTCGTCGGCCGACTCCTTGAGCTCGATGACGTTGCCGGCCGTGAGCTCGTTCTCGTCCACGACCTCCAGGCTGCTGGGATCCATCGACAGCTCGGCGAGCACGTCGGCCATCGGCTCGCCCTTGGAGTGGTGATGCCGCTCGATCGCGGCGCGGATGGCGGTGCCGGAGGCGACGACGGGCAGCACGGTCAGCCGCGTCATGGCGGCGATCTCGTCCAGCGCCACCACGTTGGTCGGATCGGCCATGGCCAGCGTGAGACCGCTGGCGGCCCGGCTGATCGGCAGCACGTCGTACTTGCGCGCGATGTGCGCGGGCACCAGCGCCAGCACGTCGGCCGGGATGAGGTGCTGGGTGATGTCCACCGAGGGCAGGCCGTGCTCGCGCGAGAGCAGCTCGACGAGCCGCTCCTCGGTGACGAGACCACGGCGGGCCAGCACCGCGCCCAGCCGCTCCTTGGAGCGCCGGTGCTCGCGCAGCGCGTCCTGGAGCTGGTCCTGCGAGATGACGCCCTCGGCGACCAGCAGCTCGCCCAGCCGTCCCCGCCGTCGCGCCGGCTTGCCGCGGGCGCCGTTGGCGTCGTCGCCGTCGGCCGGC
>JBKPRI010000380.1:0-6435 GCA_046734515.1 Candidatus Methylomirabilota bacterium | reverse complement strand
CGCCGGCGCCTCGGCGCGTGGCTGGCCGAGGGCGCGCCGGCGCGCCGCGCGTGGCGCGCGCTCACGCGGCTGCCCGTGGCGTGGACGCTCTACGCGCTCGTGCTGTGGCTCTGGCACCTGCCCGTCGCCTACGACGCCGCGCTGGCGATCGGCTGGCTGCACGATCTGGAGCACGTCTCGTTCGCGGCCGCCGCCGTCGTGTTCTGGTGGCCGGTCATCGCGCCGGCCCCGCGGGTCGCCGCGCCGGCCTCGCCGGTCGCTCGCGTCGTCTACCTCGTGCTGGCCGCCTTCTCGGGCGGCGCGCTCGGGGTGCTGCTGGCCGCCAGTCCGGCGCCCCTCTACGCCTACGCGCCGTCGGGCGCCGCCAGCCCGCTCGAGGACCAGGCCTGGGGCGGCGTGCTGATGTGGGCGGTCGGTGGCGCGATCGACATGGCCGCGGTGCTGGCGGTCGTCGCGAGGGTGGTCGGCGGGCCCCGACGCGTCTCGCTTCCTTGACCGCCCGCAGTCGGTGGGCGAAAATGACTCGGTTCGACGCATGGTTGCTGAACCTCTCATCCGCGTAAAGGGCCTCGTCCGCGTCTTCGGCGCGACGCGCGTGCTGGACGGCGTCGATCTCGATGTCGCCGCCGGCGAGGCGGTCGCGCTGCTGGGCCCGAACGGCGCCGGAAAGACCACCTTGCTCAAAATCATCGCCACGCTGCTGCGGCCCACGCGCGGCACGGCCACGGTGGCCGGCCACGACTGCGCGCGCGAGGCGGAGGCGGTGCGGCCGCTCATCGGCGTGGTCGCCCACGGCGTCCAGCTCTACGAGGACCTGACCGCGCTCGAGAACTTGAAGTTCTGGGCCACGCTGTCCGGGCTGGCGGCCGACGCCGACACGCTGGACCAGGCGCTGGCCGACGTGGACCTCGAGCGCCACGCCGGCGCGCGGGTGCGCACGTTTTCAGCGGGCATGAAGCGGCGGCTGGCCCTGGCCCGCGTCGGGCTGGCGCGGCCGCGCGTGCTGCTGCTGGACGAGCCGTTCGCCGCGCTCGACGCGCGCGCGCGCAAGTGGCTGGAGGCTCGCCTGGAGAGCTTCAAGGCCGCCGGCGGGGCGCTCGTGATGGCCACCCACAGCTTCGGGCGCGAGCTGGGCGCCGCCGATCGCCTGGCGATCCTGGCCGGCGGGCGCATCGCGCTCGACACCCCCCGCGGCGCTCTCGCGCCCGACGACGTCCAGCGCCTCTACGTCGCGCACACGGAGGAGGCGTCCTGACGTACGCGCGGCGCGCGCTGATCGTGGCGTGGAAGGATCTGCTGGTGGAGCGGCGGTCGAAGGAGACGCTCAATTCGCTGCTCTTCTTCTCGCTGGCCCTGCTCTTCGTCTTCCAGTTCGCGCTCGACGCGGATCGCGAGCGGCTGTCGGCGGTGCTGCCGGGCCTGCTGTGGCTGGCCTTCATTCTGAGCGGCATGCTCGGGCTCGGGCGCGTGTTCCTGGTCGAGCGCGAGAACGACTGCTGGGAGGGCCTGCTGCTGGCCCCCGGCGACAAGTCGGCGATCTATCTCGGCAAGCTGGCCGGGAGCCTGGCGCTCATGTTCGTGGTTGAAGCCATGGTGCTGGCGCTCTTCGCTTTGTTCTTCAACGTCGACCTCGGCCCGGTCCTGCCCTCGCTGGTCATGGTGATCGCGCTCGGCACCCTGGGCTTTGCCGCGATGGGCACGCTGTTCGCCGCGCTGACGGCGCAGGCGCGCGCGCGCGAGCTGCTGTTCCCCGTGCTGCTGCTGCCGGTCCTGGTGCCGGTGCTGCTGGGGACGGTCAAGGCGACGGAGGCCGTGCTGCTGCGCGCGCCGCTGGGCGACGTGGCGCACTGGCTCAAGCTGCTGGTGGCCGCCGACGTCATCTACGTGGTGGCAGGACTGCTGACGTTCGACTTCATTCTCGAGGGCTGACGTGACCTTCAACACGACGAGGCTGCTGGGCTGGCTCGCCGCCCTCACGCTCGTGGCCGGTATGGTCATGGGCTTCGGCGTGGCGCCGCGCGAGAGCACGCAGGGCAACGTGCAGCGCATCATGTACCTGCACGTGCCGACCGCGTGGGTCGCCTACCTGGCCTTCGGCGTCGTGCTCGCCGCCTCCGTCGCGTACCTCGCGCGGCGCCGGGCGGGCGCCGATCGCCTCGCCCACGCCTCGGCCGAGGTCGGCGTGATGTTCACCGGCGTCACCATCGCGGCGGGCTCCATCTGGGGCAAGCCGACGTGGGGCACGTGGTGGACGTGGGACGCCCGGCTCACGAGCGTGGCGATCCTGTTCGTGATGTACCTCGGCTACCTGCTGCTGCGCGGCATGATCGACGACCAGGAGCGGGCCGCCCGCTACTGCGCGGTGCTCGGCATCGTGGCCGCGCTCGACGTGCCGCTGGTGCACTTCTCGGTCTACTGGTGGCGCACGCTGCACCAGCCGCCGTCCGTGCTCAAACCCGGGGCGGCCACCATGCCGCCCGCGATCCTGGCCGCCCTGCTGGTGAACGTGGTGGCCTTCACGCTGCTGTACATCTATTTCGTCGCCAAGCGGGTTCGACTGCTGCGCGCCGAATCGGAGGCGCTCGCCTGATGGCTGATCACTGGAATTTCGTCGCCGCCGCCTACGGGCTGGCCGTCCTCGTGCTCGGAGGCTACTGGCGACGGCTGGTTCGCAAGGAGCGCGAGGTCGCCGCGCTGAGACAGCGCGCATGAAGCCGAAGTTCCTCGTCGGCGGCGCCGTCATCCTCATCGCGCTCGGCTACATGATCTGGGCCGGTGTGACGCAGTCGGCCGTGTACTTCGTCACGCCCTCGGAGCTCACGGCGGCGCCGGTGGCCGGCAAGGCGTATCGCCTCGGCGGGCTGGTGACGCCGGGCTCGCTCAAGTGGGAGCCGCGCACCCTCGATCTGACCTTCACCATGTCCGACGGCCGCGCTACCGTACCCGTGCGGCACAAGGGCGCGGCGCCCGACCTCTTCGGCGAAGGGCGCGGCGCGGTGGTGGAAGGCCAGTGGACCGGCGACGGCTACTTCAAGGCCGCGCTGATCATGGCCAAGCACTCGGAGGAGTACAAGGCGCCGCACGACACCAAGGAATCGCAGTCCAAGACCCTCATCAAGACGCTGGAGGAGCCGAAGCGATGATTCCCGAGCTCGGCACCGGCGCGCTCCTGGTCGCTCTCGCGCTCTGCGTCTACGGCGCCGTCATGGCCACCGTCGGCGCGCGGCGCGGCCGCACGGCCTACATCGAGTCGGCCCAGCACGCCGCCCTCGCCGTGTTCGTGCTCGTCACCACCTGCATCCTGCTGCTGATCTACGCGTTCCTCACCTTCGATTTCTCGGTCCGCTACGTCGCCAACAACACCAACCTCGGCACGCCGTTCTACTACCGCATCACGGCGGTGTGGGGCGCGCTGGAGGGCTCGATCGTGCTGTGGTCGTGGATGCTGACGGTCTACACGCTGATCGTGGTGCTGCGCCACCGCACGAGCGCGCGGGAGCTCTACCCCTACGTCCTGACGGTCATGCTCAGCGTGATCTCGTTCTTCCTGCTCGTGATGACGGTGGCGGCGCCGGTGTTCGCGCGCTCGCTGCCCATCCCGCCCGACGGCCGCGGGCTCAACCCGCTGCTGGAAGACTCCGGCATGATCACCCACCCGGTGGCCCTCTACCTCGGCTTCACCGGCTTCACGGTGCCGTTCGCCTTCGCGGTGGCCGCGCTCATCACCGGGCGCGTGGGGGACTTCTGGATCACGACCACCCGGCGCTGGACCATCCTGGCCTGGTACTTCCTCTCGCTCGGCCTGCTCATCGGCGGCTGGTGGAGCTACCACGTGCTCGGCTGGGGCGGCTACTGGGCGTGGGACCCCGTCGAGAACGCCGCCTTCATGCCCTGGCTCACCGGCACCGCGTTCCTGCACTCGGTCATGATCCAGGAGCGCCGCCGCATGCTGCGGCTCTGGAACATCGCGCTGGTGATCCTGACCTTCAGCCTCACGCTGTTCGGCACGTTCCTCACGCGCTCGGGCGTCATCGCTTCCGTGCACGCGTTCACCCAGGGCGCCATCGGCATCTTCTTCCTGTCCTTCCTGGCCCTGGTGGTGCTGACCTCGCTGGCCCTGATCGCCTGGCGCTGGGACGATCTGGCCGCGCAGGGCGCGCTCGACTCGGTGGTCTCGCGTGAATCGGCCTTCCTGCTCAACAACGTGCTCCTGGTGGCCGCGGCCTTCACGGTGTTCTTCGGCACCGTGTTCCCGCTGATCTCGGAGGCGGTGCGCGGCGTCAAGGTCAGCGTGGGCGCGCCGTTCTTCAACCAGGTGAACGTGCCCCTGTTCCTGTCGCTCATCTTCCTGATGGGCGTGGGGCCGCTCATCGCCTGGCGGCGCGCCTCGCTCGAGAACCTCAAGCGGAACTTCCTGTGGCCGGTGGTGATCGGCGCGATCGCCGCGCTGATCTTGCGGCTGCTCGGCGTGCGCTCGACGGTGGCGGTGCTGGCGCTGGCCCTGACGATCTTCGTCACCGCGACGATCGCCGTCGATCTCCTGCGCGCCACCCGCGCCCGCCGGCTGATGGGCGAGCGCGCGCTGCCGGCGCTCGGCGGCCTGCTCCTGCGCCACAACCGGCGCTACGGCGGCTTCATCGTCCACCTCGCGGTCCTGGTGATGGCGGTCGGCGTCACCGGCTCGCAGGCGTGGTCGGTGCACACGGAGACCACGCTGCAGAAGGGCGAGCAGACCGAGCTCGGCGGCTACAAGGTGCGCTTCGACGGACTCCGCGAGAGCCAGGAGTCCAACCACGACAAGGTCACCGGCAGCTTCACCGTGATCGGCGGGCGCGGCGCCGGCGACGTGCTGGAGCCGGCCAAGAAGTTCTATCCGCAAGAGCAGTCGCCGATCGCCTACGTCGACTACCGGCTGGGCTTCATCGACGACCTCTATCTCGTGCTCGGTGACTTCGCGCGCGACGGCTCGCACGCGACGGTGAAGATGCAGGTGAACCGGATGGTGTCGTGGATCTGGATCGGTGGGCTGATCCTCACGCTCGGCACGCTGCTGGCGGTGCTGCCCGAGCGCCGGAAGCCGGCGTGAAGCGCCGCTGGCGCTGGCTGCTGCCGCTGGCCGCGGTCCCGGTCCTGGCGCTGCTGGCCTACGGGTTCAAGCTGAACCCGCGGGACGTGCCCTCGCCGCTGATCGGGCGCCCGGCCTCGCCGTTCACGCTCACCGCCTTCGACGGCACGCCGGTCGATCTGGCCGCGCTGCGCGGCAAGGTCGTCGTCGTCAACTTCTGGGCGTCGTGGTGTAACCCGGCCTGTTACGAGGAAGCGCCGGTGCTCGAGCGCGGCTGGCGCACGTACCGTGATCGCGACGTCGTCGTCCTCGGCGTGGACATCCAGGACAAGGACGAGGCGGCCCTGTCGTTCATCCGGAATTTCAGTCTGACGTTCAAGAACTCCCCCGACCGCGGCGGCAAGGTCTCGGTGGACTACGGTATCTACGGCGTGCCGGAGACGTTCTTCATCGACCGCCAGGGGCGGATCCACCGCAAGCACGTGGGCGCGGTGACGGACGAGATCTTCCGCGAGACGGTCGACACGCTGCTGGCCGCGCGGTGAGCACGTTACCCCCGGGCGTCGGGAATGCGCGCGTCGACGTCGTCGGCGCAGCGCTTGAGCGTGGCGGCGATCCGGGCGCGCGCCGAATCCCAGCGCGCGGCGGACTCCACCGCCTTGCGCGGCAGCTCGCAGTCGGCCAGCACGCCGCTGGTGCCGGCCACGGTGACGCGAAAGCGCTCGGTGTCCTCGTCGATGCCGACCACGGTGGCGTTCGGCGCGATCTTTTGCACCAGGTCCTCGATCAACGCGCGTGGATCCATGGAACTCCCCCTGCGGCTCGATCGTGCAACGCAAGTGCCACCGAGCGATTACGGCGGCTCGTCGGAGTGCTGATCGTGCTGATCGCGATGCTCGGCCCGATGTCCGCGGCCGTCGCCCAGCAGCCGGCGAAGCCGGCCGAGGTCAGCGAGCAGATCGTCTATGAGGTCGCCTCCGAGCTGCGGTGCGTCGTGTGCCAGAACCTGTCGGTGGCCGACTCGCCGTCGGAGATGGCGGGACAGATGCGCGCGATCGTGCGCGAGCGGCTGCGCGCGGGCGAGTCGCCCGCGCAGGTGCGCGCGTACTTCGTCGACAAGTACGGCGACTGGATCCTGCTGGCGCCGCCGCGACGCGGATTCACGCTGCTCGTGTGGGTGGTGCCGTACGTGATGGCGCTGCTCGGCATCGCGCTGGTGGCCGTCCTCGTCACGCGATGGACGCGACGGCAGCCGGCGACGCCGCCGGCCGTCGACCCCGCGATGCGTGAGCGCATCCGGCGCGAGATGGAGCAGGAGCCATGAGCTTCACCGTGGGCGTGGTGATCGCCGTCCTCGCGCTCGGCCTGCC
>JBKPRI010000379.1:0-4454 GCA_046734515.1 Candidatus Methylomirabilota bacterium | reverse complement strand
ACCCTCGTACAGTGGAGAGTCCTATGAGCCGCGTGGAAGTCGACGCCCCCAACCAGTGGCGCCTGCAGTCTCCCGGTCACGCCGGCTGGAAGCGCACCGCGCGGCCCGACGATCCGAACAAGTACGTTCTCATCTCCGCGGACTGCCACGCCAACGAGCCGTCGAGCCTGTGGGCCGAGCGGATCGACAAGAAGTACCGCGACCGCATCCCGCGCGTGATCACCGACGCCAACGGCGTGATGTGGCGCGTGTCGGAGGGCCACCGGCCCGATCGGCTGCGTGTGCAGGACCTCGAGGGCGAGGACATGCTGCGCCAGAAGGCCGGCGCCGATCCGCGCGATCGCCTGCGCGATCACGCGCGCGACGGCATCGATGCCGAGGTCATCTTCCCCAACAAGGGCCTGTCCATGTGGGCCACGCCCGACGCGGTCTTCGCGCAGGCGCAGTGCCGCGTGTTCAACGAGTGGGCGTGGGAGACCTTCGGTCCCTACAACGACCGCCTCTCGCCGGTGGCGGCCATTGCCACCGCCGACCTCGAGGGCTCCATCGCGGAAGTGCAGCGCGTGGCGAAGCTGGGCTTCCGCGCGCTGACGCTGCCGTGCAAGCCGGTGTGGGGCGGCCACGACGTGGATCATCCCAACTACAACCTGCCGGTGTTCGATCCGCTGTGGGCGGTGATCCAGGAGACGGGCCTGCCGATCACCTTCCACGTCTCGACCGGCCGCGATCCGCGCGCCTCGCGCGGCAACGGCGGCGCCGTCATCAACTACGTGTCCCACTCGCTGTCGCCGACGATCGAGCCCGTGGCCAATCTCTGCGCCTCGGGCGTGCTCGAGCGCTTTCCCGGCCTCCGGTTCGCGACGATCGAGGCGGGTATCGGCTGGGTGGCGTGGCTGCTTGACGCGATGGACGAGGCGTACCGCAAGCACCACTTCTGGGTGCGGCCGAAGCTCAAGAAGCTGCCGAGCGAGTATTACCGCCTGCACGGATTCGCATCGTTCCAGGAAGACGCGGCCGGCCTCGACCTGGCCGAGCGTCATGGCCTCGCCGACAACTTCATGTGGGGCAACGACTACCCGCATCACGAGGGCACGTGGCCCCATTCGGCGGAGGCCATCGAGCGCACCATGAGCGGGCTCACCGACGACGCGCGCGCGAAGATCCTCGGGCTGAACGCCGCGCGCCTGTTCAAGTTCGACGTCGTCAAGCTACGCGCTGCGTCGTAACGCGCCCGCGCCAGTGTCACGGGTGCGGCACGGAGCGTCAGCCGGCGCACGCTGAGGCCTGAGCGATCTCTGACCAGCGAGGCGGTCTGATCCCTCGTAAATCGCGTAGTTGACCCGCCTTCGGGCGGGTCTGGCATCCCCGTTGCTCCCTCCAGGGCGCCTGCTTCCGATGCACCTGGCACTTTCATGCGCAACCACTCCATGCGCATCACCCACACTTCGAACCGCGGCGGCGACGCCGCGCGACGGCGGCTGTTCGGCCTCGGTTTTCTCGCGCTGACGCTCGGCGGCGGCTACGCGCTGGCGCATCGCGAGACCATGCCGGGCGCGCTCGTGCAGTTCGCCAGCGACGCCGATGCGGCCGAAGAGGCCGAGGAGTCGCCGGAGGTGGAGGTGTCAGACCCGCGCGCGCGTCCGCGGCCGACGACGGCGGAGATCATGGCCCACATCGAGGAGGTCTCCGCGCGCCATCGCGTGCCGCCGCGCCTGGTGGCCGCCATCGTGGCCGTAGAGTCGGAGTTCAACCCGCACGCGGTGTCGCGCCGGGGCGCTCAGGGCCTCATGCAGCTCATGCCGGCCACGGCGGCGAGCCTGGACGTGCAGGACTCCTTCGACATGCAGGAGAACCTCGACGGCGGCGTGCGGCATCTGCGCGTGCTGATGAGCCGCTTCCACAACGATCTGCCGCTGGTGCTGGCCGCGTACAACGCCGGCGACCGCGCGGTGATCGCGTATCACGGCGTGCCGCCCTATCCGCAGACGCGCCGCTATGTGGTCCGCGTGCTGCGCCGCTACGATCCCGCCGCCGCGCGAGCCGCGGCCGCGCGTATCTATGGTCCGCCGCACACGGTCACGCCGCCGCCGACGCAGGTCGTGTCGCTCGACTGGCCGCCGCCGCCGCCGCGCCCCGTGATGCTCGGCCCCTGGCGCGAAACCGCCGCCGTCCGCGCCGACGCGACACCACTCCAGTCATTCCACGGCTCCAACAGCCCATAACGGGCGGGTCGACATCAGTTCGGACGATCGAATGCACGTTGGGGGGGTCGAGGGGGAGCCCTCCTAGGGTCCCCCTCAAAAAGGAGAAAGCGTCATGTTGCCTGAACGCTGGCAAGAGCTGATCGATCTGCTGATCGCGCCGGTGGCCTGGGTGCCGCGGATGCAGGAGGCGCTCCTGGCCTTCTTCCTCAATCCGTCGACGCCGTGGCTGACCGCCATCAAGTACACGCTGCTGCTCTTCCCGGCGCTCCTGGCGGTCGGCGCCACCTGGGTCACGCTGCTGTCGCTCTACACGCTGCCGTTCCGCGCGGGCCGGGTGCGCTTCGTGTCGATGATGCTGCTGGCCTGGTGGGATGCCGCCCGCTCGGTGTGGCTCTACTGGGTCGGCATGGCGCGGGTGGTCGGCGTCGCCGCGGGCTGGCTGATCAGCCTGGGCGCGCTCGTCGTGCGCCTGACCGTGGACTCACTGCGGCAGCTCACGGCGCTGCCGTTCGCGATGAGCGGACGCATGACGCAGACCTACTTCCAGCCCGGCGTGCCGTGGATCGCCTTCGTGATGCTGCTCGCCTGGTGCGTGCTGGAGGCGGGCGTGTTCAGCCACACGATGATGCCGACCGTCTCCACCGTGCTCAGCGAGCTGTCGGGCGGCCCGGCCTCGCGCCTGACCGCCGGCGTGCTGTTCGTCTTCCTGCTCATGCTCGTGATGGGCAGCTTCGCGTGCCTGCAGACGCTCAGCGAGGCGGTGCGGCTGCGCGAGCTGAAGTACCTGGCCCAGATCGTGGTGGTCGAGCTGCTCGTGATGTTCTTCGAGGTGATGTTCCTCTACCGGGAGTTCATCGACGCGATCTCGCCGTGGATCGCCCGCGACGCCGGCATCCGTCTCGGCTTCTGGGCGACCATGGCCACGGCGTCCGCCGGCTGGCTCGGCGTGCGCGCCATGACGTGGTTCCTCTTCGCGCAGTGGGGGACGGCGCCGCTGCTGGCCTTCATCGCGCGCCGCCCGCTGTTCCAGCCCGAGACGGCGGCCCTGGAGGTCATGCCGCTGGCCGCCACGCCGTGGTGGCATCGCGCCCGTGACGACTTCAAGCGCGAGCTCGACTGGCTGCACGCGCGCGGCGATCAGTTCCTGGAATACCTCGCGCTGCCGGTGCTGCAGATCCTGGCCGCCGGCGTCAACTTCGGCATGATGATCGTGGCCTCGCGGCCGGCCTTCCAGCTGCCGTTCCGTACGCTGAAGGAAGTGACGGACACGCGCGACATCCTCGCCACCTTCCACCTGACACCCCGCAAGCAGCCGAGCTAGGTCACGCCCGCCGGGCCCAGACGGCATAGAGGGGATCGCCGTCCGGGCCCGGCGAGCGGTTTTCCGCGACGGGCTTGGCAAAGCCGCCGGCCGCCTCGAAGTAGGCCTGCACGAGCTCGACGTGGTGGGCGTCGGTCGTGTTCAGCCACACCGCCACCGCCTTCGTGGGAAAGCAGCGGTTGGAGAACGACACCACGAACGGCGCGCCCGCCTTCAGCACCCGGCACACCTCGCGGAACAGCCACACGGGGCGGGTGGCGTACTGGATCGACACCGCGCACATGGCGCCGTCGAAGGTCTCGTCGTCGAACGGCAGCGCCGGCGCCGCCTCGTCGTTGACGTCGTGCACCACGTGGCGGGCAAGCTGGGGATTGTCGGCCATCTCCTCGGCGTTCAGCCCCAGGCCGACCACCTCGGCGCCGAGGCTTCGGGGGAGGTGGCTGCGCCAGCTGCTCATGAGGTCGAGCAGCCGCCCGCCCGCCGGCAGCACGCGCTCGTACAGGCTGCTGAGCGCGGCAATGGCACCTTCGTCGATGTGGACGACCTTGCGCGGTTCTGAATAGAACCGCGCGTCCGAGGACTCGTCGTCGCGCTCGTAGGCCGCGGGCGGGAAGAGCTCCGTCAACGCCCGGCGGCCGTGATCTCGCCCGTTGCGTCCTCAAGGCCCATGGACCGTGCTCCCGCGCCGTGCGGCGCTCCGTAGGGATACCGGACCGTGATCGCCTGCGTCAGTATAGACGGCATTGCCGTCCACGAGGAGGATCGATCGTCATGGGACTCGCGGAACGCGGGGTGCTCGAGGGGCGGGTGGCCATCATCACGGGCGCGGCGACGGGCATCGGGCGGGCGAGCGCGGTGCTATTTGCCCGCGCCGGCGCGCGGGTGGCGCTGGCCGACGTGCGGCCGGACGAGCTGGCGGCGGCCGCGGC
>JBKPRI010000378.1:0-16070 GCA_046734515.1 Candidatus Methylomirabilota bacterium | reverse complement strand
CGCCAACCCCTTCCGCGCAATCCCCACCGCAGACCGCCCCACGACCGACTCCCCGAACACCTCGATCCCCCCCGCGTCCGGCCGTGCTAACCCCGACACGTGAGTCACCACCGTCGTCTTCCCCGCCCCATTCGGCCCAATCAACGAATGCACCGTCCCGGCCCGCACCGCGAGCGTCACCCCATCCACCGCCCGCACCCCCCCAAAGCTCTTCGTGACACCACTCAACTGCAGCACCACCGACGGCAGAACGGCAGACGCGGCGACGGGCGCGGCGGTGGCGGGGGGTCTCCCGGAACCCCTTCCTGGTCTGGGTTCCGGGAGGCCCTCCGCTGCCGCTGCGCCCACCGCCACACCTGCCGCTGCCGGTCCGATAACGCGCTTTCGAGTGAACGCGCCCACGACGCCCCGGGGCAGGAAGTAGACGGAGAGCAGGAGGAGCGAGCCGTAAAGGATGAGGCGGTAGTCGACGAAGCCGCGAATGAGCTCGGGGAGAAGGACGAGTGCGGTGGCGCCGACGAGCGGGCCGGCGATCGTCCCCAGCCCTCCGAAGAGGACGATAAGCAGGAACAGGATCGACGTCTGCAGCGAGAAGGAGTCCGGACTCAGGTATCCGTTGAGGAACGCGAACAGCGCCCCGCCCGCCCCGGCGAACGCGGCCGAGAGCGTGAAGGCGACCGTCCGCACGCGATAGGCGGACAGTCCGAGCGACTCGGCGGCGAGCTCGGACGTCTTCACCGCGATCAGCGCGCGCCCCCACGCCGAGCGCGCGAGCGCGCGCGTGAGCAACAGCGCGAGAGCGGCGGCGGCCGCCACCAGCCAGTAGTAGCGCGCGAGCGGCAGCGGCGCGCCGGCCAGCCTCGGTTTCGGAATGTCGAAGATGCCGCCGGGACCGCCGGTGAGCGCGACCCACTCGACCAGCCCGCCCTCGACGATGATGCCGAAGGCGATCGTCACCATCGCCAGGTACGGTCCGGACAGGCGCAGCGCGGCCAGCGCGACCCCGGCGCCGACCGCCGCCGTCACGGCCACCGCCAGCGGCAGCGCCGTCCACACGCCGAGCCCCAGCCGCGTGGCCCCGAGCGCCGCCGTGTAGGCGCCGATCGCGTAGAGGCCGGCGTGGCCGAGCGAGATCTGGCCGGCGTACCCGGCCAGCACATTGAGCCCCGCGCAGACGACGACGAAGATCCCGATCGTCATCGCCAGGTAGAGGTAGTACGTGTTCGCGGTCACCAGCGGCACGGCCAGCGCCGCCAGCGCGACCGCAAGCCACGCGGCGGACGGCCTCATACGCGCCGCGCCGGCCGGGCGCCGCCGAGGCCCCACGGCCGCACGACCAGCATCGCGATGACCACCGCGAAGCCCACGATCTCGCGCGCGCCCGTCGAGACGTAGCCCGCCACCAGCGCCTCGACGAGCCCGTAGAGCAAGCCGGCGATGACGATGCCGGTCGCGGACGTCAGCCCGCCGAGGATCGCCACGGCAAACGCCTTGAGGCCGATCAGCGTGCCCATCGTCGGCGAGACGTTGAGCAGCGGCGCCAGCAGCAGGCCGGCCACGCCGGCGAGGCCCGACGACACCGCGTACGAGACCGCGACCGCGCGCGGCACGTGGATGCCCATGAGCCCGGCCGCCTCGCTGTCCCACGCCACCGCCTTGAGCCGTCGGCCGTAGGTCGTGCGGTGATAGAAGACCTGCGTTCCGCCCATCAGCAGCAGCCCGACGGCGGGCAGCAGCAGCTCCTGCGGGTAGACGCCCGCGCCGAGCACGAACACGGGCTTCAGGGCGAGCGAGGAGGGAAACGCGCGGGCGTCCTTGCCGAAGGCGAGCATCACGACGTTCTCGACGATGATGCCCAGCGCGATCGTGGACAGCAGCCACACCGGCGAGCCGGCGCGGAAGAACGGCCGCACGGCGAGGCGCTCGACGAGGAGCCCGAACGCGCCACACACCAGGAGCGCGGCGAGGGCGGCCGGCGCCAGCGGCCACCCGGCCGCCACGTGCACGCCGTAGGCGGCGACGGCGCCCACCATGACCACGTGGCCCTGCGAGAAGTTCATCGTGCGGCTGGTCGCCCACGTCATGTGATAGCCGAGGGCGACCAGCCCGTACATGCTGCCGAGAGCGAGGCCGCTGACGAGGAGCTGGACGAGCACCTAGTGCACGGGGACGATCTTGCCGCCCTTCCAGACGACCATGATGTAGTCACGCTCGGTGAGCGCATCGTGCTGCTCGCTCGTGAACGGATGCTTGTACGTCTTGATCAGGCCGGCGTGGTCGGCCTTCAGCTCCTCGAGCGCGTCGCGGACCTTCGCGCCCTCGGTCGATTTCGCCTGCTCGATGGCCAGGGCGACCAGGTGGAGCGCGTCGTAGGCGTTGGCGGTCCCGACCGGCGCGATGACGTCCTCCGGCCCCTTCACGCCGTACTTGTCCTTCAACGCCTTCAGCACGGCCTCGCCGCGCGGGTTCTGCTTGCCGAAGAACGAGTAGGTCTGCACGAACACCACGCCCTCGGAGAGCTCGCCGGTCAGCTCGGCGAACCGGCCGCCCGAGATCCCCCAGTGGGAGACGATGGGCACCTCCCAGCCGACCTTGGCCTTGGACTTCACCACCTGCGCGCCCTCGGGCGCGTTGGCCACCAGCATCACCACGTCGGCACCGCCCTGCTTGAGCCGCAGCAGCTGCGGGCTCATGTCGGGATCGTTCCAGTTGAACTTCTCGACGCCGACGGCCTTCACGTTGCGCTCGCCGAACCACTTGGTGAGCCCGGCCTCGTTCGACTGGCCCCACGCGGTGTTCTCCAGCAGCAGGCCCGGCTTGCCGCGCTTGAGCTGCTCGGCCGTGTAGCGCACGAGGAACTTGTCCACCTCGTCGTCGTTGGCGGAGACGCGGAACACGAAGTTCGGCTTCTTGCCGTTCCGCGTGATGTTGGTGCCGGCCGCCCACGTGCCGACGTACGGCGTGGCCAGCTCGTGCCACACGGGAACCTGGGCCAGCGCCACCGTGGTGTGCAGGCCTCCAAAAACGGCCGCGACCTTCTCGCGCTCCACCAGCTCGCGCGCGATCGTGACCCCCTTCTGCGGGTTGCCGTCGTCGTCGCGCACGACCAGCTCGAGCTTGCGGCCGCCCAGCAGCCCGCCCTTGCCGTTGACCTCGTCGATGGCGATCTGCAAGCCGCGCTTGATCGCCTCACCGGAAGCCGCCGAGCCGCCCGACACGGCGGCGGCAAGCCCGAGCTTGATCGGCGCCTGCTGCGCCGCGGGCGCGCCGGCCAGCGCGACCCCCAGGGCGAGCGTGAGCAGCGTGAGCCATCCTCGTCTCATGGAAAGCCTCCTTGGGCGGCGCCGCGCTGCCCGCGTCGTGGGCAGCCGCCGGGCGTCCGGCGCGAATGTTATACGCCGATTTCGGCGAGGAAGCGCGCGATCTCGGCCTGGACCTCGGCGCGGTGCGTGCGGTTGGGAAAGTGACCGCCGCCCTGGATGATCGCCAGTCGCGCGCCGGGGATCGTCTCCGCGACTCGCCGCGACATCGCGACCGTCGGGAAGTGATCCTCGCTGCCGGCGATGACCAGCACCGGGCAGCGGATGCGCGCGCAGTCGGCCAGCCACTCGGTGCGCGCGTACGTCTCGTCGAGCAGCGCGAGCAGGGAGGCGACCGAGTGCGTGCGCAGCCGCTCGATCGTCTCGGTGTAGCGCTCGGGCCGCGCCTTGAAGCGCGCCAGCGCCGCCTCCCCGCTGCGCAGCCGCACGTTGGCATCGAAGTACTCGTCGAACTTCCCCGCCTCGACCAGCAGACGGTGAGCGCGCCACCATGCCTTGTCCTCGTCCAGCGGCGTGTAGGGCGGGCCGCTGATCGAGATGACGGCCCTCACCCGCGCGGGCGCGTGGATCGCCGCCCACAGTGACAGCGCCGCGCCCATGGAGGCGCCGCCCCACACCGCGCGCTCGATGCCGAGGGCGTCCAGCCACAGGAGCACGTCCTCGCCCTTGCGCGGATAGGTGTAGTCCTCGGGCCGCTCGAACTTGGAGGAGAGCCCGTGGCCCCGCGTGTCGGGCAGCAGCACGCGCCAGGCGCTGGAGAAGGGCTCGAGGTCACTCACCATCATCGACGAGTCCTCGATCGAGCCGCCATGGATCCACACGATCGACGGTGCGCTCGGATCGCCGGCCTCACGCCAGTGCAGGCGCACGCCGTTGGGCAGGACACGCTCAGCCATCGGCCCCGGAGTGTACCCAAATCTCGGCGTTGACACGTGGCGCGCAGGAACGAATATTGAGTGCGGGAGGCAGGCCATGAGCAAGACAGCGCTCACGTACCGTGATTACGAAGCCCTGCCCGACGACGGCCGCCGTTACGAGATCCACGACGGTGAGCTGTCGGTGACGCCGTCTCCGTCGCTCGACCACCAGATCATCAGCTCGCGGCTCCACCTCCACCTCGCCAAATGGGTGGAGGCACACCCCGGGGGATTACTCCTCTATGCGCCGCTCGACGTCATCCTGTCCGACCGTCCCGACGAGACGTCGATCGTCCAGCCCGATCTTCTCTACATCGCGCCGGACCGGATGGCCCAGGCGAGCCGCCGCGGCATCGAGGGTGGACCGACGCTCGCCGTAGAAATCCTGTCGCCGCCCACGCGCCGGATCGACCGGATGACCAAGACCCGACTCTACGCGCGCTACGACGTGCCGTATCTTTGGCTCGTCGATCCGGATGCCAGAATGGTCGAGGCATTCGAGCTGCACGGCGGCCGGTACACGCTTGTACTGGCCGCCACGGGCAGTGCGCCGGTCGACCTCTCGCCCTTCACCGGCCTCGGCCTCGTTCCCGATCGGCTCTGGCCCGGTCAGTAAACAAACGGCGTGGGCAGCGGCGGACGCCCGAACGGGCGGCCGTCACGGATCGTGAGATAGGGCACCAGCTTCTGCTTGCCCGCGCGCTTGTTGTTGCGCGTGTCCACGAACTCCACTGGGCCGTCCACCAGCTCCATGACGGCGAGATCGGCCGGCGCGCCCACCTGCAGCGTGCCGAGGCCCGGCACGCGGCCGATGATCTTGGCCGGCTCGATGGTGGCCTTCGCCACCACGTCGTCCAGCGGCAGGCCGAGCGCCAGGAACTTCGACATCACCCACGGCATCGTCGGATAGCCCGGCGTGTTGATGCTGACCGAGTGGATATCGCTCGAGATCGTGTCGGGCGGCATCCCCTGCTGCATGGCGGGCTCGCACACGGTGAAGTCGAAGCTGCCGCCGCCGTGGCCGACGTCGATGATGACGCCGCGCTGCTTGGCCGCGCGCGCGGCCGCCAGCAGCTGGCCGTTCTGCACGGTATTGTTGCCGGCGCCGCTGTAGGCGTGCGTGAGGATGTCGCCCGGACGCAGCAGGTCGAGCAGGTCGGCGAGGTTCCCGGGCGCCGCCCCGATGTGGCACATCACGCGCATGTTCTTGCCGGCCATCTCGGCGGCCTTGATCGCGCGGCGCAGCGGCTCCAGCCCGTTCTGGCCGACGACGGAGTCGGTGATGCGCACCTTCACGCCCAGCACGATGTCGGGGTTCTCGGCGACGACCTTGGCGCAGCCGTCCACGTTGGCGTAGGCGATGTTCAGCATCTCGCCGGGCGCCAGGCCGCCGGCGAGCCCGATCGAGGCGATGTGCACGAAGGCGAAGAGCCGCGTGCGCGAGGCCGGCAGCGCGAGGTGACGGAAGACGCCCCACGTGTGCCACCCGGCGTCGCCGGCCGACACCGCGGTCGTCGTGCAGGTGATCCCCACCATCTCGTCGGCCGGCAGCCCCAGTCCGAGATGCGGGCAGAGATGCGTGTGCAGATCGATGAGGCCGGCCGTCACCAGCCGTCCGCCCACGTCGATGCGCTGCACGGCGCGGTCGGCGGGAATGCTCGGCGCGATGGCGGCGATCTGCCCGTAGCGGATGCCGATGTCGCGCTTGCCGCGCAGCTTCTGGGTCGGATCCAGCACGTCGCCGTTGGCGATCACCAGCTCGTACTTCAGCCCGGAGTCGGCGGGATCGAAGCCGCGCGGCGAGGGCGCACCGCCGCCGGCCTGGGCGAGCTGGATGGGCGCCTGCGCCTGGGCCGGGCTCACGGCGCCCGCGGCCGCCGCCGCCACGCTGCCGGACACGATGAAGTCACGACGCGAGAGGTCCATGGCCGATCTCCTACTGGCGCAGCTTGGCGCCGCGGTTGGTGACCACGTCGAGGAACGCGCCGATCTCGGCGTTCAGGAAGTCCACATCGGCCGGGAAGAGGCCGCCCGCGGAGGCGTGGCCGGTGATCGCCTCCGGGCGGATCGTGACGACGCGGGCGTCGCGGATGTAGCGCGCGGCATCGACGGGCTCCCACTCAGGATTCAGCAGGTCCTTCTGCCCCACCATGATGAGCGTCTTGGCCTTGATGGCCCGCAGAGCCTTCGCGTAGTCGCCGTTCATGCCGGGCGTGGTGCCGACGTCGTGGGCGTCGTAGGCCCACGTCTGGTAGATCCAGTCGTTGGCGTCGAAGAGGGGGATGGCCGCGTCCTCCTGCGCCTTCAGCCACGGCAGCACGTCGGCCTGGTTGGCGAACTGGTAGCGGTACATCTCGGGCGAGCGCGCGGCCAGGAAGCCGAGGATGTCGCGCCACAGGCGGATGCCGTTGACCGGCGGCGAGGTGTAGTTGCCGCCGTTCCAGGCCGGGTCCAGCATGATGGCCTTGCGGCTGGCCTCCATGACCACCACGCTCCACGCCGGCGTCTTGGCCAGCGGCACCAGGGCCACCACGCTGTCCATGAAGTCCGGATGGCTCACACCCCACTGCAGCGCCTGCATGCCGCCCATCGAGGGGCCGACCACCGCCACCACGCGCTTGATGCCGAGGTGCTCCATCAGCTTCGCCTGCGAGGTCACCATGTCGCGCATGACGAACTTCGGGAACTTCATCCGTGGCTGGGCCTGGCTGTTCGACGGCGACGTGGTGAGCCCGTTGCCGATGGCGTCGGTGGCCACGACGAAGTACTTCGTGGTGTCGAGCGCCTTGCCGGGGCCGATCAGGAAGTCGAGCCGGTGATGGTTGCCGCTGATGGCGGTCACCATCAGGATCGCGTTCGACTTCTGGGGGTTGAGCGTGCCGTGCGTCACATAGGAGATCGCGAAGTCCTTGATGACCTCTCCACTCTCCAGCGCGAGGTCGCCGATCGTGTAGTGCTGATGCGGCGGCTGCTCCGGGCGATGAGCGACCGCCACGGAGGCGTGGAACAGCAGTCCGGCGACGACGGCGGCGAGCGCGACGCTGCGCATGGCGGTCTCCTTGTCGGTCAGGCGGTACGGCGTTCGAGGCGGCGTGCGAGGAGTGACATGGAGTACGTGCAGATGAAGTACACGACG
The DNA here is from genome assembly GCA_046734515.1 of Candidatus Methylomirabilota bacterium. Classification (GTDB taxonomy): domain Bacteria; phylum Methylomirabilota; class Methylomirabilia; order Rokubacteriales; family CSP1-6; genus AR5. The sequence goes on along the minus strand of JBKPRI010000378.1, from coordinate 8,697 downwards.
GCGATGAACAGATAGAGCTCGAAGGGACGGATCTCGCGGTTGTTGACGATCTGGGCGGCCTTGGTGAGATCGACGTAGCCGATGATCGAGGCCAGCGACGTGTCCTTGAAGAGCACGATCATCTGCGTCACCAGCGACGGCACCATGTTCTTGAGCGCCTGGGGCAGCACCACGTACGCCATGGTCTTGGTGGCCGTCATCCCGAGCGCGGTGGCCGCCTCCACCTGGCCGCGCGCCACCGATTGCACCCCCGCGCGCACGATCTCGCCGAAGTACGCGGCCTCGAAGATGACGAAGGCGGTCAGCGCCACGCCGTACTCCGGGATCGGTCGCCGCAGGAGCTGCGGGACGATGAACCAGATCCAGAAGATCACCATGACGAGCGGCACGCCGCGGAAGAACTCGACGTACATGGTGGCGGGAACGCGGATCCACCGCGCCTCGGCCAGCCGGGCCAGGCCCACCGCGATGCCGAGCAGGAAGCCCAGGATGATGGCCGGGATGGCCAGCCGCAGCGTGCCGCCGATGAACGGGCCGATGCCGATCAGCCCCTGGACGATGAGGAACTTGAAGTTGGCGGCGACCACGCTGAGGTCCACGGCTCAGCCCGCCGTCCGCCGGGAGATCAGCCCGGGGATCGCGTACGCCCGCTCGACGCGCGCCATGATCGTGGCGATCGACAGGCACAGCACGAGGTAGATCAGTGTGCCGGCGGTCAGCGCCTCGATGGCCTTGGCGGTGTACGTCTCGATCTGCCGCGTCTGGAAGGTCAGCTCCGCCACGCTGATCGTCAACGCCACCGAGGAGTTCTTGAGCAGGTTCAGCGACTCGTTGGTGCCCGGCGGCACGATGAGCCGCAGCGCGACGGGCAGGATCACCAGGCGATAGGCCTGGAACGTGGTGAGCCCCATCGCCACCGAGGCCTCGAACTGCGTGCGCGGGATGGCGCCGATGCCCGAGCGGATCACCTCCGACATGCGCGCGCCGTGATAGACGCCGAGCGCGAGGGTGCCGGCCCAGAACTCCGCTCCGTGGTTGAACAGCCAGTCCTGGAGGGGACGTGGCAGCAGCGGGGGGACCGCGAAGTACCAGAAGAACATCCACACGAGCAGCGGGACGTTGCGGAAGAATTCGACGTAGAACGTGGCGAGCCAGCGCAGCGGTGCAAACGGGACCGTGCGCAGCGCGCCCGATAGGATGCCGAGCGCGACGGCGATGAGCCAGGCGAGCGCGGAGAGCTCCAGCGTCGTGATCAGGCCCTGGAGCAGCCAGGCGCCCGACTGGCCGCTCCAGAGCACCGACCACTTGAACGTGTAGGTCAGGGGCTGACCTCTATTTACCGACTTGCTTCAGCAGATACGCCTTCACCTGGGGCGTCAGCGGGTACGGCACCTCGCCCTTCGCGCCGAACCATTTGTCGTAGAGCTCGAAGTACTTGCCCGACTCGAGGCCCTTCTTGAGCCCGGCGTCGACGGCCTCCTTGAACTTGGCGTCGCCCTTCCGCATGGCCATGCCGTAGGGCTCCTCGGAATAGAAGTCCCCCACGACCTCCCACTCGTCCGGCTTGGGCGACTTGGCCTTGAGACCGGCCAGCTGGATGCCGTCGTTGGTGTAGGCGTCCACCTGGCCCTGGATCAGCGCCTGGAAGGCGGCCGGCTGGTCGGGGAACTCGCGCAGCTGCGCCTGCGGGTATTTCTCGCGGATGATCTTGGCGTTGGTCGAGCCCTGCTGCGAGGCGATGCGCTTGCCGGCGATGTCGTTGACGCCGTGGATGGGGCTGCCCTTCTTCACCAGGAACTGGGCGCCCGTGTAGAAGAACGTGAGGCTGAAGTCCACGCTCTCGCGCCGCTGCGGCGTGTCGGTCATCGTCTCGGCGATGAGGTCGACGGCGTTCGAGGTCAGCAGCGGGATCCGGGTGGCCGGCGCCGACTCCTTCTTCTCGACCTTGATCGTCTTACCCACGGCCTTCTCGACCTCGGGCTTGACGAGCTGCTCCACCAGGTCGATCGAGAAGCCGACCCACTCGTTGTTCTTGTTGACGTAGGCGAACGGCGGCGAGCCGGTGCGGGTGCCGATGGTCAGCGTGCCCGACTGCTTGATCTTGTCCAGCGTGTCCTGGGCCAGCGCCGGGGTGGTGGTGAACGCCACCAGCGCGGCGAGTGCGAGCGAGAGTGTCCGCAACATTGCTGCCTCCTAGTGTGTGAGGATCTTCGACAGGAACTGTTTGCCGCGGTCGGACTTCGGAGCCCGGAAGAACTCGTCGGGCGTGCCCTCCTCCACCACCTGCCCCTCATCCATGAAGACGACGCGGTGGGCGACGCGGCGGGCAAACCCCATCTCGTGCGTGACGCACATCATCGTCATGCCCTCGCGGGCCAGTGCGGTCATGACGTCGAGCACCTCGTTGATCATCTCAGGGTCAAGCGCCGAGGTGGGCTCGTCGAACAGCATGATCTTCGGCTGCATGGCGAGCGCCCGGGCGATGGCCACGCGCTGCTGCTGGCCGCCCGAGAGGTTGGCCGGGTAGTTGCCGGCCTTCTCGCGCAAGCCCACGCGCTCGAGCAGCGCGCGCGCCGCCTTCTCGGCCTCGGCGCGCGAGACGTGCTTGACCTTCATCGGCGCCAGCATGATGTTCTCCAGCGCCGTCATGTGCGGAAACAGGTTGAAGGACTGGAACACCATGCCCACGCGCGTGCGCAGGGCGGGCAGGTTCACGCCGCGCCGGCTGACGGACTCGCCGAGCACGACGACGTCGCCGCCCTGCACCCGCTCCAGACCGTTGACGGTCCGGATGAGCGTGGACTTGCCGGAGCCCGACGGGCCGCAGACGACGACCACCTCGCCGGTGCCGATGGCGAGGGTGATGTCGCGCAGCACGTGCAGCTTGCCGTACCACTTGTTGACGCCGGTGAAGCGGATCGCCGCCTCGGCCATCTATTCCAGAACCACCATGACGTCCCCCGGGTTCACGGCCTGGCCCACGCTCACGCGCACCTCGGCGATGGCGCCGGCCGCGGCCGCCTTGAACTCGTTCTCCATCTTCATGGCCTCGATGACCACCAGCGTGTCGCCGGCCTGCACCCGGTCGCCCGGCCGGACCGCGACATGCGTGATCTTCCCCGGCAGCGGCGCCCGCACCGTCTGCCCGGCCCCGGCACCGGCGGCGCCCCCGCGCGTCCGGATGATCCAGCGCGTCTGCTCCTCGACGAGCACCTCGTAGGCCTCGCCACCGACGTCCACCAGGCACGTGCCCTCGCGATCGACCACGTCGGCCACGTAGGAGACACCGCCGATGAGCAGCGAGTAGATGCCCTGCGCGGTCAGCCGCGCATCGACGTCCCAGACGTCGTCCCCGATCGCGAGGCGATAGCGCCCGTCGCCGCCGGCGACCTCCACCACGTGGCTCGTCCCGTCGAGCGTCGCGACGTACTTCACCCGCGCGCTCCCGGCCGCGCGGCGCGCGCCCACGCGCTCGGCCCGGCCTCCGGCAGCCCGGCCTCGGGCGTCGTGCGGCGGGTGCGCTCGTACTCGGCCAGGACGGCGGCGATCAGCGCGATCGACGCATGGCGGCCTTCGTGCGCGCGCAGGCCGGGCAGGATGCGCTCCAGCAGCGCGGTCGACAGGCGCCCGGCGCGGAAGTCGGGATGGGCGATGATGCGCTCGAGCGCGGGAATGGTCGTGCGGACGCCGACCACCTTGTACTCGCCCAGCGCGCGGAGCATGCGCTCGATGGCCGTCGCGCGGTCGGCGCCCCATACGATGAGCTTGGCCATCAGCGTGTCGTAGAAGCGCGGCACGGTGTAGCCCTCATACGCGCCGGAGTCCTCGCGCACCCCCGGCCCGCTCGCCGCGCGCAGCCCGGTGATCGTCCCCGGTGACGGCAGCCAGCTGCCGAAGGGGTCCTCGGCGTTGATCCGGCACTCGATGGCCCAGCCCTTCCAGGTGACGTCCTTCTGCGCGTAGCCGAGCGGCTCGCCGGCGGCGACGCGAAGCTGCTCGCGCACCAGGTCGATGCCCGTCACCATCTCGGTGACCGGGTGCTCCACCTGCAGCCGTGTGTTCATCTCGAGGAAGTAGAAGTTCCGCTCGGCGTCCACCAGGAACTCCACGGTGCCCGCGTTGACATAGCCGGCCGCCTTGGCCACCCGGCACGCCGCCTCGCCCATGCGGGCGCGCAGGCCGGCATCCACGCACGGTGACGGCGACTCCTCGATGAGCTTCTGGTGGCGCCGCTGGATCGAGCACTCGCGCTCGCCGAGGTGCACGATGCTGCCGTGCGCGTCGGCCAGCACCTGGATCTCGACGTGGCGCGGCTCGATCACGGCCCGCTCGAGGTAGACCGACGTGTCGCCGAAGGCCGCACCTGCCTCCGAGCGCGCGGCGCGCAGCGCCCCGGCCAGCTCGCTCTCGGCGCGCACCAGGCGCATGCCCTTGCCGCCGCCGCCCATGGCGGCCTTGAGCATCACCGGGTAACCGATCTTCGCGGCCGTCGCGCGCGCCTCGTCGTCGCTCGCGAGCGCCTCCAGCGTGCCCGGCACCATCGGCACCTTCATGTCGCGCGCGATCTTGCGCGCCGAGGTCTTGTCGCCCATGGCCCGGATGGCGGCCGGCGGCGGACCGACGAACGTGAGGCCGGCGGCCACGCACGCCTCGGCGAAGCGCGCGTTCTCGGCGAGGAAGCCGTAGCCGGGATGGACGGCATCGGCGCCGGCCCGCCGGGCGACGTCCACCAGGGTGTCGATCTTGAGATAGCTCTCCGTCGCCGGCGGCGGGCCGATGGGGTACGCCTCGTCGGCCATCAGCACGTGCAGCGCCTCGCGGTCGGCCTCGGAGAAGACGGCCACCGTGGCGATCCCCTGCTCGCGGCACGCGCGGATGACGCGCACCGCGATCTCACCCCGGTTGGCAACGAGCAGCTTCTTGAGCCTCATGGGCGCCCAATCATAGCGCGGTCATCGCCCGACGTTCCTGAGGGCTTCGCGCAGGAAGCTCTCGTCCACGATGTCCTTCTCGGCGAGCGGCGCCTTGACGAAGCCCTGCTGGCGCCACCAGGCGATCTGGCGGCCCACGTCGCCCGGCATCAGGCGCCCGTCACGGTCCTGGTAAGGAAAGCCTCGGCGGATGAGCTCGGGGGCCGCGCCCGTGTACTTCGCGGTCAACGCCACCAGCTCTTCGTGGGCCGGCCCGCTCTTCCTGGCGACCACCGCGTCGTGGTACGCGCGCGAGGCCTTGACGTAGCCCTTCATGAACGCCACGCCCAGCGCGCGGTTCTTCGCGAGCTTGTCGGAATACATGATGGTGGCGATCTGCCACGGGAACGTGTCGCCGGTGCTGACGAGCACGTGCCCGGCGCCGGTGGACTCCAGGCGTGAGACGAACGGCTCGGCGGTGGCCACGGCGTCCACGCGCCGGGCGGTGAGGGCGTCGTTGAGCGCGGGTAGTGCCTGCAGCGGCACCACTTCGACGTCGGCCAGCGTCATGCCCTCCTTCTCGAGATAGCGGCCGACGTTGTAGTGGAACGTCGAGCCGACCTGGGTGACGCCGATCTTCTTGCCCTTGAGGTCGCGCAGGGTCCGCGCGCCGGCGTCGTAGAGATCCTTGCGGACGACGAGCGCGCTGAGGTTGTAGTCGGGCCACTCGCGGCCCTTGTCGGCCACGATCCAGATGTGCACGCCGCCGGTGACGATGTTGTAGAGGCCGGCGGTGAGCCCGGTGGCCCCGACGTCGATGTCGCCCGAGGCAAGCGCCACCGCGATCGGCTGGGCGGCCTGGAAGTAGACCAGCTCGGGGTCGACGCCGAACTCCTTGAAGTAGCCCTTCTCCACGCCGAGGAAGAGCACGGCCGAGGCCGTGAGCTTCAGTACGCCGAGCTTCACCTTCGGCATGGGCTGCGCGGCGCCGGGCGCCGCGGCCAGCACGAGCAGCGCGAGCAGCACCGCCGCCGCGCGCCTCATGCCTGGGCCCTCCACGGCAGCGCGACACGCTCCAGGCGCACGAGCAGCCAGTGCGAGGCCAGGCCCAGCAGCGAGAGCAGCACGATACCCACCATCAGCTTGGTCGTCTCCATGAGGTTCTGCGCGTTGAGGATGAGGAAGCCGATCCCGGAATTCGCGGCGATCATCTCCGCCGCCACCAGGAGCAGCAGCGAGGTGCCGGCGCCCAGCTTGAGGCCGGCGAAGATCATCGGCAGCGCCGAGGGCAGCATCACCTTGCGGATGACGGACCACCGCCCGGCGCCGAAGCTGACCGCGGCGCGGATGAGCAGCGGGTCGGCGGTGCGCACGCCCGTGTAGGTGTTGATCGCCATCGGAAAGAACACGCCCAGCATGATGACCGCCACCTTGGAGGCCTCGCCGATGCCGAGCCAGAGGATGAGCAGCGGCAGCAGCGCGATCTTCGGGATGGGAAACGTCGCGGCGATGAGCGGATTGCCGATGGCCTCGGCCAGGCTGAACACGCCGACGGCCAGCCCCACCGACACGCCACCGAGCACGCCCAGGCCGAAGCCCAGCACGATGCGGCGCAGGCTGGTGGCGATGTGCACGGCCAGCTCGCCGGTCGTCAGCATCTCGGCGCCCGCCGCCAGCACGCCGAGCGGCGAGGGCAGGAACAGCGGCGGCACCCAGCCCGTGCGCGTGACGCCTTCCCACGCGAGCACGAGGCCCAGGAGTCCCAGCACGCGCGCGATGGGATGGCGCCGGCGGGCGAGCGCCCGGGTGCGATCCGGGACGGGCAGCCGAGTCACGCCGCGCCCTCGCGCAGCGCCTCGCGCGCCTGCGACTTGATCAGCGTCCAGATCCGCTCCACCGCCTGCACGAAGCCCGGCTCGCCCAGCATGGCCTCCGTGCGCGGGCGCGGCAGCTTCACCGGAACGATCTCCAGCACGCGGCCCGGCCGGCGCGAGAGCACCACGACGCGATCGGCCATCCACACCGCCTCGTGGATGTTGTGCGTGACGTAGAGAATCGTCTGCCGGGTGCGCTCCCAGATGGCGAGCAGCTCCTCCTGCATGAGCTGGCGCGTCTGGGCATCGAGCGCCGAGAACGGCTCGTCCATCAGCAGCACCGCCGGCTCCACCGCCAGCGCCCGCGCGAGGCCCACGCGCTGCCGCATGCCGCCGGAGAGCTGATGCGGATACTTCGTCTCGAAGCCCCCGAGCCCCGTCAGCTCGATGAAGCGCCGGGCGACGGCACGGCGCTCGGCGGCCGGCAGCCCGCGCTCCTCGAGACCGAGCTCGACGTTCGTCTGCACCGTGCGCCACGGGAAGAGCGCGAACTCCTGGAAGACCATCGCCGTCGGCGGCCGGCCCGCCGGCAGCTCGCCCTCGAACGCGATCGAGCCGGCGCTCGGCGCCAGCAGCCCGGCCACCATGTTGAGGAGCGTGGACTTGCCGCAGCCCGAGGGCCCGACGATGGCCAGCAGCTCTTCGTCCTCGGCGGTGACGCTGATGCCGGCCAGCGCCTCGACCGCGGACGCCGAGCGGTCGGCGTAGGTCTTGGTGACGTCGTCGAGCAGCACCCTCACGGGCGCGCCGCCGCGGCGCCGCGCAGCCGGAAGCGCTGGATCTTGCCGGTGGCGGTCTTCGGCAGGTCGGCCACGAACTCGATCGCCGACGGCGCCTTGAAGCCGGCCGTGCGCGCGCGGACGAACTCGCGCAGCTCGGCGGCCAGCGCCGGCGAGCCCGCGCGGCCGTCCTTCAGCACGACGTACGCGCGCGGGACGGTGAGCCCGCGCCCGTCGTCGCCGCCGACCACGCCCGCCTCCAGCACGGCCGGATGGGCGACCAGCTGCGCCTCGACCTCGGCCGGCGACACCCATTGCCCGCCCACCTTCAGCATGTCGTCGGAGCGGCCCTCGAAATAGAACCAGCCGTCGGCATCCATGCGGAACATGTCGCCGGTCCGGAGCCACTCGCCGAGCATTGTGCTGCGCGTGCGCTCGAGCCGATTCCAGTAGAAGGGCGACGTCGGCTCGCCCTTGATCAGCAGGTGCCCGGCGGTCCCGACGGCAACCGCCTCGCCCGCGTCGTCCACCAGCCTCGCCTCGAAGCCGGGCACGAGGCGGCCGGCGCTCCCGCGGCGCGCCTGCCCCGGACGGTTCGCGATGAAGTCGTGCAGCGCCTCGGTGGAGCCGACCACTTCCACCAGCTCCAGGCCGAAGCGGTCGGCCCAGGCGTCGAAGAGCGCCGCCGGCAGCGCCTCGCCGGACGACACGCAGAAGCGCAGCGAGGAGAGATCGAACCGCCGCTCGGCGTCGCGGACTTCCAGCATCCGCGCGTAGAGCGTGGGCACCGTGAAGAACAGCGTGGGCCGCTCGCGCGTGATGACCTCGAACGCGACTTCCGGCGTGACGCGCTCGGGCACGAGCACCGAGGCCGCGCCCACCCGCTGCGGAAAGTACAGCGTGTTACCGAGGCCGAAGGCGAAGTAGAGCTTGGAGGCGGAGAAGACGAGATCGTCGGCGTCGAGGCCGAAGATGCCGACCCCCACGAGGTCGGCGGCGGCCACGAAATCCTTGTGCGAGTGCACCGCCGCCTTCGGCTTGCCCGTCGAGCCGGAGGTGTAGCCCCAGTAGACGACGTCCTCGCGGAACGTCGGCGCGGCGGCGACCGGCTCGGCGCGGGCGAGCGCCCCGTCCCAGTCCCCCGCGCCCGCGGCCGGGCCGCCCACGACGAAGACCGCCCGCAGCCACGGACAC
>JBKPRI010000377.1:0-4307 GCA_046734515.1 Candidatus Methylomirabilota bacterium | reverse complement strand
CCTGATCGGGCGCGTCGACGAGGCCGAGCGCACGCTCGCGCGGCTCGACCCCGCGGCGCTGCCGCCTGCGTCGCGCATCGTCCACGAGCTGGTGGTCGCGGGGATCGCCATGCGGCGCCTGCGCACGAAGCCCGCGCGCGCGGCGCTCGCTCGCGCGGAGCGCGTCGCGCGGGAGGCCGGGATCCCGGCGCTGACGGCCGAGGTCGACAGCGCGCAGCGCGCCCTGAGCACGCCCGCGGCGCGCCTGATCGCCGGTGGCGCGGAGCGGCTGCTCCGGCTCGAGGAGGTCGAAGCGGTGCTGGCGTCGAAGGCGTTCGTCGTCGATGCGTGCCGTCACGTCGTGCGCGACGCCGGCAAGGCGGTGTCGCTCGCCCGGCGCCCGGTCCTGTTCGCGCTCGCCCGCGCGCTCGGCGAAGCGTGGCCGGGCGATGTGCCGCGGGACACGCTGGTCGCGCGCGCGTTCGGCTCGACGCTCACGGACGAGTCGTATCGGGCGCGGCTGCGCGTCGAGGTCGGGCGGCTTCGCGCGGTGCTCCGCACGCTGGCCGCCGTCAGCGCGACGAAGCGAGGGTTTGCGCTGGCGCCGCGCCGCGCCCGTGAGGTGGTCGTGCTGGCGCGGCCGGTCGACGAGGAGCACGCGGCCGTGCTCGCCTTTCTCACCGATGGTGAATCGTGGTCGACCTCGGCCCTGGCGCTGGCGCTGGCCACCAGCCAGCGCACCGTGCAGCGCGCGCTCGACTCGCTGGCCGCGGCCGGCAAGGTGCAGTCGTTCGGCCGCGGCCGTGCCCGCCGCTGGACGGCCCCGCCCGTGCCCGGATTCACGACGACCTTGTTACTCCCCGTTCCGCTGCCGGTTCACTAAGGTGGACGTATGAGCCAATCACCTGCCGAGATCGTTCGTGAGTACGGGCCGTTCCCCGGGGTCGACCACGTGCATGGCGTCTCTTACGACGGCCGGAACGTCTGGGTGGCCACGGGCGACACGCTGAAGGCCGTCGATCCCGCGAATGGCACGGTGCTCCGCTCGCTCGACGTCGCCGCGCATGCGGGCACGGCGTTCGACGGCCGGCACCTGTACCAGCTCGCCGAGGATCGCATCCAGAAGATCGACCCGCAGACGGGCCGCGTGCTCGCCACCATCCCGGCGCCCGGCGGCGGACGTGACTCGGGCCTCGCGTGGGCCGAGGGCACGCTCTGGGTCGGGCAGTATCGGGAGCGGAAGATCCATCAGATCGATCCCCAGACGGGGGCGATCCTTCGCACGATCGAGTCCAAGCGCTTCGTCACCGGAGTGACGTGGGTCGACGGCGAGCTCTGGCATGGCACCTGGGAAGGCGACGAGAGCGATCTGCGTCGGGTCGATCCACGAACGGGTGAGGTTCTGGAAGTGCTGCAGATGCCATCCGGCGTGGGTGTCTCGGGTCTCGAGTCCGATGGCGGCGATCAGTTCTTCTGCGGAGGAGGTCCCAGCGGAAAGGTGCGGGCCGTGCGCCGGCCCCGCCGGAGTCGGCGCAGCTAGATCAGGCGGCCGACGCGACGGATTTCCGCGACGTCGAACGGCGGCCCGATCAACAAGATCAATCGGTCCACCCCGATCTGCTCCAGCCGCTGGCGGCCGCGCGAGCCGGCGTCGAGCCAGCGCTCGTCGAGCCCGGCGAACACGGTCATGATGAAACTCCCGGGATCGCGTCCGCTCGCCGCGTGCTCGTCGCGCGCGCGCTTGGCGAGGTCGGCGAGCTGCGGGTGCATGGCCTGCGTGTTGAAGCCGTCGCCGTGGCGCCCGGCGATGCCCGCCATGCGCGGGCCGAAGCCTCCCACGACGATCGGCGGCGCCGGGTCGGGCCGCAGGAAGCCGGCCTCGCCCGCCCAGAGCTTGCGGATCAGCGCGATGGCGTCGACCACCTTCTGAGCGCGCGCGGCGTCGCCGTCGACCTTCTGGCCGATCGCCGCCTGCTCGATCGCGTACGGCGTGCGGCGGCTGCCGCCCGCGCCGAGGCCCAGCAGCAAGCGGCCGCCGGACACCGTCTGCAGCGTGGCGGCCATGCTGGCGAGCACGCCGGGATGGCGGTTGGCGACGTTGAGGACGAGCGGCCCGAGCATCACGCGCTCCGTCGCCTCGGCCAGCGCGGTGAGCACCGTCCACGCTTCCGGCGGCGCCCCGCCGCCGTCGTTATCGCGCAGGTGGTCCCAGGTCCACAGGCCGTCGAAGCCCGCCTCGTCGGCGGCGACCGCGGCGGCGCGCATGTCGGTCCAGCGGGCGTCCATGGGGATCAGCAACAGGTCCGTTTTCATGTGGAGTATCATGCCGCCCATGAGCAAAGCCCTCAACGGCATTCGCGTGCTGGACCTGACCCAGTTCGAGGCGGGTACCTCGGCCACCCAGCTCCTGGCCTGGCTGGGAGCCGATGTCATCAAGGTGGAGGAGCCCAAGAAGGGGGAGCCCGGGCGATGGGGCCGCGCCGAGAAGCCCGGCGTGGACTCCAGCTACTTCCTCACGCTCAACTCCAACAAGCGCTCCGTCACGCTCAACCTCAAGAGTCCGAAGGGCAAGGCCATGTTCCTCGACATGGTCAAGAAGGCCGACATCGTGGCCGAGAACCAGGCCCCCGGCGCGATGGAGAAGAACGGCCTCGGCTACGAGGACCTGTCGAAGCTCAACCCGCGCATCATCTATCTGTCGGTGAAGGGCTTCGGCTCCTACGGGCCCTACAGCGACTACAAGAGCTTCGACATGATCGCCCAGGCCACCGGCGGCGCCATGACGCTGACCGGCTTCCCCGGCTCGCCGCCGCTCAAGCCGGGCCCGACCATCGGCGATTCCGGCACCGGCGTGCACGCGGCCTTCGGCGTGATGGCGGCCCTGTGGCAGCGCGAGCAGTCCGGCCAGGGGCAGCGCGTCGAGCTGTCCATGCAGGACGCGATCGTGAACTTCTGCCGCGTGGCCATGCGGCTGGTCTATTCCGGCGGGCAGACCGACTCGCGGCGCGGCAACGACATCCCGAACTCCTCGCCCTCGGGCATCTACCGCTGCAAGCCCGGCGGGCCGGACGACTACGCGTACATCTATCCGCAGCCCGCGCGTCCGCACATGTGGGACGCGCTGCTGAAGACCATCGGCCGTGACGACCTGATCGGCAATCCCGAGTGGTCGGATCCGAAGTGGCGCGCCGCCCACAAGGCCGACGTCGACGCGCTCGTCGAGCAGTGGACGCTGACGCGCACCAAGCACGAGGTGATGGCCGACCTCGGCAAGGCCGGCGTGCCCACCGGCGCCTGCCTGTCGCCGCAGGAGATCCTCACCGATCCGCACCTGAAGGCGCGCGGCATGATCCAGACCATCCAGCACCCGGGCTGGGGCGAGTTCACGATGCCCGGCAACCCGGTGCAGCTCTCGAAGTCGCCGACCGAGATCCGCCCGGCGCCGCTGCTCGGCCAGCACAACGCCGAGGTCTTCAAGGAGTGGCTGTCGCTCGGCGTCGAGGATCTCGAGCGCCTGAAGGCCGACGGCGTGATCTAGGCCGGCGAGGACGGACGATGAGCCTGACATTCGGCGTGTTCGACCACATCGAGCCGGTGCCCGGGCTCCGCCTGGATCAGATCTACCGCGAGCGGCTGCACCAGATCGAGCGGCTGGATCGCGCCGGCTTCTACGCCTATCACCTGGCCGAGCACCACACGCCGGCCATTCACTCGCTGGCGCCCTCGCAGAACGTGTTCCTCGCCTCGGTCGCGCAGCGCACGCACCAGATGCGCTTCGGCCCCTGCGTGTACGTGCTGCCGCTCCACCATCCACTGCGGCTGATCGAGGAGATCAGCATGCTCGATCACCTGAGCGACGGGCGCCTGGAGATCGGCGTCGGCCGCGGCGGCGTGATGGAGGCGTTCTTCTGGGGCCAGGAGGCGGACTCCGAGACGAACTACGCGCGCTACCAGGAGACGCTGGCCATCCTGCGCGAGGGGCTGAGCCACGAGCAGCTCACCTACGCCGGGCGCTTTCACAGCTTCGACAAGCTGCCGATGTACCTGCGCCCGCTGCAGAAGCCCTACCCGCCGCTCTGGTACATGCGCAATCCCGTGACGGCCGCCATGGAGGGCATGCACACGATCATCGTGGGCTCCATCGATGGGCTCGCGGTGGCCGTGCCGCGCTATCACGCGGCGTGGGAGGAGCACCAGGGCAAGGGCACGAGGACCGTCCAGGGGCAGGAGCCCAAGATCGGGCTCGTCGTGCACATGGTGGTGGCCGAGACCGACGACGAGGCGCTGAAGATCGCGCGGCCGGCGTGGGAGAAGTACCGCTGGAACCT
>JBKPRI010000376.1:0-12096 GCA_046734515.1 Candidatus Methylomirabilota bacterium | reverse complement strand
CGGCGCATCGAGGACGGTGTAAAGCGTCTCGCCGAGGCGGTTGCCGAGTGGCGGCGGAGCGGGGGTCCCCGCCCGGCGCCCGAGCGACTCGAGGCGCTGGTGGTGTGACGCGGGCTTCGGCCCGGACGAACCAGAAAAGGGAGAGACAGACGATGAGCGACATGAACGGCCTCAGAATCGCGGACCCCAAGCACATCGGCCTCGCCGAGATGCTCAAGGGCGGCGTCATCATGGACGTCACCAACGCCGAGCAGGCCAAGATCGCCGAGGACGCCGGGGCCGCCTCGGTCATGGCGCTCGAGCGCGTGCCCTCGGACATTCGCCGCGACGGCGGCGTGGCCCGCATGTCGCCGGTGAAGAAGATCCAGGAGATCCAGAAGGCGGTCACGATTCCGGTGATGGCCAAGGCGCGCATCGGCCACTTCGTCGAGGCGCAGATCCTGGAAGCGCTCGGCGTGGACTACATCGACGAGTCCGAGGTGCTGACGCCGGCCGACGAGCACTTCCACATCGACAAGTTCGCCTTCCGCATCCCGTTCGTGTGCGGCTGCCGTGACCTCGGCGAGGCGCTGCGGCGCATCGGCGAAGGGGCGGCGATGATCCGCACGAAGGGCGAGGCGGGCTCGGGCAACATCGTCGAGGCCGTGCGGCACATGCGCTCGGTCATGAGCGGCGTGCGGCGGCTCACCACGCTCGGCCCTGAGGAGCTGATGACCGAGGCCAAGAACCTCGGCGCGCCGTACGACCTCGTCCGCTGGATCGCGCGCACCGGGAAGCTGCCGGTGCCGAACTTCTCAGCGGGCGGTATCGCCACGCCGGCCGACGCCGCGCTCATGATGCAGCTCGGCGCCGAGGCGGTGTTCGTGGGCTCGGGCATCTTCAAGTCGGCCGATCCGGCCAAGCGCGCCAAGGCGATCGTGCAGGCCACCACGCACTTCAAGGATCCCGACGTGCTGGTGAAGGTCAGCGAGGATCTCGGCGACGCGATGGTCGGCCTCGAGATCTCCAAGATGGCCGAGAAGGATCTGCTGCAGACCAGAGGCTGGTAGTGCCGAGAGACGTCTACACGCTGCCCCCGGACTTGCCGGTGCCCGTGGACGACGGCGCCGCGGTTCATCTCCGCGGCGCCGCCGTGCCCCGAGTTGCGCTGCCGGCGACGTCGGGGCGGGTGGTGGACCTGGCCGCGCTGGCGCAGCAGCCGGCGGTGCTGTTCTTCTATCCGCGCACCGGGCAGGCCGGCACGTCGGCCGGGCGCGAGTGGGACCTGATCCCCGGCGCGCGCGGCTGTACGCCGCAGAGCTGCGGGTTCCGCGACCTCCACGCCGAGTTCCGCGCGCTCGGCGTGACGGTGGCGGGGGTGAGCACGCAGACGACCGAGTACCAGCGCGAGTTCGTCGAGCGCAACCACGTGCCGTTCGACCTGCTGAGCGACGCCAAGCTACGGCTCACGCACGCGCTGAAATTGCCGACGTTCGAGTTTGCGGTGGCGGGCATCGGGCCGTCCACGCTGATCAAGCGCATGGCGTGGTATCTCGAGGCCGGGCGCATCGCGCACGTGTGGTACCCCGTGTTCCCGCCCGACAAGAACGCCGAGGTTGTGTTGGGCTGGCTCCGCGCGCGGCGGGCGTGATGAAGATCGGCGTCCTCGCGCTCCAGGGCGATTTCGCCATGCATGCGAGGGCGCTGCAGAAGTGCGGCGCCGAGGTGGTGGAGATCCGCAAGCCCGAGCAGCTGCACGACATCGACGGGCTGATCATGCCGGGCGGCGAGAGCACCACGCTGCTCAAGCTCATGGACCTCTGGGGCTTCGTGCCCGCCCTCGAGGAGTTCCACGGAAGCGGCAAGCCGATCTTCGGCACCTGCGCCGGGCTGATTCTCGCCGCGCGCGACGTCACGAACCCCGCGCAGCCCTCGCTGGGACTCATCGACGTGGGCGTCGAGCGCAACGCGTACGGCCGCCAGCGCGAGTCGTTCGAGACGCAGGGCACCGCCACGCTCGACGGGAGGCCGGTGCCGATCGAGATGGTGTTCATCCGCGCGCCGCGCATCCGGCGCGTGGGGCCCGGCGTGGAGACGCTCGCGCGCCACGGCGACGAGGCGGTGATGGCGCGCCAGGGCTCCGTCCTCGTCGCCACCTTCCACCCCGAGCTCACCGACGATCCCACCGTGCACGAGTACTTCTGCCGGATGGTGAAGGAGGCGCGCGGCCGGTGATCTTCCACGACTACTACGCGACGGTGGCGCCGGACCGGGTCGAGCGCTTCGTGGCGGGGCAGGAGCTGGGCCGCCTCGTCACGGCGGGGGGCGACGGCCCGCACATCGGCCTCTATCCCTTCGCGTACGGCGGCAGCGCCATCGAGATCCACCTCGTGCGCACGGACGAGCAGGCGGTGGACCTGCGCGCGCAGCCGCGGTGCCTGTTCGAGGTCGACGAGCCGCTCGGCACCATCCCGTCCTACTGGGTCGATCCCGACAACGCCATCTACGCGACCGCGTACCACCGCACGGTGATCTTCGACTGCGTGGCGCACCTGAGCGAGGACGTCGCGGTCATCGCCGCCCAGCAGATGCGCCTGATGGCGCGCTACCAGCCTGAGGGCCGCTTCCGGCCGGTGACGGCCGAGGATCCGATGTACAAGGGCGCGCTGCACCACATCTGCGCGGTGACCCTGACCGTCGAGCGGACGCGGGTGAAGTTCAAGACCGCCCAGAACCGCTCGCCGGACTCCCGCCGGGCCATCATCACCGAGCTGCGCAAGCGCAACCGGCCGAACGACCCCCGCGCCGCCGCCGCCCTCGAAGACACGCTTTCCTGAGGGCTTGACAGGTACCCAGGCAAGGGGAGTATCTTCTGGTCGGACCACCGGACCAAGCCCTGTCGCCCCGTCTGACGGAGGAACGTGTATGTCAGCCCTGATCGTCGAGGTCGTCTATCGCGGCATCTTCCAGAAGAACCTCGCTGCCCGGATCGCGCGTGGCATCGTGCTCTCCGCCCGCAAGTCGGGGCGGTGGGGCATCGCCTTCGGCCGCTACGGCGACAGCCCGCAGCGCAACGGCATCCCGGCCAAGGACTTCGCGATCGTGGCCGACACCAAGGAAGAGCTCGAGCAGAACATGGCGCGCTACGAGCCCAAGCACACCGACGTCACCGTGGTCCTCGACGACACGCTCTCCAAGGGTGTCGAGTCGTGGGCGTGGTACGGGCTGCAGCCGATCAACCGGCTGACCGAGCCCAACGGCACCGTGCTGATGACGTCGCTGCAGTCGTTCGACGCGCTGCTCAAGGACATCCACAAGCGCGACACGCCCTACAAGCTCTCGCTCCTGCGCGCCAAGGCCAGCTTCTCCGGCCTCTGGGTGCACAAGGAGGACCACACGGAGGCGCGCATCCTCGGCGCGCTCGCCAAGATCGCCCCGGGCTTCCTCTCGCTCGACGGCGTGAGCCAGGCCATCGCGGAGATCGAGTGGGGCTCGGACCTCAAGGTCGCCTCGGCGCGGAAGGCGTTCGATCGGCTCGAGACGCGCGAGGTGAAGATCACCGAGGGCAACTCGGAGATCCCCTACTCGTTCGAGATGCCGAAGTGGTGGGAGATGCGCGAGGGCATCTCGATCCCGGCCATCCCCATCGGCAAGCCGAAGGAGGGCGGGCAGGGCTACGTGCCCGAGCGCAATCCGTACTTCAAGAAGTTCACCACGCGCACGATGCGCCCGGTGATCGACTTCGACACCTGCGTGAAGTGCAACCTCTGCTGGATCTCGTGCCCCGACTCCGTCTTCGACGTGATGCCCGACGGCACCTTCGACGCCGCGATGGAGGCCTGCTGCGGCTGCGGCGTGTGCGAGGCGGTGTGCCCGGTCGAGCACTGCATCACGATGGTGAACGAGGCCGCCTTCGAGGACAACGCCAGCCAGTGGGAGATGTGGCGCAAGGACAAGGCCGCCTACAAGAAGTGGCTGCTGGCCAAGATCGGCGACAAGCCGACCACGGTGCGCTCGCACGGCTTCCGCTTCCGCGGGCAGTACGAGCAGGAGCTGGTGGCCGACCTGGACCAGGGGGGCCTGGAGATCGCCGCGGGCATTCCCGGCGAAAACGCGTCGCACAAGACGCGCAACGTGCAGGGCGGGTCATCGATCGTCACCGGCGTGGCCGAAGCGCCGGGCGCCTGAGGAGAATCGCACAATGGCTACCGCAAGCAAGGCGGCTCCGGCCGCGTCGGACGAAAAAGAGCTCCTGATCTCGGGCAGTGAGGCCGTGGCCGAGGGCCTCGCCCTGGCCGACATCGACGTCGTCACCGGCTATCCGATCCGCCCGTACGACACCGTCATCCAGGCCATCGCCAAGAAGATCTCGAACGGCCAGCTGGTGGCCGAGTACATCGTGGCCGAGGGCGAGCACAGCCAGTTCGAGATCGTCAAGCACGCCTCCACCGTGGGCGCCCGCGTGTTCTGCGGCTCCTCCGGCGTGGGCTGGGCCTACGCGATGGAGTGCCTGGTGGTGACGCCGCCGCTGCGCGTGCCCATGGTCTGCCTGGTCGGCAACCGCGCGCTCGACGATCCCGGCGCCTTCGGCGTCGAGCACAACGACGCGCTGTTCGTGCGCGACCTGGGCTGGATGCTCTGCTGGATCGACACCTCGCAGGAGGCGATCGACACCACGCTGATCGCCTACCGCGTGGCCGAGGACCGGCGCGTGTTCCTGCCGCTGGCGATCTCCGCCGACGGCGCCTTCCTCACGCACTCGCAGGCGCTCACGCTGGTGCCGCCCAAGGAGAAGGTCGACAAGTTCCTGCCGCGCTACGACCGCGGCGATCTGCTGCTGCACCCCGACAATCCGATCACAGTGGCCCCGCAGGCCAACGAGGACTGGGTCATCGAGATCCGCCGCCAGAACGACGAGGCGATGAAGCGGGCGGTGACCGTGATCGAGGAAGCCTACGCGGACTTCCGCCGGGTCTTCGGCCGCGGCCCCGAGAACCCGTGGTTCGAGGAGTACATGACCGACGATGCCGAGATCATCCTGGTCGGCATGGGCACGATCTCGCTGCCGATGAAGGTCGGCATCCGCAACATGCGCGCCCAGGGCAAGAAGGTCGGCCTGGTGCGGCTGCGCTGGTTCCGTCCGTTCCCGACGGAGAAGCTGGTGGCCGTGCTGTCGAAGGCTAGGGCCATCGGCGTGGTCGACCGCGATTATTCGTTCGGCTCACCGTTCCACTCGGGCGTGGTGGCCAACGAGATCCGCGCCGCGCTCTACAACAGCGACAAGCGCCCGCCGCTGCTCGCGTTCATCTGCGGCCTCGGCGGCCGCGAGGTGACCCTGGAGGACGTCTACAAGGCGACGGACCTCTGTTACAATGCCGCGAATTCCGGCAAGTCCGAGGCCAAGACGCTGTGGCTCGGCGTCCGCGAATAGGAGACACGGGACATGGCTGAGGCGACCACGTTCAACAACGAGACCCAGATCCTCGAGCCGTTCCGCGGGATCAAGAAGGTCACGATCGAGGAGTACTTCACCTCGGGTCACCGGACCTGCCAGGGCTGCGAGTCGGCGCTGGTCATGAAGCTCATGGTGAAGGCCTCGGGGCCCCGCACGATCGTGCTCGGCTCCACCGGCTGCATGTACGTCGCCAACACGACGTACTACACGACGCCGTGGGTGGTGCCGTGGATGCACACGCAGCTCGGTTCCTCCGGCTCGGCGGCGCTCGGCACCGCGGCCGGCCTCAAGGCGCTCATGAAGAAGGGCAAGATGAAGTCGGAGCCCATCAACGTCATCGCGTTCTGCGGCGACGGCGGCGGCGCCGACATGGGCC
Organism: Candidatus Methylomirabilota bacterium; assembly: GCA_046734515.1. Lineage (GTDB taxonomy): Bacteria > Methylomirabilota > Methylomirabilia > Rokubacteriales > CSP1-6 > AR5. The sequence goes on along the minus strand of JBKPRI010000376.1, from coordinate 6,286 downwards.
TCAACGGCATCTCGGCCACGCTCACGCACAAGGACTACAACTGCCTCATCCTGCTCTACGACAACGAGTCGTACGCCAACACCGACATCCAGCTCTCCGGCATGACGCCGTACGGGGCCAACACCACGTTCAGCCCGCCCGGCAAGGTGATCCGCAACGTCCACAAGCGCTGGAAGAAGAACATGGCCGGCATGATGGCGGCGGGCCACCCCGAGTGCCGCTACGTGGCCACGGTGTGCGCGTCGTACGCCGTCGAGATGATGAACAAGGTGCGCCGCGCGCTCACCATCGGCGGCCCCACGTTCATTCACTCGCTCGATCCGTGCCCGAAGGGCTGGGACTACGACCCGATGCTCAGCCACGAGCTGGGTGAGCTGGCCATCGAGACCGGCATCTTCCCGCTCTACGAGATGGAAGACGGAGAGCTGCGGTACTACGGCAAGACGAAGGCGATCGTCGACGGGCGGGCCCGCAAGCCCGTGCGCGAGTACCTGCTCAAGCAGGGGCGCTTCGCCCATTTCACCGAAGAGGACCTCGCCTACTTCCAGTCGAAGGTGGACGAGATGTGGGACAAGTGGGAAGTGCCGGGCGTGGTGCCGTTCAAGCGGATGGATGCCGCCAAGGCTGCCCTGAACGCCAGGTAGCTGGCCGCGCATCGGGACGTAGGGTTCCCGGCGGCGGGGTCGGGCGCGGAACGGCGCCTGACCCCGCCGCGTTTTGTCGGTACACCTTTGGGACAAGGAGGTCCGACGATGAGACACCAACGTCTCGTGTCCGCGCTACTGGTCGTGGCCGTCGTGCTCGCCGGCGTGCTGCCGGCCGCGGCCTGGGAGCCCACCAGGCAGATCGAGTTCGTCGTACCGGCCGGCACTGGCGGCGGCGCGGACCAGATGGCGCGGCTGATCGCCGGGATCTCCGACAAGCACAAGCTGTCGCCGCGGCCCATCATCGTCGTCAACAAGGCGGGTGGCGCGGGCGCCGAGGGCTTCCTCGACGTGAAGGGCAAGAAGGGCGACCCGCACACGATCATCATCACGCTGTCGAACCTCTTCACGACCCCGCTGCACACCGGCGTGCCCTTCTCGTGGAAGGACCTCACGCCGGTGGCGCGCCTGGCCCTCGACCAGTTCATCCTGTGGGTCAACGCCGAGACCCCGTACATGACGGCGAAGGACTACATGGCCGCCGTCAAGGAGAACGCCGGCAAGCCGAGCCAGAAGAAGATGGGCGGCACCGGCTCGGCGCAGGAAGACCAGATCATCACGATCCAGATCCAGCAGGCCGTCGAGGGCTCCAAGTTCACCTACGTGCCGTTCAAGGGCGGCGGCGAGGTGTGCGTGAACCTGGTCGGCAAGCACGTCGACTCCACCGTCAACAACCCGATCGAGTGCGCCAGCCACTGGAAGGCCAAGCGCGTGCGACCGCTGGCCGTGTTCGACAGTGAGCGTATCCCGGTGGCGGAGTGGAAGGACATTCCGACCGTCAAGGAAGCGCTGGGCGTGGACATCCAGTACCTCATGCTGCGCGGCATCTTCGGGCCGCCCAACATGCCGAAGGACGCGGTGGACTGGTACGCCGGCTTCCTCAAGAAGGTGACGGAGACGCCGGAGTGGAAGAAGTACATGGACGACGGCGCGCTCAAGCCGGCGTTCGCGACGGGTGACGAGTACGTGAAGTGGGTGGACGCCAACGAAAAGCTCCACCGCGACCTGATGGCGAAGGGCGGGCTGCTCAAGAAGTAGATGCGCGCCGCCGACCTCGCGACCGCGGGCGTGCTGATGGCACTCGGCGGGCTCGTCATCTTCGACGCCGTCCGCCTGGGGTACGACTGGGGCAGCGACGGCCCCAAGAGCGGGTTCTTCCCGTTCTGGCTGGCGGTGGCCATGGTCGTCGCCTGCGGGCTCATCCTGCTGCAGGCGCTCCGCCAGCGCAGCGACAAGCCCTTCGTCAGCCGCGCGCAGCTTCGTCCCGTGCTCTCGGTGCTGGTGCCCGCCACGGCCATGGTGCTGGTCACCGAGATGGCCGGCCTCTACGTCGCGGCGGCGATTTACATCGCGTTCTACATGCGCTGGGTCGGCCGCCACGGCTGGCTGGCCATCGCGGTACTCGCGCTCGGGATTCCCGTCGTCACCTTCGTCATCTTCGAGCGCTGGTTCCTGGTGCCCATGCCCAAGGGCCCGCTCGAGGCCTGGCTGGGGCTCTGAGCGATGGGCTTCGAGAACATCCTCCTCGGCTTCCAGATCGCCGTCACCCCGTTCAACCTGTTCGTGGCCGTGGTCGGCATCATGCTCGGCACCATCATCGGCGTGCTGCCGGGTCTGGGCGGCGCCAACGGTGTGGCGATCCTGCTGCCGCTGACGTTCACGATGCCGCCGACCTCGGCCATCATCCTGCTGACCTCGCTCTACTGGGGCGCGCTATTCGGCGGCGCCATCACGTCGATCCTGTTCAACATTCCGGGCGAGCCGTGGTCGGTCGCCACCACGTTCGACGGGTATCCCATGGCGCGCCAGGGGCAGGGCGGCCAGGCGCTGACGGCGGCGTTCACGTCGTCCTTCGTGGGCGCGCTGTTCTCGATCGTGCTCATCACGCTGTTCGCGCCGATCCTGGCCGAGATCGCGCTCAAGTTCGGCCCGCCGGAGTTCTTCGCCATCCAGCTGCTGACCTTCTCGTCGTTCGTGGGGCTGGGCGGCGGCAACCCGCTCAAGTCGCTGGTGTCGATCCTGCTCGGCTTCATCCTGGCCGCGGTCGGCCTCGACATCGTCACGGGGCAGCTGCGCATGACCTTCGGCGTCACCGAGCTGATGAAGGGCTTCGACTTCATCGTGGCCGTCATCGGGCTCTTCGGCATCGGCGAGATCCTGCTCTCGGTCGAGGAGGGGTTGTCGTTCCAGGGGGCCCACACCGGCATGAAGCTCGGCGTCGTGCTCGAGACCTGGAAGATCCTGCCGCGCTACTGGCGCACGTTCGTGCGCGGCTCCTTCATCGGCTTCTGGATGGGGTTCAAGCCGGGCGGTGCCACGCCGGCCTCATTCATGAGCTACGCCTTCGCCAAGCGCTTCTCGAAGAACGCCGACCGCTTCGGCAAGGGCGAGCTGGAGGGCGTGGTAGCGCCGGAGACGGCCGCGCACGCGGCGGGCGTGGCCGCCATGTTGCCCATGATCACGCTCGGGATTCCCGGATCCCCGACGGCCGCCGTGATGCTCGGGGGGCTGATCATCTGGGGCCTGCAGCCCGGACCGATGCTGTTCAAGGAGAAACCGGATTTCGTCTGGGGACTCATCGCGTCGATGTACACGGGCAACATCATCGGCGTCGTGATGGTGCTGGCCTTCGTGCCGCTGTTCGCGGCGATCTTGAAGATCCCGTTCGCAATCCTCACGCCTTTGATCGTCGTGATCTGCGCGGTGGGCTCCTACGCCGTGCACAACAGCATGATCGACGTCTGGTACATGGTGATCTTCGGTGTCATGGGCTATGTCTTCAAGAAGCTCGATTATCCGCTGGCCCCGCTGGTGCTCGCCCTCGTGCTCGGCGATCTGGCCGAGAACGCCCTGCGCCAGAGCCTCATCATGTCGCAGGGCTCGCTCGCGATCTTCTTCACGCGGCCGATCTCCGGGGTGATCATGGCGGTCGCGGTCCTCTTCTTCCTGCTGCCCGTCGTCACGCCGTGGTGGCGCCGCCTGCGCGGCGGCCCCGTCGCCACCCCGGCGACCCGCGAGACCTGAGGCGATGAGCGACACGCTGACCAGCGTGGCCTTCTGGCTGGCGCTGCTGCAGATCGGGTACCTGAATCTCCTGCTGTCGGGCGACAACGCCCTCGTCATCGCGCTCGCCGTCCGCGCGCTGCCGCGCCACAAGCGCGTGCTCGGCCAGCTGTGGGGCGCGGCCGGCGCGGTGGTGCTGCGCCTGCTGTTCCTGGGCATCGTGATGTACCTGCTGGAGGTGCCCTTCCTCAAGCTGGTCGGCGGCCTGCTGCTGGTGTGGATCGCCTTCAAGCTCGTACAGTCGGAGAGCGGGGCGGAGTCCGAGGTCCGGCACGGCGCCTCGTTGTGGGAGGCGATCTGGATCATCATCGTGGCCGACATCACGATGAGCCTCGACAACGTGCTGGCGGTGGCCGCCGCCGCCCGCGGCGACTTCGTGCTGATCGTGTTCGGCATCGCGCTGTCGCTGCCGATCGTGGTGTGGGGCGCCGGCTGGCTCGCGCGGCTGATGAATCGCTACGCGTGGATCGTGTGGCTCGGCGGTGGCATCCTCGGGAAGGTCGCCGGGCAGATGATCCTGGAGGACCGGCTGCTGCACGACCAGGCCTGGGCGCACGGCTTCGAGTACGATCTGCCCGGCCCCCTCGGCAGCGTGAGCCTGCATCCGCTGCCCGTCGGCCTGGCGATCGTCATCACGGTGCTGGGCTGGCGGCTGAGCCGTCGGCCCCACGGTCAGGTGCCCGAGAACATCTGAGGAGAGCGGCATGGACCTCGCGCCGATCAAGTCCACGCGGATCTACGAGGAGATCGTCCGCCAGGTCAAGGCCATGATCGCGGAGGGCCGCCTGAAGGGCGGCGACCGGCTGCCGCCCGAGCGCGACCTCGCCGAGAAGTTCGTGGTCAGCCGCACCTCGGTGCGTGAGGCGCTGCGCGCCCTCGAGAGCCTCGGCCTCGTGGAGATCCGGGCAGGTGAAGGCACCTTCGTGCGCCAGGTCTCCATCGACGCGCTGATCGAGCCGCTGGCGCTGCTGATGGTCTCGCAGCGTGAGGGCATCGGCGAGCTGTTCGAGGCGCGCCGCCTGCTCGAGCCCTCGCTGGCCGCACTGGCTGCGGCCCGCGCCACGCCCGAGGAGATCCAGGAGATGGAGCGCATCCTCGAGGAGCAGGCCAGGGAGATCGCCGGCGGCCGCACCGGCCTGGCCCAGGACGCGCAGTTCCACGCGGCCATCGGGGCCGCCGCCCACAACCGGGCCATCACGCGCATCGCGCACGCGATCATGGATCTACTGACGCAGAGCCGCGAGGAGTCGCTCAACACGCCGGGGCGGCCCACGCGCTCGCACGAGGACCATCGCCGCGTGCTGGCCGCGATCAGCCGGCGCGACGTGGACGGCGCGCGCAAGGCGATGCTCGATCACATCGAGGCGGTCGAGGGGCTCGTCATTCCGCCGGACGCCGTCGCGCCGCCGCGCCGCGGGCGCCCCTAGCTTGACCGTCCGGCGGGCGCTTCGTATACTACGCGGCACCATGACGTCGATTCCGCGCGTGCCGTCGCTGGGAGTCATTATCCTGGCGCTGCCGGGCCTGCCCGGAGCATCCGCGGACTAGCACCGCGACGGATGCCACGGGCAGGACGCCAGCCCGTGGTGATCGACACGAAAACGATCAAGGGCCACGGGTGAGGCGACCCGTGGCCCTTTTGTTTTTGGGCGCGAGAGGAGCGAGCGTGAGGGAAATTGACAGGACTGCAACGCATCCTGTAGGATTAAAAGACTTTTTCGTCACTCCTCGAGTGGAGACGGGTGCCCCATGACGAAGTACGTCTACTCCTTCGGTCGCGGCCGTGCGGAAGGCTCGTCGCTGATGCGCAATCTGCTCGGCGGCAAGGGCTGCGAGCTGGCGGAGATGACGAACCTCGGCATCCCGGTGCCGCCCGGCTTCACCATCACCACGCAGGCGTGGGCCGCGTACGACCGAACCGGCCGGCAGTTCCCCGAAGGGCTCTGGGAGCAGGTCGACGCGGGGATCGAGAAGCTCCAGCACGATGCCGGCCTCACGCTCGGCGACCCGGCCAATCCGCTGCTGGTCTCCGTTCGCTCCGGCGCGCGCGTGTCGATGCCCGGCATGATGGAAACAGTCCTCAACCTCGGCCTCAACGACACGACGGTCGAAGGCCTGGCCGCCCGCACGCGCAACGAGCGGTTTGCCTACGACTGCTATCGGCGCTTCATCGCCATGTTCGGGGACGTCGTGCTCGACATCCGGCGCGAGCATTTCGACACGCAGTTCGAGGCGCTCAAGAAGCGCCTGGGGATCAAGAGCGATCCCGAGATTCCGGGCCACGAGCTCAAGGACCTCGTGCAGCGCTTCAAGGACGTCGTGGCGGCCCACAGCACCACCGGCTTCCCGCAAGAGCCGCGCGAGCAGCTGCGGCTCGCGATCAAGGCGGTCTTCGACTCGTGGTTCGGCAAGAAGGCGGTCGAGTACCGGCGCATCAACAACATCCCGGCCGAGTGGGGCACCGCCTGCACGGTGATGTCGATGGTGTTCGGCAACCTCGGCGAGACCTCCGGCACCGG
>JBKPRI010000375.1:0-3895 GCA_046734515.1 Candidatus Methylomirabilota bacterium | reverse complement strand
TCGCGCTGCCGGTTCGGATCACCGTGGTGGAGCCCGTCGCGCGCGGGCAGACGAGCCGTGAGACGCTGCTCTACCAGGTGGTGGCGCACGAGCTCGGGCACGCGCTCGGGCTGCCGCACGTCCGCGATCCGCGCTCGCTGATGTGCTGCGTGAAGGGGAGCGTGGACTTCAACAACCCAACGGCACGCGACGCCTACATCGAAGCGCGCCGGCATCCTGACGTGCGCTCGGTGCGCGGCGAGCTGGCCGAGCAGTACGCTCGCCTGTGGCGACAGTGATACCATCGGCGCCACTTTCACCCGCCGGAGGAGCCGAGCCCATGGATCGTGTTCGCCGCAGCCGCCGCGCGTTTCTCAAGGGGGCCGTCACCACCGCCATCGTCGGCGGCGTGCCGATGCGCCTTCACGCACAGCCGAAGACGATCAAGGTCGGCGTGGTGAGCCCGATCACGGGCTTCATGGCCGAGGTGGGCGGTGACTGCCGGCTCGGCGCCCAGATGGCGGCCGACGCCATCAACGCGGCCGGCGGCATCAAGTCGCAGGGGGGCGCGAAGCTGGAGCTGCTGCTGGCCGACAGCGAGACGAAGGCCGATGTGGCGCGCTCGGAGGCTGACCGCCTGATCGGCGCCGGCGCCCAGATGCTGACGGGCGGGTTTCACTCCGCGCACGTGGCCAGCATCTCGACGCTGGCCCAGCAGCGCCGCGTGCCCTACATCATCGACATCAGCGGGGTGGATGCGATCACCGGCAACATCGCCAAGTCCGTGCGCGAGGGGCAGCAGAAGATCCAGTACGTCTACCGGAACTTTCCCGGCCAGACGGCGTTCGGGCGCAACGCCACGCGCTACATGGCGGAGGTCTTCAAGGAGGCCGGCGTCAGTCCCAAGCGCGTGGTCGTCATGTACTCCAACGACCTGTTCGGCAAGAACGCCTCCGCGGGCTTCGAGGCGGCGGTGAAGTCCATGAATCCCGGGTTCGAGATCGTGGAGATGATCCCGTACCCGGAGACGGCCTCCGATCTCTCCACCGAGGTCTCGCGCGCCAAGGCGCTGAAGCCCGACGTGATCGCGCCCATCACGCGCCCGGTGACGGCCATCCTGTTGCTGGAGGAGATCGCCAAGCAGCGCGTGGACGTCATGGGCATCATCAGCCCCGGTGCGCCTGGACTCTACGAGCCCGGCCAGATCAAGCAGCTCAAGGAATTGATCGAGCACGTGATGGACGCGGCGCCGTGGCCGAATTACAAGAGCCCGGCCGTGCAGAAGGTCGCCGCCGAGTTCGCCAAGCGCTCGAACGGCCGGTACTTCGACGCCAGCGGTGCCTTCGCCTACGAGGCGATGCAGCTCATCGGCGACGTGCTCGAGCGCGCGGCCTCCACCGATCCCGACACGATCGTGGCCGCCATCAAGAAGACCAGCTTCAAGGACGGCGTGACGGTCTCCAACGGCCCCGTGATCTTCAACGAGGGCGGTGACAACCCCAACGCCAGCACCGCGCTCATCCAGATTCTCGGCCAGAAGCCACGCGTGGTGTGGCCCAAGGAGGTGGCCGAGCAGAAGTTCGTGTTCCCGCGGCCGAAGCGCTGAGGCTCCCGCGGTGAAGGTCTTCGTCTTCGACCTGTTGCCCTACGCCGAGCACCTCGATCATCTGAAAGCGGACGCGCGCGAGCTGCCGTGGCCGTTGCCGCGGCGGCACTTCGATCCCAAGGTGGCCGTGCGCACCTACGCCGAGCACCTGGGCGCGTGGGAAGAGATGGAGCGGCTCGGCTACGACGGCGTCGGCTTCAACGAGCACCACACCTCGCCGTACGGCCTGATGAACTCGCCCAACATCATGGCGGCGGCCGCCGCGCAGCGGACCACAAAGCTCAAGCTCTTGATGTACGGCAACCTGCTGCCGCTGCACGATCCGCTACGGCTGGCCGAGGAGCTGGCGATGCTCGACTGCCTGTCCGGCGGCCGCATCGTGTCCGGCTTCGCGCGCGGTATTCCGCGCGAGCACAACGTCTACAAGGTCGCGCTGCGGGACTCCCGCGCCCGCTTCGAGGAGGCGTGGGAGATCATCCGGCGGGCGTGGACGGAGGAGGTCTTCTCCTATCAAGGCCGCTTCTGGTCCTACGAGAACGTGGCGATCTGGCCGCGGCCGGTCCAGCAGCCCCATCCCCCGGTGTGGACCCCGGTGACGGGCAGCAAGGAAACGATCGAGTGGGCGGGACGCCACGACATCCCGATCACGCCGGGCTTGCTGCCGATCCGCGGCGTGCGCGAGGACATCATCCGCTACTACGCGAAGTGCCTGGCCGCGCACGGCCACCGGCTGACGCCGGATCACCTGATCATCCAGGCGGGCGCGTACGTGGCGGACAGCAAGGCGCAGGCGGTGAAGGAGGCGGGGCCGTACCTGCTCTACTTCAACCGGACGCTGTTCAGCCACGGCAACATCACCGAGGCCGATCTGCAGCGCGACGCCGGGTACCTCAGCGCGGGCTCCTACGACTACATGCGGCCGGAGAACCTGCCCTTCGTCTCCGGCGCGCGCGAGCGCTACCGCGACATGACGCTGGCCGACGTGGAGCGGCTGGCCGAGCACTGGCCGTGGGGCACCGCCGACGAGGTCGCCGAGCGCATCCTGGCCGACGCGGACCACGCCGGCGCCTCGACAGTGCTGATCAACCTGAATCGCGGCGCCATGCCGAACGAGATGTTCGTCGAGCAGCTCCGCCGCTTCGCCGGCAAGGTGCTGCCGGTGCTCCAGGCGCACACGGTCACGCGCAGCCCGCTGGCCTGAGCGGCGCGCGCCGCGCTCAGCGCTGGCCGCGAGAGCGGTCGGCCACCTCCACCGTCTTCTTCGCCGGGTCGAACTTGTTCGTCTTCTTCGTCTCCACGTCGCCGCCGGTGACGCGGATGAAGAAGGTGTCGTCTCCGTACTCGATGGAGTGGATGTCGCCCACGGCGAAGGCGGAGGCCATGCCCGGCTCGTTCATGAAGTCCTTGTGGACCTCGACCTCGGCGTGGCCGGGCTTGCTGCCGTCGTCCAGCCGGCGCCAGCGGCGCATCCGGGTGGGGTTCTTGTAGTTGCCGTAGACGACCCAGCACGGACCGTGGTCGTGCACCGCGGACTTGCCGCCCTTCTGGCGCCCGTGGACCAGCACGTGCACGTCCGTCTCGGGGTCGTGGCCGATGGTCGTGCGCTCGGTATAGGGGACCGGGTCGCCGAGGTGCTTCGTGAGCAGCTCGGGATTGGCCAGCAGCTTCTCCAGATGCTCGCGGATCTCGGCCAGGCCCGAGGGCATGCCCTTGCTCTTGATCGTCGCGCGCGTATCGGCCAGGAACTGCTCGAGCGAGTAGTGGCTCATTTCCCCTGTCCTTTCCAGGTACCCCAGCGACCACTTTCGACAGACGTGAGGAACTCGGCAACGGTCTGGTTGAAGAGCGAGGGCTCCTCGATGTTGGCTGTGTGGCCGGTCATCGGCATCACGACGAGACCGGCGTGCGGGATGTGACGCTTCATGAAGAGCCCGGGCTCGAGGCACGGCTCGTCCTGGTCGCCCACGATGACGAGCGAGGGCACGTTCAGCTTCTTCAGCTCGGGCTCCAGCTCGAAGATGGTCTTGCGCTTGATCATCACGCCGCGCGTGGTCAGCGCCGAGCCGAGCCCGGAGTGGTCGAGCACGTGGCGCAGGAACTCCGCCCAGCCGCGCGGGTCCTTGCTCGCGAAGCCCTTGCGCGTCGGTGTCTCGGCGAAGCTCCGCTGCTTGGCCACGTCGCTCATGAAGTTGACGCTGAACCCGCGCCGGCTGGTCCGTCGCATGTTCTGGAGCATCGCAGCGACGAAATCCTCCCAGACCACACGAGAATAGCCGACATTGACGTTCATGACGCCGCTGGCGACGGAAT
>JBKPRI010000374.1:0-4781 GCA_046734515.1 Candidatus Methylomirabilota bacterium | reverse complement strand
CGTACGCGTTCCGTGCGTGGCGCCAGATCGCCGTGGTGCGCCGCGCGCTCGGCGATGCGGCGGGCGCCGCGGCGCTCGAGCGGCAGGCCGAGGCGCTCCGCGGGCGCTTCGAGCGCGACTTCTGGCACGAGGCGCTCGGCTCGTACGTGCTGGCGCGCCAGGCGGAAGGGCGCCCGGCCGCGGTCATGGCCTCCAATGCGGGCCAGGTGCTGTGGGGCGGCATCGCGGAGCCGGCGCGCGCCGCGCGGGTGGCGGCGCGGCTGCTCGAGCCCGAGATGTTCTCCGGATGGGGCGTGCGCACGCTGTCGTCCGGCGCGGTCGCCTACAACCCCATGAGCTATCACCTCGGCAGCGTGTGGCCTCACGACAACGCCCTCATCGTCTCCGGCCTGCTGCGCTACGGCCTGGCCGAGCCGGCCCTGCGCATCTTCGACGGTGTGTTCGAGGCCGCCACGCGCTTCCGCGACTTCCGCCTGCCCGAGCTGTTCTGCGGCCATCCGCGCAGCGACGCCGAGAACGAGCCCGTGCGCTATCCGGTGGCATGCAGCCCGCAGGGGTGGGCGGCCGGCAGTCTGCCGCACGCGCTCTGGAATCTCCTGGGGCTGCAGGCCGATGCGCCCGCCGGCGTGCTCCACGTGGTGCGCTCGCGGCTGCCGAGGGGCATCACCGAGCTCACGCTGGGCGGCGTCACGGTGGGCGACGCGCGCGTGGACCTGCGCTTCCGCCGGCGCGACGCGGCGGGCAGCGCCGGCGTGGACAGCCGCGTGACCTCGGGAGCCGTGACGGTGCGCGTGACCGACGAAGTACCCGATCCCTCGGTATTCGAGATGCCCGCCGTGGCCGGCCGCGCCGCGTAGCCCGGCGGCATTGGAGTTGCTGTCGAGGACCCCGATGACACGCCGTACGGCAATCGTCGATGGCGCGCTGGCCGGGGTGGCCGGGGCCGGGTGCATGACCGTCCTGCGGCTGGCCGCGCGCCGCTGGGGGCTGATCGACGTCACGCCGCCGCAGGCCACGAAGGCGTGGCTGACCGGCACCTCGCCACACCGCGATGACAATGCGGCGCACCACGTCCTGGCCGCCGGGGTGCACGCAGCCGTGAGCGCTGCCGGCGGCGCCGTCTACGGTGCGCGCGTCGAGCCGGGCGTGCGGCCTGCCCTCGCCGGCGGCGCGCTCTTCGGGCTGGCCGTCTGGGCCGCGGCGTTTGGCGTGATCGCGCCCGCGCTCGGCATCACGCGTGCGCCGTGGCACGGGACCTGGAAGGAAACCGCGGTCAACGCCACCGCGCATCTCATCTATGGCGTCTCGCTGGCGATCGTCACCGGAGAGCTCGGCCACCAGGCGGCGCGCCCCGGCGCCGGCCTCCGCGCCCTGCGGGCGCGCGTCGGCTGACGTCGCCCACGATCGCCGCCACTCGCACCCCACCGCACGCAACCTCGCGCGGGTAAAGCATTGACAAGGCCCCCGCCGGCACGTCACCATCGGCGCCTTGGAGGGAGTCTTTATGAGTAGTGCCGTCAAGAGTGCCGCCACCACAGAGCAAGAGCGCCTCGATCAGCTCGTCGTCAACACGATCCGGACGCTGTCGATGGACGCCGTGCAGGCGGCTAATTCCGGTCACCCGGGCACGCCCATGGCGCTGGCGCCCGTGGCCTATACGATCTGGCAGCGCTTCCTGCGGTTCGATCCGGACGACCCGATCTGGCCGAACCGCGACCGCTTCGTGCTCTCCTGCGGCCACGCCTCGATGCTCATCTACTCGCTGCTGCACCTGGCCGGCGTGAAGGCCGTCAATCCCCAGTACGAGCGACTCGGCGAGCTGTCGGTCAAGCTCGACGACATCAAGCGCTTCCGCCAGCTCGACAGCAAGTGCGCGGGCCACCCCGAGTACCGCTGGACGTCGGGCGTCGAGACCACGACCGGTCCGCTCGGCAACGGCGTGGCCACCAGCGTCGGCATGGCGATCGCGGCGAAGTGGCAGGCCAAGTACTTCAACCGGCCGGGCTTCGACATGTTCGACTACGACGTGTACGCGCTCGCCGGCGACGGCTGCATGATGGAAGGCCTCTCGGGCGAGGCGGCCTCGCTGGCCGGCCACCTGAAGCTCTCCAACCTCTGCTGGGTCTACGACAACAACAAGATCACCATCGAGGGCAACACGTCGTGGGCCTTCAGCGAAGACGTGGCCACGCGGTTCATCGCCTACGGCTGGAACGTCACGCGGGTCGGCGACGCGAACGACCTCGAGATGCTGGAGCGCGCGTTCAACACGTTCAAGAAGGAGCAGGAGCGCCCGACGCTGATCATCGTGGACAGCCACATCGCGTGGGGCTCGCCGAACAAGCAGGATACGCACGCCGCCCACGGCGAGCCGCTCGGCGAGGAAGAGATCAAGCTCACCAAGCGCAACTACGGCTGGCCTGAGAACGAGAAGTTCCTGGTGCCCGACGGCGTCCGCGAGCACTTCGCCAAGGGCATGGGCGCCCGCGGCAAGGACCTGCGTACGAAGTGGCTGAAGCTGTTCGACGACTACAAGGGCAAGTACCCGGACCTGGCCGAGCACGGCATGCGCATGCAGCGGCGCGAGCTGCCCGCGGGCTGGGACAAGGGCCTGACGCCGTACCCGCCCGATCCCAAGGGCGCGGCGGGCCGCGACGTCTCCGGCAAGGTGCTCAACACGCTCGCTCAGAACGTGCCGTGGCTGCTCAGCGGCTCGGCCGACCTGGCGCCGTCCACCAAGACGCGGCTGACCTTCGAGGGCGCCGGCGACTTCACGGCCGAGAGCTACGGCGGGCGCAACCTGCACTACGGCATCCGCGAGCACGCCATGGGCGCCATCATCAACGGCATGGCGCTTTCGAAGATCCGCAACTGCGGCTCCGGCTTCATGATCTTCAGCGACTACATGCGGACGCCGATGCGGCTGGCCGCCATCATGGAGATTCCGTCGATCTTCATCTTCACCCACGACTCGATCGGCGTCGGCGAGGACGGCCCCACGCACCAGCCGATCGAGCACCTGGCCTCGCTGCGCGCCATCCCCGGCGTTATCACGCTGCGGCCGGGCGATCCCAACGAGGTGATCGAGGCGTGGAAGGTCATCATGCAGATCAAGCACGAGCCCGTCGTGCTTGTGCTCTCGCGGCAGGCGATGGCGACGATCGACCGCGGCAAGTACGCCCCGGCGGCGGGCGTGGCCAAGGGCGCGTACGTGCTGGCCGATGCGCCGGGCGGCAAGCCCGACGTCATCCTCATGGCCACCGGCAGCGAGGTGCAGTTCGCCATGGGCGCGTACGAGCAGCTCACCAAGGAGAACATCAAGGCCCGCGTGGTCAGCATGCCCTCGTGGGAGCTGTTCGAGCACCAGGACCAGGCCTACAAGGACAGCGTGCTGCCGCCCTCGGTGAAGGCGCGCGTGTCGATCGAGCAGGCCTCGACCTTCGGCTGGCACCGCTACGTCGGCGAGAGCGGCGAGGCCATCGGCATGAAGACGTTCGGCGCCTCGGCGCCGCTCAAGGAGCTGCAGAAGAAGTTCGGCTTCTCGTCGGAGGCGGTGGTCGCCGCCGCCAAGCGACAGCTCGCCAAGAAGTAATCGTCCTCCGTGCGCTGGATCGGCCGCCCCTCGGGGGCGGCCGGTCCGTTGTCGATATTCCATCCGCCTCGTTGCCTGGCATCCCCGTTGCTCCTCTTGGGCCCTCTGAATCACGCGCAGATAAGAAGGAGGACGGGTCATGAAGGTCAAGCACGTGATGACGAAGGATCCGCTGTGCTGCGTGCCGTCCGATACCGCGCAGCACGCGGCGAGCCTCATGCGTGATGCCGGCGCGGGCGCGATTCCCGTCGTCGAGAGTCAGGAGCGGCGGAAGCTGGTCGGCATCGTGACGGATCGCGACCTGTGCATGACGGTCGTGGCCGAGGGGCGCGAGCCGGACGCGACGGCGGTCGCGGAGTGCATGACCCTCAAGGTCGTGAGCTGTACGGCCACTGATTCCATCCAGAAGGCCACCGAGCTGATGCGTGAGAATCAGATCCGGCGCGTGACGGTCGTGGATCCCGAGGGCTGCCTGCAGGGCATCGTGGCCCTGGCCGACGTGGTGGAGCGCGGCGAGGTGAAGCCGACGGAGAGCGACGCCACGCTCAAGAAAGTCTCGGAGCCGAGCGCGGCGCCGAGCAAGCCGCGCGCAGCGTCGCAGGCGGCGTAGCGCGCGCTCAGACGGCGGTGTAGCCGCCGTCGGCGAGCAGATCGCTGCCGGTCATGAACGAGGAGGCATCGCTCGCGAGGAACACCGCCGCGCGGGCGATCTCCTCCGGCAGCCCCAGCCGGTTCAGCAGGTGCTTGGGCCCCATCATCTGACGGGCCTCGGCCATGTCCTTGTGGCGCCGCAGCATCCGGCGCGTCTCGATGGCGCCGGGTGAGATCGTGTTGGCGCGGATGCCCTGGGCGGCGTGGTCGATCGCGATGACCTTGGCGAGCTGGATCAGCGCGCCCTTCGTGGCGCAGTAGGCGGGCCGCCCGGGCTGGGCCACGCGGCCGAGCTGCGACGCGATCAGGATCACGCTGCCGCCGCCGCGTGCGATCATCGCGGGCAGCGCGGCCTTGACCATCAGGAACGCGCCGGTGAGATTGACCCGGATCACGCGATCCCAGGCGGCCTCGTCCAGCTCCAGCACGGTGGCGGTCCGATCGCTGTCGGCGGCGCCGTAGAGCAGCACGTCGAGACCGCCGAAGCGCTGGACGGTCGCGGCGACGGCCGCCCGGCAGCTTGCGCCGTCGGTGACGT
>JBKPRI010000373.1:0-6431 GCA_046734515.1 Candidatus Methylomirabilota bacterium | reverse complement strand
CCCGGGCGTCCGCGCCGGCGCGACATCCTCGTCGGGCCGCGCACGCCGGAGCGCTCCTTCCACGTAGACGGGCGTCAGTCCCGTGGCCCAGTGCTCGAGATCGGCAAGGTTGGGCTGCGTCGTCTCACGCCGCGTCCGCAGCGTGGGCGTCCCCTCGCCGCCGTCGAACTCCATCCACCCTTCCCACGTCCCGTCCGCCCGCTGACGGCCGCAGACACGCCCGCGGTAGACACGCCCCGGCGGATCACCGGCGAGCCCTGGCAACGCCCTGATGACGACGTCCATGGGCAACTAGGGAGCAAAGGGAGGGCCACCGAGCCGGGGAGGGTTGGTGCCGAAGGGGGGACTCGAACCCCCACGGGTTGCCCCACACGCCCCTCAAACGTGCGCGTCTGCCAGTTCCGCCACTTCGGCACGAGGAACGGTTGCGAAGTATACCGTCAACGGCCGCGCCCGCCAACCCGGCCGCCGCTCTGACGCAGGCGCGGATCGAGCGCGTCGCGGATGCCCTCGCCGAGCAGGTTATAGGAGAGCACCGTGATCAGGATCGCCACGCCGGGATAGACCGAGAGCCACCAGGCGAGCTCGATGACTTCCTTGCCTTCGTTCAGGATGTTGCCCCACGTCGCGTGCGGCGGCTGCACGCCGAGGCCGAGGAACGACAGGCCGGACTCGGTGAGGATGGCGGCGGGGATGCCCAGCGTCATGGCCACCAGCACGGGCGCCATCGCGTTGGGCAGGATGTGACGCCAGATGATGCGGAACCCGCTCGCGCCGATGGACTGCGACCAGAGCACGAACTCGCGCTCCTTGAGAGCGAGGAACTCGGCGCGGACCAGCCGGGCCACGCCCATCCAGCCGGTCACGCCGATGACGACCATGATCGTCCATATCGACGGTTTGAGGAATGCCAGCACCGCCAGCAGGAGAAAGAAGCGCGGGAAGACCAGCATGAGATCCACGAGCCGCATGATGGCCGCGTCGACGGTGCCGCCGTTGTATCCGGCGACGGAGCCCAGCGCGATGCCGATGAAGGTCGCGATGCCGACGGAGACGAAGCCGACCGCCAGCGACACGCGCGCGCCGAACAGCATGCGCGAGAGCACGTCGCGACCGATCTGATCGGTGCCCGCCACGTGCGCGCGCGAGGGCGAGGCCAGGATCTTCTTGACGTCGGGGCGGTTCGGGTCCCACGGCGCGATCACGGGGGCGGCCAGCGCCAGCAGGGCCAGGCACACGGTGACGATTCCGCCGATGATCGCCAGCCGGTTGCGCCGGAACGCCCGCCAGAAACCTCCCATGGTCAGCGCCGCCGGCGGCCCACGCGGATGCGCGGATCCACGAGGCCGTAGGCGACGTCAGCGGCCAGGTTCGCGAGCAGCGTGATCGAAGCGACGATGACGAGGTTGCCCATCAGCACGGGATAGTCGCGCTCGAACGCGGCCTGCACCATCAGCTGGCCCATGCCCGGGATGGCGAAGATCGACTCGACGATGACGCTGCCGCCGATGAGCGTGGGCAGCGACAGGCCGAGAATGGTCACGATGGGCAGCAGCGCGTTGCGCAGGGCGTGCTTGCCGATGACCACCCGCTCGGCCAGCCCCTTGGCCCGCGCCGACTGGATGTAGTCCTGGCGGACCACCTCCAGCATGCTCTGCCGCATGTAGCGCGAGAATCCCGCCAGCCCGCCGAAGGTGGCCACCACGATCGGCAGCGTGACGTGACTCAGGAAGTCGGCTTGCTGCTGCCAGAACGACAGGTACTCCCAGTTCATCGAGCGCAGGCCGGAGATGGGCAGCCAGCCGAGCTGCACGCCGAACAGGATCATCAACAGGAGGGCCAGCCAGAACTCGGGCGTCGCGAAGCCGATGAAGACGAAGACGGTCGTCACCTTGTCGAAGGTCGAGTACTGGCGCGTGGCCGACAGCGCGCCGATGGGGACCGCGGCGGCCACGATGATGAGCATCTCGACGATGTTGAGCAGCAGCGTGATGGGCAGCCGCTCGGCGATCATGCCGAGCACCGGGCGGGCGTGCGGGCCGAACGAGCGGCCGAAGTCGAGACGCGCAAGGCGATTCAACCAGTTCCAGTACTGCACGTGCAGGGGCTTGTCGAGCCCGTACAGTTCGACGAGCTGCTTGTATTGCTTGGGGTCGTGGGTCATCGTCATGTCGCCGCCCGCCAGAGACTGCACGGGATCGCCCGGCGCCAGATGGATGACCAGGAAGGACACGAACGTGATCCCGAGCAGGAGCGGTACGGCGAGGAACAGGCGCCGGACGACGTACGCGAGCATGGGCCCGCTATTGTAATCGAAGCGCGGGCCGCGTCAGCCGGACGTGTAGCGCTGTAGCTGCTTGGGCACGAACCAGTCCGTGAAGTTCCAGCCGATCCCGGCCGGGCCGGGCAGGATCCCGTGGATGCGCGAGGCGACGACCGGCAGGGAGTCGCGCCAGTAGAGGAACACCAGCGGCTGGTCGTCGGCGAGCACCTGGTGCAGGCGGCGGTAGTAGCGCACGCGATCGGCCTGCACGCACGACGACCGGCCGGCCTCCAGCAGGGCGTCGGCGTCGGGGTTGGCGTACGAGATGTGGTTGAGCTGGTCCGGGCCCATCTGCGAGGAGTGCCAGACCACGTACTGGTCGGGATCGGGGCCGGTACCCCACCCGAGGATGATGGCCTGGAACTGGCGCTTCTTGATGTGCTCCTTGAGCAGCGCCGCCCACTCGAGCATCCGGATCTCGACGCCGACGCCGATCTCGCGCAGCTTGGCCTGGATGATCTCGGCCACCTTCTTGCGCTCGTCGTTGCCCTGGTTCGTCAGCAGCTCGAACGTGAACGGCACGCCGTCCTTCACCAGCAGGCCGTCGCCGTTGCGCTCCTTCCAGCCGGCCTCGGCCAGCAGCGCGACGGCGCGCTTGGGGTCGAAGGGCAAGCCCTTGACGTCCGGATTCTCGGCCCAGGTGCCGGGCCGGAACGGGCCGGTGGCCTCGCGCCCGAGGCCGAGCACGACGCCGTCGAGCAGTTCCTGCTTGTTGATCGCGTGCGCGAAGGCCCGGCGCACGCGGCGGTCCGCGAAGCGCGGGTCCTTGAGGTTGAAGCCTAAATAGGTGTAACCCGTTCCGGGGTACCGGAACTTGTTGTAGGCCTTCTCGAACGCCGGGTACTCGGTCTGGCGCGCGTACTGGAGGGCCGTGAGCGAGGCGACGTCCACGCTCTTGGCCTTCAGCTCGAGGAAGATCGTGGCCTGGCTCGGGATGATGCGGTAGACGATGCGGGCCATGCGCGGCGGACCCTTGAAGTAATCCTGGTTGGCGACGACGACCACCTTGTCGCCGCTCTTCATCTCCTTGAAGCGGTAGGGGCCGGTTCCCACGGGCGCCGTCCAGTTCTGCGGCGCTTCGCGAAGCTTGCCGTCCTTCACCCACTGCTCGAGCAGGTGGCGAGGCAGCATCGCCAGGCTCCACGATTGCAGCGCCTTCGCATACGGACGCTTGTAGGTGACGCGGACCTGGTTCGGGCCCCGCGCCTCCACCTTGTCGACGTCCTGGAAGTCGGACTTGTAGGGGCTCGGCGTCTTCGCGTCCATGGTGGTCTCGAAGGTGAAGACCACGTCGGAGGCGCTGAACGGCTTGCCGTCGTGCCACTTCACGCCCTCGTTGAGCGTGAAATCCAGCGTCAGGCAGTCCTTGCTGAACTCCCACGATTTCGCCAGCTCGGGGACGATCTCGAGGTTACGGCCCAGCGTGATGAGGCCGTTGTACATGAAGTTGCCGACCTCGTGCGAGGCGCTGTCGCTCGTGAGGTTGGGGATGAGGCCGGACACGTTGCCGATGGACGCCTCGATGCGCGTGTCACCGTAGTCGGGTGCAGGGGCCTTGCGGTCGCCGCCCTTGGCGTCGGTGGCGGTCTTCGTGTCGGCCGCGATCTGGAGCGGCTTCTCGCTGACGCCGGGCCCGGTTTCCCCGTTACAGCCGGCGACGAACACCAGCAGCACGAACGCGAGACCGAGACGATGCCACATCGGGGAAACCTCCTGATACCTGTCCGCGCCGCGTTATTTTCCGGGAGCCGGCGCGCTCGGCGTGGCCGGCGCGGGCGTGGTCGAAGGCGCGGGCGTGGCCGGCGCCGGAGTCGCGGGCGCGGTGGCCGGAACCGGCTCGCGCACGACCGAGCTCGAGCGCTCGCCACCCAGCAGCGCCAGGCTGAACGAGGTGATCGTGAACAGGATCGCCACGACCGCGGTGATCTTGCCGACCACGGTGGGCGTCCCCATCGAGCCGAAGACGGCCTGACTGCCGGCGCCGCCGAAGGCCGAGCCGATGTCCGCGCCCTTGCCGCTCTGTAGGAACAGCACCATCGCGATGATGGCGAAGCACATGAGCACGTGGAGCACGGTGAGCGCGATGACCATCGAGCTATTCCCCTCTTGCCGCGGCGCCGCGCGCCGCCTTCCTTGCGATGGCGATGAAGCCGGGCGCGCTGAGGCTCGCCCCGCCCACCAGCCCGCCGTCGATATCCTGCTCGGCCAGCAACGAGTCGATGTTCTCGGCCTTCGCGCTGCCGCCGTAGAGAATGCGCACGCCCTGGGCGATCTCCTTGGAGCCGATCTCCGACAGGAGCCCGCGCAGGTAGCCGTGGACCTCGGCGGCCTGGGCCGGTGTGGCGTTGACGCCGGTGCCGATCGCCCACACGGGCTCGTAGGCCAGCACGCACTTGGCGAGCGCGGCGCCGTCGAGACCGGCCAGCCCCGCTCGGAGCTGGCCCTCGACGGTCGTGAACGTCAGGCCCTGCCGGCGCTCCTCGGCGGTCTCCCCCATGCAGAGCACCGGCGTGAGGTCGTGGCGGATCGCCGCCGCCACCTTGCGGTTGACGAACTCGTCGGTCTCGCCGAGCTCGTGCCGGCGCTCGGAGTGGCCGCACAGCACGAAGCGACACCCGAGCTCCACCAGCATCGGCGGCGCGATCTCGCCGGTGTGCGCGCCGGAGGCTTCGGGGTGAACGTTCTGCGCGCCGAGCGCGATCGGGCTGCCGGCCAGGATCTCACCGACGGCGGCGAGCGCGGTGGCCGGCGGGCACACCGCCACTTCCACGCGGCCGGGACGCTTGAGCCCATCGCGCAGCGCGGTGGCCAGCGCGCGGGCCTCGGCCAGCGTGCCGTTCATCTTCCAGTTGCCGATGACGAGATGCGTGCGCATCAGGCGTCCGTGAGCGCGTCCACACCGGGCAGCGCGCGGCCCTCGAGGAACTCCAGGAAGGCGCCGCCCGCCGTCGAGATGTAGCCGATGCGATCGGCCACGCCGGCCTGGTTCACCGCCGCCACCGTGTCACCGCCGCCGATCACCGAGAACGCGGACGACTCGGCCACCGCCCGCCCGAGCGCCACGGTGCCCTGCGCGAAGGGCGGCTTCTCGAACACGCCCATCGGCCCGTTCCACACGATGGTCTTGGCGGTCTTGAGCGTGGCCGCGAACCGGTCGACCGTGAGCGGGCCGATGTCGAGCCCCATCTGGTGGTCCGGGATCTCGCGGATCGACACCGCGCGGCCCGAGGGGCTGTCGAGGCCGTCGGCCACGACCGCGTCCACCGGCAGCACCACCTGCACGCCGCGGCGCCGGGCCGTCTCCAGCGAGGCGCGCGCCATCTCGATGCGATCCGGCTCCACCAGCGACTTGCCCACGGAGTGCCCGAGCGCGCGCAGGAACGTGAAGGCCATGCCGCCACCGATCAGCAGCGCGTCCACGCGCGCGAGCAGGTGCTCGACCAGCGCGATCTTGTCGGAGACCTTGGCGCCCCCGAGCACGGCGGCCAGCGGACGCTCGGGCGCGTCGAGAATGCGCGTGAGCGCCTCCAGCTCGCGCTTCATCAGCAGGCCCGCCGCCGCCGGCTTGAGGTGGCGCGTGATGGCGGCGATGGAGGCGTGCGCGCGATGCGCGGCGGCGAAGGCGTCGTCGACGTAGACGTCGGCCAGCCCGGCCAGGCGCTGGGCGAACCCGTCGTCGTTGGCTTCCTCTTCCGGATGGAAGCGGAGGTTCTCCAATAACAGGACGTGCCCGGGCTGCAGCGCGGCCGCCAGCGTCGACGTCTCGGGCCCCACGCAGTCCGGCGCCAGCGGCACCGGCCGCCCGAGCAGCGTGGCGAGATGGTCGGCGACGGGCTTCAGCGAGTACTTCGGGTCCGGGCCACCCTTCGGGCGCCCCAGGTGCGAGGCCAGCACCACCGAGGCGCCGCGATCGAGCGCGTGCTGGATGGTGGGAAGGACACCGCGCAATCGCGTGTCGTCGGAGACGGCGCCCTTGTCGAGCGGCGCGTTGAGGTCGGCGCGCAGGAACACGCGCCGACCTCCGAGGTCGAGCTCCTCGATCGACAGCTTCACGCGGCTAGAGCGACTTGCCGATGAACTTGATCAGGTCGCGCACGCGCGAGGAGTA
>JBKPRI010000372.1:0-32041 GCA_046734515.1 Candidatus Methylomirabilota bacterium | reverse complement strand
ACGGTGATGGTGTCCGAGAGGTCCTCCACGACGTGGAGGTTGTGCTCCACCATCAGGACGGTCCGGTTCTTCGCCACCGTCTTGATGAGCGCCGAGATGCGCGTGACATCCTCGTGGGTCATGCCGGCGGTGGGCTCGTCGAGCAGCATCATCTCGGGATCGAGGGCCAGGGTGGTGGCGATCTCCAGGGCGCGCTTGCGGCCGTACGGCAGCTCCACCGCCGTGGTGGACGCGAATGGCGTGAGGCCGACGGCCTCCAGCAGCTCGCGCGCACGGCCGTTGAGGCCCTCGAGCACGCGCTCGGAGCGCCAGAAATCGAACGAGGCGCCGCGGCGCCGCTGGAGCGCGATGCGTACGTTCTCCAGCACCGTGAGGTGCGGGAAGACGGCGGAGATCTGAAAGGAGCGTACGAGCCCGAGGCGCGCGATGTCGGCGGGGCGGCTGCCGGTGATGTCGCGCCCGTTGAACACGATGCGGCCGGCGGTCGGCGTGAGGAAGTGGGTGAGGAGGTTGAAGCAGGTGGTCTTGCCGGCGCCGTTGGGGCCGATCAGCGCATGGATGCTCCCGCGCCGCACGCGCAGATCGACGCGCTTCACCGCGATGAAGCCGCGGAACTCCTTGGTGAGCCCGTGCGTCTCGAGGATCGTGTCACTGGTAGCGGAGCCGTCAGGTCGGGTCATTTCGTGGGTGGCCTGGGATAGAAGGTCGTCGGCTCCGTCCGCTGCTCACGCCACGCGCGGTTGGCTTCGTCGGTCTCCCACGAGGCAAGGCACTCGAGCTCGGCGGCCATGACGTCCTCGACGGCGGCGCGCGGGTCTCGGTGGAACGATTCCTGAAGCAGCCGCTTGATGTGCGCGTTGGCCGTGGGCGCCTGCTCGCGCACGCGTCCGATGATGGACGCCAGCGCCGCCTCGACGCCCGCGGCCGGGCAGACCCAGTTGATCAGGCCCATGGCCAGCGCCGCCGCCGGGGTGACGTGCTCGTTCAGCAGCGCCAGCTCCTTGGCGCGCGCGAGACCGATGAGGCGGGCCAGGCGCAGTACGGCCCCGTCGGGGATGATGCCGTGGCTCGAGGCGCCGAGCCCGAGCACCGCGTCGTCGGCGGCCAGCCGGAGATCGCAGGCGAGCCCGATCTGCAGGCCGCCGCCGATCGAGTAGCCATGCAGCACACAGAGGCTGACCTTCGGCATGTCCTCCAGGCGATTGAGCGCGCGCACCCACGCGCGGTGAAACGCCTCGCCGATGGAACCCGCGGCGAGCGCCGTGCGATCCATCCCCGAGCAGAACGCGCGGCCGGCACCCCGCACGATCACGAGGGTCGCGTCCGGATCGGCCGCGGCGGCCTCGGCGGCGTCGGCCAGGGCGGCCGTGAGCGGCAGATCGAGCGCGTTGAGGACGGCGGGCCGGTTCAGCGTGATCCACGCCACACCGTCGGCGACCCGATAGGTGACCGGCGCGCTGGTCATCGAGATTTGTGCATGATTCGGCGGAGGTTGTACTCTCGCAACTGAGTGCTGCGTAACGTACCATCGCCAAGGAGGGCGTGTCCATGTCATCCATCAGCCGGCGTCACTTTCTCCTCACCGCCTCCGGCGCGGCCGTCGCCGGGGCGCTGGCGCCAGCCGTGCACGCCCAGACATCGGTGAAGCTCGGCACCGCCGTCCTCGGTGATTACGCGCTGGCCGGGCCCTTCATCGTGGGCGTCGAGAAGGGCTTCTTCCGCACCGAGAACCTCAACGTGGAGTTCGTGCCGTTCCGCGGCGGCCCCAATCTGGTGAAGGCCGTCATCGGCGGCGAGATCCTGCTCGGCGCCGCCGGCTCCACCGACATCCTCGTGTTCCGCGAGGCCGGCATGCCGCTCAAGATGGTCGCCACCCACACGGAGGGCAACCACTTCACGTTCAACGTCGCGCCCGACGTCGCCAGCGTCGGCGACCTCAAGGGCAAGGCCATCGGCGTCACCTCGGCCGGCTCTACCACCTGGGTGTTCGCGCGCATGGTGGCCAAGGCGCAGGGCTGGGATCCCGACAAGGACGTGAAGATCGTCGGCCTCGGCGGCCTCGACGCGCAGCTCGCCGCGCTCTCGCGCAAGGAGATCCACGGCTTCGTGTGGGGCGACGGCGGCGCCGTCACCCAGCTCGCCGGCAAGTCGAAGGTGCTGATGCGGCTGGACAAGGTCACCCCGCGCTGGATCAGCCAGGTGCAGTACGTGTCCGAGGACGGCATCAAGAAGCAGGGCGACGAGATCCGCAAGGCGATGAAGGGCATCTTCAGCGCCATCAAGTTCATGGCCGAGCACACCAACGACGCCGCCGAGATCGTGGCCAAGAAGATCGGCTGGTCCACGGAGGCGGTGCTGGCGGCCCACAAGATCTCCGGCGGCCTCATGTCGCACGACGGCACCGTCAGCATGGAAGCGCTGCGCTCCATGCAGGACACGCTCCTCGAGCACACCGTCATCAAGAAGCGGCTGCCGATCGAGGAGCACGTCGCCCGCGAGTTCGCCCCGGTGAAGCTCGGCGGATGATCCTCCGGGCGTGGGTGCTCACCGCGCTGCTGCTCGCGGCGGCGCCCGGTGTCGCCCACGCCCAGATTTTCTTCGCCGAGCATCCCGCGCCGGCGTTCACGCTCGGTCCCCTCTTCCTGCGCGCCACCGTCGAGCCCACGCTCGGGCCGCCCAAGGTCGACATCAGCTTTTCCATCGTGGTGCCGCCGGGCCAGAGCGTGGCCGAGCAGGACCTGTACCTGCTGTGGCCGGGCGAGGTCCTCGCCGAGCCAGGCCTCGGTCCCGGCGATGCGGCGCTGGAGAAAGACGTCGCCGACCGCGGCTTCAGCGTGATCGGCACCGGCCGCGTGGCGCTGACGGCGCGGAACGCCTACCAGGTCGGCGAGCGGAAACCCGAGCCGCTGCCCGGCGGCGCGGCCTTCGTGACCTTCGTGCGCGAGGGCGGCGCGCTGGGGTTGAGCTCGCCGGCGACCTGGCTGCGCATCCCGTGGAATCCGAAGTTCGCCAATCCGGTGTACGTCATCCGCCTGTCGATGACGGCCAAGGGCCTCATCAAGCCCAAGCCCGGCACGTGGTTCGAGCGCACGTTCTGGGGCCCGCGCTACCGCCTGGTGCTGTCGTTCAACGAGGTCCGCCAGCGCGCGGTCTTCCCCATGTACTTTCAGCACCGCGACCGCGTGATCAAGCTGGCCGAGGATCCGGCCCAGCTCATCGTGAACTTCTCGAAGGCCGATCACCTCAAGATCGACGAGCTCTTTCCCCAGTCGGCGCGGCGGCAACTCAGCGAGACGCAGGACAACACCGACACCGTCTCGCTCTTCCTCGACCGCTCCGAGGGATTGCAGCCGCAGGTGCTGACCATCCAGTTCGGCTACTTCAGCGGGCTGCAATCGTGGGCGCCGCTGCTGATTCCCGCGCTCTTCTTCGCGCTCGGCAACGGCGCCGGCGTGCTCGTGCGTAACGTGACCGAGCGGCTGAGCAAGCGCTGGGCGGGACGGCTGCAGTTCGGCGGTGTGAAGGAAGCGCCGAAGGTGCGCACGACGGGGGTCGTGCTCGACGCCGAGATGCTACGCCGGATCGTGCCGGGCCGGACCACCCACGAGGAAGTGCTGCGGCTGCTGGGCAACCAGGTCGAGGAGCACTCGCGCCTGACGGCGCCCGAGGAGAAGACGCTCGTCTATCGCGGCCGGCGGCTCGTGCCGAGCCGCCGCCGCGCGCTCGGCTTCATGGCGACCGTCGAGCACTGGGACGCCGAGGAGCACGAGGTCACCATCGACCTCGAGCGCGACGTCGTGCGCGACGTGCAGGCTCGCGTGCGGCGCTCGCGGGTCAGCGCGCCCGAGCCGGCGTGAAGCCCGCGGGCTCCGGGAGCCGGGACAGCACGTACGGCGTCACCGTGACGTGCTCACAGCAGATGAGGCAATAGAAGTCGAGCTCGAGGCCGGCCCGGCGGCCCATGAAGTCCATCCGGCTGGCGCAGCGGCTGTGGTGCAGGCCGCCGTCGGGCGCCCGGAACACCGTGGCCACCGGGGGCATCATGCTCCGGCTCGTCGCGGGCGCCACCCTGGTCGTCGTCGTCGTCGTTACCACTGCCATCGCGTTCCTCCGTGCCGTGCGTCGCGGCGCGCAGCCGAGCCCAATGCTCGTCGGATCAATGCCTCCAGAGCACGAGCCAGCAGATGCCCACGCCGCCGGCGAAGATCGTCAGGGCCACCGAGGCGTAGGCTCCGAACTGGCTCCAGGTGATCACGTTGACTGCGTCGTCCTCCGGGCGGGCCATAAGAGCAACGAGCGTTCCAAACTGACCAGGCAGGAAGCGGAACGGCTTTCCAGCTAGTTACGGATCGGTCTGGGGGTGATGCCGGTCAATAACGACTCGGTCCAGGTAGAGCCTCCGGGCAGTAAGTGACCAATTACGGCAGTCGAACTGCCGCGAATGGGCCGTCAGCCGCGCCAGTGAGAGAGGCGGTCGTTGAGGGTATCGAGGGCGAGGACGATGGCGATGGAGGCGGCGGAGACGAGGGCGGTGGCGGCGAAGAGCTCGGGGGCCTGGAAGCCGTTGGCGAGCGAGCCCATGACGTGGCCCATGCCCCGGACCCCGGCGAACATCTCGACGATGAGGACGCCGAGCAGGCAGAAGACGATGCCCAGGCGCATGCCGGCCAGGACGGTTGGCACGATCGCCGGCAGGAGCACCTTCCAGTAGAGCTGCCAGGTGGAGGCGCCGAAGGCGCGCGCCACGGTCACCAGCGTGCGGTCCACGTCGCGCACGCCGCCGATGACCAGCACCAGGATCGGAAAGAAGCCGTGGATGGTGCCGTACACGATCGCCGGCGCGGTGCCGAAGCCGAAGATGAGGACGATCCACGGAAGCACGAGGATCTTCGGCATGCCGTACACGGCCACCACGAACGGGCTCAGCACCTCGCGCAGCGCGCGAACAGAGCCAATGGCGATCCCGAACGCCACGCCGAACACGACCGACAGCACGTAGGCCACCGCCGTCTTGAGCAGCGTGTCGCCGAGGCCCGCGAGCGCGCTCCGTCCGATCCGCACGAACGCCCCCGCCACCGCGCTCGGCGCCGGCACGAACAACGGATCCACCCACCCAGCCCGCGCGATCGCCTCCCAGGCCCCCAGCAAGACCCCGATGCTTCCGACCTGGAGCAACCGCACACGTACAGCCTCAGCGTTCATCATTCACCGCTTTCGAGCGGCGGCTTTGCCGCCGCAATCCTCCTGGGGGGAGGCAGCCGCGAGTACGCCGCGAGGCGTACGAGCGGCGTCGGAAGGGGGGCGAAGCCCCCCTCCGAGGGCTACTCGCTCCACCGCTGGGCGCGTCGCTCGACGAGGCTGGCCACGGCGTCGGAGCCCACGACGAGCGTCAGCGTGACCAGGACGAGTGCGACGTAGTCGGCCGTCCGGAACAGACCGTACGCGTGGTTGATCAGCGAGCCCATCCCGGACTTCGAGCCGAGGATCTCGCCCACGATGACGCCGATCACGCTCAGCGCCAGCCCCGTGCGCAGGCCGCCGACCAGCGTGAACATCATGGCGGGCACCATGACCTTGACGAAGATCGTCGGCGGCCTCGCGCCGAACGCGCGGGCCACCGCGAGCATGTGCGGGTTCACCTGACGGATGCCGGCCAGCACCGCCAGCGTGATCGGGAAGAATCCCAGCAGGAAGCCGAATGCGATCTTGGATGCGGCATCGAGACCGAAGAACAGCATGAGCGACGGGTACCAGACCACCGCCGGCACCGCATAGAGCGCGCCCACGATCGGCGCGTAGGCGCGCCCGATGACGCGGTTGAGGCCGAGGGCGGCCCCGCAGCCCAGCCCGGCGGCGATGGCCAGCCCGTACGCGATCACGATCTCGCGCAGCGTCAGCAGGAGGCTCGGGACCAGGTCGGGATAGGAGTCCAGGGTCAGCAGCCGGCCCAGCGCCGGCAGCGCCGCCGAGGGCGGCACGTACAGCAACGGATTGGCCGCGCGCGCCGCGCCCTCCCACGCGAGCAGGAACGCCGCCAGGATGGCCGCCCGCAGCGCGAGCACGCGCACGTCAGCGCTCCCCCATGGCGCGCCGGGACTCATCGCGAATCTCGTCCCACAGCTGCGCGCGCAGGGCCGCCATCGCCGGCGACTCCATGGCGCGCGGGTACGGCATCGGCAGCTCCAGCACGCTCTTGATCCGTCCGGGCCGCGCCGTCATCACCACCACGCGCGTCGACAGGGCCAGCGCCTCGTGCAGGCTGTGCGTGACGAACACCACCGTCTTGCGCGTGCGCCGCCAGATGTCGAGCAGCCATTCGCCCATGAGCAGGCGCGTCTGCTCGTCCAGCGCGCCGAAGGGCTCGTCCATCAGCACGATCTGCGTGTCGATGGCCAGCGCGCGCCCGATGGCCACGCGCTGCCGCATGCCGCCCGACAGCTCGCGCGGATACTTGGACGCGAACTCGCGCAGGCCGAGCGGACCCAGCAGCTCGGTGGCGACGGCGCGGCGCCGCTCGCGCGGCACGCCCTGTATCTCGAGGCCGAACTCCACGTTCTCGAGCGCGGTCCGCCAGGGAAAGAGGCCGGCGTCCTGGAACACGGTGGCCACGCGCCGCGGATCGGGCGCGGTGACCGGGCGTCCGTCGACCAGCACGCGGCCGGTGTCGGCGGCGACGAGGCCGGCCAGCATGCCGAGCAGCGTGGACTTGCCGCAGCCGGAGGGGCCGATGACCGTGCAGAACTCGCCGGCGCCGACGGCCAGCGAGACGTCGTGGAGCGCCTCCACGGGGCCGGAGCTCGTCCGGTACTGCTTGCCGACGTGCTCGACGGCGATGAGGTCGCTCACGTGCTCTGTAGTATTTCCCGCGCGATCACCATCCGCTGGATCTCCGAGGTGCCCTCGCCGATCTCGGTGAGCTTGGCGTCGCGGAAGATGCGCTCGACCGGGAATTCCGTGATGTAACCGGCGCCGCCGTGGATCTGCACGGCCTTGGTGGCCGCCTTCATGCACGCCTCGGAGGCGAACACCTTGGCCTTGGCGGCGGCGTGCATGGCCGGCTGCCCGTTGTCCTTGAGCCACGCCGCCCGCAGCGTGAGCAGCCGCCCGATCTCCACCTCGGTGGCGATCTCGGCCAGCATGCCCTGCAGGCCGTTGAACTCGGCCAGCGTCTTGCCGAACGCGCTGCGCTGCTTCATGTACTTCGCCGCCTGGTCGACGGCGGCCTGGCCGATGCCGACAGCCATGGCGGCCATGGCGATCCGCCCGCCTTCCAGGACCTGCATGGCCTGCACGAATCCCTGACCGCGCTCGCCCAGGATTGCGTCGGCGGGCAGGCGCACGTCCTCGAAGATCAGCTCGGCGGTGTCCGAGGCGTGCAGGCCGAGCTTGCGGTAGGGTTTCCCGGCGCTGAAGCCCGGGGTGCCGTGAGGCACCACGAAGGCGGAAATGCCCTTGGACTTCTTCTCGGGATCGGTGCGCGCCATGACCACCGCGACGCCGCCCACCGAGGCATTGGTGATGAACGCCTTGCTGCCGTTCAGCACCCAGCCGTCGTCGCGCGACTCCGCGCGCGTCCGGAGCGCCGCCGCGTCGGAGCCCGAGCCCGGCTCGGTCAGTCCCCAGGCGCCGAGGATCTCGCCGCGGGCCAGCCGCGGCAGCCACTCACGCTTCTGCGCCGTCGAGCCGAAGAGGTTGATGTGGTTCGTGCCCAGCGAGTTGTGCGCCCACATCGTGATGCCGACCGAGGCATCGCCGCGGTTGAGCTCCTCGACGATGAGCGCGTAGGAGACGTAGTCGAGCCCGCTGCCGCCGTATTCCTCCGGCACCAGCACGCCGAGGAATCCGAGCGGCCCCAGCCTGGCCACGATCTCGCGCGGGAACGTGCTGGCGGCGTCGAACGGCGCGATCTTGTCGCCGAGCTCGGCGTCGGCGAACTCGCGCGCGACGGCGCGGATGGCCGCCTGCTCGGGTGTCAGCTCGAAATCCACGGCTCGCTCCTCCTCACTCCAGCACGACGTCGGCGGCCTCGAGCACCGCGGGCGGAATGGTAATCCCGAGCGCGCGCGCCGTGCGGAGGTTGATCGTCAGCAGGTTCTTGGGCACGGTCACCGGCAGGTCGCCCGGGCGCGCGCCGCGCAGGATCTGCGCCACGTAGTCGGCGGCCTGCGCGTAGAGCACGAACGTGTTGGGGCCGTAGGCCATCAGGCCGCCGGCGTCGACGAACTCGCTCCAGCCGAAGAGGCTCGGCAGCCGGTGCTTGAGCGTGAACTCGGCCACGCGCGCGCGTTCCATGAGGATGACGGGGTCGCCGACCGAGTAGAGGCTGTCGGCGCCGCCGGCGACGATCGCGTTCAGCGCCGACTCCAGCTCGTCGCTCTCCTTCATCGGGACCGTCTGCAGCTGCCAGCCGAACACGCGCGCCGTCGTTTGCCGGTCGCTCCACAGCCGGTGCTCGGCGAGGTTCGAGGGGTTCCACAGCACGGCCACCCGCTGGGCCCCCGGGACCGTCCGGCGCAGCAGCTCCAGGTGCAGCGGCGCCAGGTGGCTGAAGAGGTTCGACACGCCCGTCACGTTGCCGCCCGGGTGCTCGAGGCTCGCCACGAGCTTGTAGGCGACGGGATCGCCGACCTCCATCATCACGATCGGCACGGCGGTCGTCGTCGAGGTGGCGGCAAGGGTCGGCGTCGAGCCGGGCGTGACGAGCACGTCGGCGCCCTCGTTCAGCAGCTCGCGGGCCAGGTCGCCGAGGCGCTCGTAGCGGCCAGCGGCATAGCGCGCCACGATCACGACGTCGCGTCCGTCGACGAGGTCGAGCGCGGCGAGCCGGCGGCGAAAGGCCTCGAGATAGGGCTGGGCGCCCTCGGGCGAGGTATAGCCGAGATAGCCGACCCGCGGCGGCCGCGCGCCGCCGGGCGTCGCGACGGGGCGGGACGGCGGCGACGCGCAGGCGATGAGCCAGCCGGCCAGGACAACGGCAAGGAGGCCGGCGCGAGTCATCCAGGCGCCCATCGGCCGTTCAGACCGCGGTACGGATGTGCTCGCGGACGAAGCGGACGATGTCCTGTGTCGACGTGCCGGGCGTGAAAATCTCCTTCACCCCCATCGCCTTCAGCGCGGCGATGTCCTCGGGCGGGATGATGCCGCCGCCGAACACCGCCACGTCGTCGGCGCCCTTCTCGCGCAGGAGCTCCAGGACACGCTTGAAGAGGTAATTGTGCGCGCCGGAGAGCACGCTGAGGCCGATGGCGTCGGCGTCCTCCTGCAGCGCGGTGGCCACCACCTGCTCGGGGGTCTGATGGAGGCCGGTGTAGATGACCTCGAAGCCGGCATCGCGCAGCGCGCGCGCGACGATCTTGGCGCCCCGGTCGTGGCCGTCGAGTCCGGGCTTGGCCACGACGATCCGCACCGTGCGCTCGGGACTCACGGCTTCAACACCTGCCGCAGGCGCTCGCCCACGGACTGGATGTGGGCGCGATCACCGGGCACAAGCGTCCAGTCGAAGCCCTTGCCGTCGTTCTCCCAGCGCGGGATCAGGTGCAGATGGTAGTGCGGCACCGACTGGAAGGCGGCGGGGCCGTTGGCCTGCAGCATGTTCAGGCCGTCGGGCTTGAGCGCGTCGCGGATCGACAGCGCCACCTTCTTCGCCGTGGTGATCGCCGCCGACAGGTCGGCGGGCTCGGCCTCCCACACCGTGGCGGCGTGCGCCTTGGGGATGACGAGGCAATGCCCGCTGTTGATCGGGTTGATGTCCATGATGACCATCGTCCGCTCGTCGTCGTAGATCCTCGTCGCCGGAATCAGCCCGTCGCGAATCTTGCAGAAGACGCAGTCGCTCATCGCGGTCTCCTACACTACCCGCGTCCAGCCGTGCGGATCGGGCGCCTCACCGTACTGGATCGCCACGATCGTGTCGTAGAGCTTCTGCGCGGTCGCGCCGATCTTGCCCTGGTTGACGACGATGCGCCGGCCCTTGTAGGCGAGCTCGCCCACCGGCGAGATGACGGCGGCGGTGCCGGTCGCCCACACCTCCTGCAGCGTGCCCTGGTCGGCCGCCGCCACAACCTCGTCGATCGTGATGCGCCGCTCGGACACGCGCACGCCCCAGCTCTTCAGGAGCGCCAGCGCGGAGTCGCGGGTGACGCCGGCCAGGATGGTGCCGCCCAGCGGCGGCGTGATGACCTCGTCGCCGATCTTCAGCATGATGTTCGAGGTGCCGACCTCCTCGATCCACCGGTGCTCGACGCCGTCCAGCCACAGCACCTGCGTGAAGCCCTCGTGCTTGGCCTCCTCGGCCGCGTACAGGCTGGCCGCGTAGTTCGCCGAAGTCTTGGCCTCGCCGAGGCCGCCGGCCACCGCG
Organism: Candidatus Methylomirabilota bacterium; assembly: GCA_046734515.1. GTDB lineage: Bacteria > Methylomirabilota > Methylomirabilia > Rokubacteriales > CSP1-6 > AR5. The sequence continues at coordinate 21,684 of JBKPRI010000372.1, read as the reverse complement.
CGCACGTAGTCCTCGATGACCTTGATCTTCGTGGGCGCCAGGCCCTCGGGGTAATACGGCCCCACCGGCGAGACGATCACGTAGTAGAGGTATTCCTTGGCCGGCCGCACGCCCAGGAACGGCTCGCTGGCGATGATCGTGGGGCGGATGTAGAGCGAGGTGCCCACGGAGGACGGCGCCCAGTCGCGATCCACGTCCACCAGCGTCGTCCACGAGCTCAGGATCAGGTCCGGATCGAGCGTGGGGATGCACATGCGCTCGGCCGTCCGGTTGAGGCGCGCGACGTGCTTGTCCGGCCGGAAGAGCCGGATCTTGCCGTCCTTGCCGCGGAAGGCCTTGAGCCCCTCGAACAGCGACTGGCCGTAGTGCAGCACGGCCGTGGCGGGATCGAGCGGGAACGGCGCGTACGGCTCCACGCGCGGGTCGTACCAGCCCTTCTCCTCCTCGAAGTCCGCCACGAACATGTGATCGGTGAACACGTTGCCGAAGGCCAGGTCCTTGTCCTTGGGCTTGTCCTTCTTGCTCGTCGTCCTCGTGATCCGGATCGGCTCGCTCATTGCCTGCCCCCTCAGAAAATGATGGGCTCGCGGTAGAGCCCGAAGACCTGGCGATAGACGTCGGAGATCTCGCCCAGGCTGGCGTAGTCCTTGACAGCATCGACCAGCACCGGCATCACGTTACCGCCGTTGCGGCAGGCCTCCGCGAGCTGCTTGAGACGCCGCTCGACCTTCGCCATGTCGCGTGCGGCCTTGAAGCGGCCGACGCGCTCGATCTGCTCGAGCTCGACGCCCTCGTCGATGCGCAGGTAGTGGATGCCCTTCTCGTCGGTCATCACGTACTTGTTCACGCCGACCGTGACCTTCTCGCCGCGGTCGTCCATGAGCTGGTAGCGGTAGGCGGCGTCCGCGATCTCCTTCTGCGGATAGCCCTCGTCGATCGCCCGCACCATGCCGCCCATGGCGTCGATGCGCCCGATGTACTCCAGGGCCGCCGCCTCCATCTGGTCGGTGAGGCGCTCGAGGTAGTAGGAGCCGCCCAGTGGATCGGCGGTGAGCGTCACGCCCGTCTCCTCGGCGAGGATCTGCTGCGTGCGCAGCGCAACGGTCACGGCCTCCTCGGTCGGGAGCGCCCACGTCTCGTCGTAGGAGTTCGTGTGGAGCGACTGCGCGCCGCCGAGCACGGCGGCCAGGGCCTGCAGCGCCACCCGCGCCACGTTGTTGAGCGGCTGCTGGGCGGTGGCCGACACACCGGCCGTCTGCGTGTGCGTGCGCAGGCGCATCGACTCGGGCTTCCTGGCGTGATAGCGCTCCTTCATGAAGCGCGCCCACATCCGGCGCGCCGCCCGCAGCTTGGCGATCTCCTCGAAGAAGTCGTTGTGGATGTCGAAGAAGAACGACAGCCGCGGCGCGAAGGTATCGATGTCGAGTCCGCGGGCCAGCGCCGCCTCCACGTAGCCGAGACCGTCGGCCAGCGTGAAGGCCAGCTCCTGCACCGCCGTCGCGCCCGCCTCGCGGATGTGGTAGCCGGAGATCGACACCGGGTTGAAGCGCGGGACGTGCTGCGACGTGAACTCGATCATGTCGGTCACGATGCGCACGGCCGGCTCCGGCGGGCAGATCCATTCCTTCTGGGCGATGAACTCCTTCAGCATGTCGTTCTGCATGGTGCCGCCCAGGCGGCTCCACGCCACGCCCTGCTTGTCGGCGATGGCCAGGTACATGGCGAGGGCCACCGAGGCCGTGCAGTTGATCGTCATCGACGTCGTCACGTCGCCCAGCGGGATGTCGGCGAACAGGCGCTCGAAGTCGTCGAGCGTGGAGATCGACACGCCCTCCTTGCCCACTTCCCCGCGCGCGCGCGGATGATCCGCGTCGTAGCCCATCAGCGCCGGCATGTCGAAGGCCGTCGAGAGGCCGGTCTGTCCCTGCGCGAGCAGGTACTTGAAGCGCTCGTTGGTGTCCTCGGGGCGCCCGAAGCCCGCGAACATGCGCATCGTCCACAGGCGGCCGCGATACATCGTGGGGTAGACGCCGCGCGTGAACGGATACTCGCCCGGCTTGCCGAGCTTGGCGCCGTACGACCACTCGCCCAGGCTCTCCGGCGTGTAGAGCGGCTCGACCGGGATGCCCGACAGCGACTCGAACCGCACCGGGCGCTCTTTGCGCTCCTCGCTCATGCGTTCCTCCCCGCCGGTGTCTCGGCGGTCAATCGCTCCACGTCCTCGACCCCCAGCCCGAAGATGTCGGGCGCCTCGAGGCCCATCCACGTCAGGTACGAGGCGAGCTGACTGCGGTGGTGCACCTCGTGCTCGCTCATGGCCAGCAGCAAGCGCCAGGCGCGCACGGGCGCCGACCCCGGCTCGAGCGGCGGCCGCGTGGTCTCGAGCGCCTCGTCGGCGAGCCCGCGCAGGCGGGCGGTGCACTCGGCGTGCCCCGACGCGAGCGCGGCCAGCGCGGCCTCCAGCGTGGGCGCCAGCGCGCGCTCGTGGCCGGGATAGACCCACCGGCCATCGCACACCGCGCCCGTGAACATCCGCTCGGTCGCCGCAACGTGGCGGACGATGTCGCCGCAGGTGTACTCGCCGGCCTTGGGCGCCCAGTCGACGCGGTCGGCCGGGATGGCGCGGAAGAAGCCCACCGTGCGGCGGCGGATGCCGTCGAAGTAGTCGGCGAAGGCGCGCGGCGAGGTGATCATGCGCCGAGCACCTCGCGGGCGATCACGAGCTTCTGGATCTGCGAGGTGCCCTCGTAGATGGCGGTGATCTTGGCGTCGCGGAACGCGCGCTCGACCTCGTAGTCCTTGATGAAGCCGTAGCCGCCGTGCACCTGGACGGCGTCGGTGGTGACCTTCATGGCCATCTCGGCCGCGAACAGCTTGGCCATCGAGGCTTCCTTGGTGAACGGACGGCCGGCGTCCTTGAGCGTGGCGGCCTTGAGCGTCATGAGCCGGGCGCCGTCGATGGCCGTCGTCATGTCGGCCAGCATCCACTGCACCATCTGGTGCTCGCCGATGGTCACCCCGAACGCCCGGCGCTCGCGCGCATAGGCCAGCGCGCGCTCGTAGGCGCCCGCCGCGATGCCGACGGCCTGGGCGGCGATGCCGATGCGTCCGCCGTCGACCGCCGTGAGTGCGATGCGGAACCCCTGGCCCTCCTCGCCGATCCGGTTGGCCGCGGGGACGCGGCACTCGTCGAACACGAGCTCGGCGGTGTCGGAGGCGCGGATGCCGAGCTTGTCCTCGGTCTTCGACACGCTGAAGCCCGGCGTGCCCTTCTCGACCACGAACGCGCTGATTCCGCGATGGCCCTTGCTGCGGTCGGTCTGCGCGAACACGAGCGCCAGCGAGGCCTCGCGCCCGTTGCTGATGAAGAGCTTGCGGCCGGTGATCACGTAGTGGTCGCCGTCGCGGCGCGCGGTGGTGGCCTGGTTGGCCGCGTCCGAGCCGGCCTGCGGCTCGGTGAGCGCAAAGCAGCCGATGACGTGCCCGGCCGCCACCGGGGCCAGGAAACGCTCCCGCTGCGCGTCGGTGCCGAACTTCAGCAGCGGATCTCCGTAGAGCGAGTTGTTGACGGACATCACCACGGCGTGGGACGCGCAGGCCTTGGCGATCTCCTCCAGCGCGACGACGTACGAGACCGTGTCGGCGCCGGCTCCGCCCCACCGCTCTGGCACCGCGATGCCCATCAGCCCGAGCTCGCCCATCTTCTTGACCGTCTCGTGGGGAAAGCGGCAGTCGCGGTCGATCTCGGCGGCGATCGGGCGGATCTCGCTCTGAGCAAACTCCCGCGCCGTCGCCTGGATCAGCTCCTGCTCGTCCGTCAGCGCGAGACGCATGGCCGGGGCTACTTCTCCAGCAGCCGCTTGAACTCCTTCGTCAGCTCGGGCACGACCTCGAAGAGGTCGCCCACGATGCCGTAGTCGGCGATCTTGAAGATCGGCGCCTCGGGATCCTTGTTGACGGCGACGATGACCTTGGAGGTGCGCATGCCGGCCAGGTGCTGGATCGCGCCCGACACGCCGAAGCCGAGATAGAGCTTCGGCGAGATCGTGCGGCCCGTCTGGCCGATCTGGAAGCGGTGCGGCCGCCAGCCGGCGTCGACCGCCGCGCGCGAGGCGCCCACCGCGGCGCCGATCACGGAGCCCATCTCCTCGAGGATCACGTAGTTCTCGGGGCCCTTCATGCCGCGGCCGCCTGAGATGACGATCTCGGCCTCGGTCAGCTCCGGCAGCCCCGTGGCCGCCTCCTCGCGCCGCTCGACGAGCTTCATCTGCGCGGCGGGGATCGTGGCCGACACCCGCTCGACCTGCGCGGTCTTGCCGGCCTGGACCTCGGCCGGCTTGAAGACGTTCGGCCGCAGCGTGGCGATCCACGGCTGCTTGGCCCACGTCACCTTCGAGAGCAGCTTGCCGGCGTAGACCGGCCGGGTGGCGACGAGCTTGTCACCGTCCATCTTCAGGCCGACGGAGTCCGCGGAGAGTCCGACGCCCAGCTTGGCGGCCAGCCGCGCCATGAACTCGCGCATCCGGCTCGTCACCGGCGCCAGGATCGCCTTGGGCGACTCCTTGGCCGCCAGCTCGGCCAGCGGCGGCACCCACGTCTCGCCGCGGTACGGCGCCAGCCCGGCGTTCTCCAGCAGCCAGACCTTCGTCGCGCCCCAGCCGCCGAGCTGCGTGAGCCCGTCGTCCGTCGCCTTGTCGGTGAGCCACACGCACTCGACGGGCCCGCCGAGGCGCGCCGCCTCGCCGAGCACCTCGGCCATCACCTTCTTCGGCGTGCCCTTCCGATCGTCCTCGACCACGCACCAGATCGCGCCAGCCATGGTTGTCTTGTCCTCTCGGTTAGATAGCTTTCGCGTCTTCGCGTAGCGAGCGCACCAGCTCCTTCACCGCGTCCTTCACCTCGCCGGGGATGATGCGTCCCGGCGGCCGCGCGGGCAGCGCCTCCAGCGCGGTGACGGTGAGCTCGGGCGTCGTGGACGACAGTCCGAGGTCGGCCGCCTTCACGTCCTTGATCTCCTTCTTCTTGGCGCCCATGATCCCCTTCAGGGTCGGGTAGCGCGGCTCGTTCAGGCCCTTCTGCGCGGAGAGCACGGCCGGCAGCGGGATGTCGAAGACCTCGAGCCCGCCCTCCACCTGGCGTCCCACCCGGATGTTCTTGGCGTCGCCGTCCACGGCCTCTTCCATGATCCAGGACGCGCAGGGCCAGCCGAGCACCTCGGCGAGCTGGGCGACGACGGCGCCGGCGTCGTCGTCGATGGCCTGGCGGCCGCACAGCACGAGCTGCGGCGCCTCCTGCTTCACCACCGCCGCCAGCGCGCGCGCCGTGGTCAGCGTGTCGGCGGCGGCGAGGCCGGGATCGTTGACGTGGATGGCGCGGTCGCAGCCCATGGCCAGCGCCGAGCGCAGCGCCTCCTTGGCGCGGTCGGGCCCGAGCGTGACGGCGACGACCTCGCCCTGGCCGCGCTTTTCCTTGATCCGCAGCGCCTCCTCGATGGCGAACTCGTCGTACGGCGACACGATCCAGGTGATGCCGGCCGTGTCGATCGCCTTCGGATCGCTGCTGATCTTCACCTGCGTGGCGGTGTCCGGCACCTGCTTGACGGCGACGAGGATCTTCATGCGTGGGCCCCTTGGCTTGACGGCTCGTAGTGGAGTTCGCGGGTGATCCGGAAGCGATCGCCCGGGATGAAGACGCGATCGAAGACCACCGGCTGGCCGGCGGCATCGAAGGACACGCGCTCGGACTCGAAGGCCGGCGCGCCGGACGGACAGCCGAGCTCGCGCGCCTCGCGCCGCCCCAGCCGCACGGCGGAGACCGCCTCGCGGGCGTGGGTGACGACGATGCCGAGCTTGAACTCGAGCACCTGGCTGAGCGGCGTGGCCGTGAAATCCGCGCCGAGGACTTCCTCGCCGATGGACGCCGGCACGAACGAGCGCTGCAGACTCATGGGATGTCCGTCGACGAGGCGCAGCCGCTCCAGCACCACCACCCGCGCGCGCGAGGGGACGCCGAGGGCGGCGCTCACGCGGTGGTCGGCCAGCGCCGGCCGCGCGCCCAGCACGCGTGTGGACACGGACTCCCCCTGCGCGGAGAGATCGCCGGCGAAGCGACGGAGCTTGGTGATCTCGTAGTCGATGGAGGGCGCCGCCACGAACGTGCCGAGCCCGTGACGCCGCGTGATGAGATGGTCACGCTCCAGCAGCTCCAGCGCCTGGCGCAGCGTCATCAGCGTCACGCCGAAATCGCGCGCGAGGCGCCGCTGGTTGGGCAGCGGCGCGCCGGGCGCCCACTCGCCGCCGCGGATGCGGCCGCGCAGCGTCTCGGCGATACGGTGATACCGCGGCTGCCGTCGGTTCAACACGACTCCTCTGTCAGTGTTCTAGAACTCTGAGCCGCCGACTCCCTCACGCCAAGCGCCGGACCGGAAAGCGTCAGACCAGAAACGACTAGGACTTGGGCGCGACCGCGACGAACGGGGCCATTGTAAAACCCGACGTCAGGGCGCGCAAGCGCCGAACTCGGCCTTACTTCTTGCCGTCGTACAGATGGCAGGCCACCTCGCGGCCGTGGGCGACGCCGAGCCCCGGTACCACCTGCGAGCAATGCGGCATCACGTGCGGGCAGCGGGGGTGGAAGCGGCAGCCGGCCGGCGGGTTGATCGGGCTCGGCACCTCGCCGGTGAGGATGATCTCCTCACGTGCCTCGTCGGGGTGGGCGGGCAGCGCGGCGGCGAACAGCGCCTGCGTGTAGGGATGCTTGGGATCGGCGGCCACGGACTTCGCCGCTCCGTACTCGACGATCTTGCCGAGGTACATGACCGCGATCGCGTGGCTCATGTGGGCGACCGCGGCCAGGTCGTGGGCGATGAAGAGGTAGGCCAGGCCGAGGTCACGCTGCAGGTCCACCAACAGGTTGAGGATCTGCGCGCGGATCGAGACGTCGAGCGCGGAGACAGGCTCGTCGAGCACCACCAACCGCGGCGAGAGGGCCAGCGCCCGGGCGATGGCGATGCGCTGGCGCTGGCCGCCCGAGAACTCGTGGGGAAACAGCTCGGCGGCGCGCTCGGGCAGGCCGACCCGCTCCAGCAGGCTGGCCACGCGCTTCTTGGCCTCGCCGCGGGGCAGCGTCTCGTTGGTGACCAGCGGCTCGGCGATGATCGAGCCCACGCGCATGCGCGGGCTGAGCGAGGCGAATGGATCCTGGAAGACCGCCTGCACGGACTTGCGATAGCGGCGGATCCCCTGGGCGTCCAGGCTCTGCAGCGCCTGACCGTCGAACCGGATCTCACCGCCGGTCGGCTCCTCCAGCTTGAGGACGAGCTTGGCCGTGGTGGACTTGCCGCAGCCCGACTCGCCGACCACACCGAGCGTGCGGCCGGGCTCGATGGTGAACGACACGCCGTCCACCGCGCGGACGGCGCCTTCCACCTTCGAAAAGAGCCCGCGGCGCAACGGGAAGTGCTTTTCGAGGTTGTGGGCCTCGAGGAGCGTCATCGAGCCGCCAGCCAGCAGCGCGCGCCATGGCCCGGCGCGACCATGATGTTGCCCGGCACTTCTTCGCGGCAGCGATCGAGCGCCTTCGGGCAGCGCGGCTGGAACGAACAGCCGGGCGGCAGCGAGGCCAGGTCGGGCGGCTGGCCCTCGATGGCGGTCAGCCGCGAGGGCCCGCCGCCCAGGCGCGGAATGGACTCGATCAGGGCCTGCGTGTAGGGATGCACGGGCGCGTTGAAGATCGTCCGCACCGGACCCGACTCGATCACCCGCCCGGCGTACATGACCGCCACGCTGTCGCACATGCGAGCCACGATGCCCAGGTTGTGGGTGATGAAGATCAGCGCCAGGCCGTGCTCCTTCTGCAGCTCGCGGAGCAGCCGGAGGTACTGCGCCTGGATGGTCACATCCAGGCTGGTGGTCGGCTCGTCGGCGATCAGCACGCGCGGCTCGCACGACATGGCGATGGCGCCCACGATGCGCTGGCGCATGCCACCCGACATCTGGTGCGGGTACTCGCGCAGCCGCTGCTCGGGCGCCGGGATCTTGACGGCCTTCAGCAGGCTGCGCGCGCGCTCGCGCGCGCCGCGCCGGCCGGTGTGCTCGTGCACGCGGACGGGCTCCGCCACCTGGTCGCCGACCGTGAACAGCGGGTTCAGCGAGGCCATGGGGTCCTGCAGGATCATGGCGATGCGCTTGCCGCGGATGTGGCGCATCTCCGAGGGCGACTTGGCCAGCAGGTCCTCCCCGGCGAAGCGCAGGCCGCCGCCCACGATCCGGGCTGCCGTCGGCAGCAGCCGCATGATGGACAGCGCCAGCGTCGTCTTGCCCGAGCCGGATTCGCCGACCACGCCCAGCGTCTCCCCCGCCCGCAGCGTGAGGGACACCTCGTCGACCGCCTTGACCACGCGCGTCCCGCGCGCGGTGACGAAGTGCGTGGAGAGCTTGTCGAGCTCGAGGAGCGGCGGCTCGGTCATAGCTGGCGGAGCTGGGGATCCAGCTTCACGCGGAGCCAGTCGCCGAGGAGGTTCGCCGACAGCACCATCAGCACGATGCAGACGCCGGGGAACACGGTCAGCCACCAGTAGCCGGCCATCAGGCCCTTCTTGCCGTCGGCCAGCATCAGGCCCCAGGCGGGCTTGGGCGGCGGCACGCCGACGCCCAGGAACGACAGCGCCGCCTCGGTGACGATGACCACGCCCAGCATGAGCGTGGCGAGCACGATGGCGCTGTTGAGCACGTTGGGTAGCACGTGCTGGCGCATGATCTTCATCCGGGAGCAGCCGGCCACGATGGCCAGCCGGACGAAGTCGCGCTCCTTCAGCGAGAGCACCTCGCCGCGGATGACGCGCGCGTAGCGCGTCCAGTAGACCGCGCCCAGGATGATCACGATGTTCCACTCGCTGGGCCCCACGATGGCGGCTAGGAAGATGGCGAAGGTCAGGGCCGGCAGCGCCAGCCACGTGTCGGTGATCCGCATGATCACCTGGTCCACCCAGCCGCCGAAGTAGCCCGACAGAATGCCGAGCGCGGTGCCGATCACGCCGGCGAAGACCACGGCCGTGAAGCCGACGATCATCGAGACGCGGGCGCCGAAGATCAGGCGCGAGAGCACATCGCGGCCGATGTGATCGGTGCCGAGCCAGTGCTGGGCGCTGCCGCCCGCCACCCACGCCGGCGGCTTGAAGCGCTGGGAGAGCGAGCCGACCTCGGGATTGTGCGGGGCGATGAACTCGGCGAAGGCGGCGGTGAACACGAGCACGAGCAGGATCGCGATCGGGATCGTCGGAAACCCTTCCGTGCGGAAGGCGGCCAGGCGCGAGACCCACGGCAGTCCGACGGCAGGGGCTGGGCTCGGGGCGGCAGTGCTAACGCTCATAGCGGATCCTCGGGTCTACGACGGCGTAGAGGATGTCGACCACCAGACTGACGACGATGACCATCGCGCCGTTCATGAGCACGGTCGCCTGCACCACGGGAAAGTCGCGGAACGAGATGCCCTCGTAGATCAGCCGGCCGATGCCGGGCCACGCGAACACCGTCTCCACGACGATGGCGACGTTCACCATGAGGACGAGGTTGATGCCGGCCAGCGTCATCACGGGAATCAGCGCGTTCTTGAAGGCGTGCTTGGAGATGACCAGCGCCTCGGGCAGTCCCTTGAGGCGGGCCAGCTTGACGTACTCGGAACCCAGCACCTCCAGCATGGACGAGCGCGTGAGGCGCATGTGGGCGGCGGCGAAGTACCAGCCGAGCGCAAAGGCCGGCATGAGGACGTGCCATACCGTGCCGGAGCCGGAGGACGGCAGCCAGCCGAGGTACACGGAGAAGAAGAGGATCAGCAGCAGGCCCACCCAGAAGGACGGCATGGACAGGCCGAGCAGCGCGAAGATCTTGCCCAGGCTGTCCCACCAGCTGTTGACGCGAACCGCCGCCAGGATTCCGCTGGGGATACCGATGAGGAGCGAGAAGGCCATGGCGGCCGCCGCCAGCAGCAGCGAATTGGGCAACCGCGAGAGGTAGAGCTCCAGGACCGGCGTGCGGTAGTAGAACGAGCGGCCGAAGTCGCCCTTGACGATGTCCTTGAGGAAGCTGCCGTACTGCACCACCAGCGAGCGGTCGAGCCCGAGGTCGTGGCGGAGCGCGTCGATGTCGGCGCGGCTGGCGCCCGGCTCGACGAGCAGCACCGTGGGATCACCGGTGACGCGCACGAACAGGAAGATCGTGAGCGACAGCAGGACCAGCGTCAGCGCCGCGTAACCAAGCCGCCGGAGCACGAAACGCTTCATGAGCCGCCCCCGCTACTACTTCTTCCGGAGCGTGAGATCTTCGTACGGGGCCGAGTAGGCGAACCCCGTGATCACGTTGAGCCCGTGGTTGTCGACCCGCGTGCCCACGCCGTTGAGGAAGGCCGTCTCCATCACCGGGATGGCGAGCGCGCGCTCGTGCACCATCTGCTGGATCTTGTGCAGCAGCTGCTGGCGTACGCGCGGATTGACCTCGTTGACCTGCTCGGCGAAGAGCCCGTCGATGTCCGGCGCGCTTCCGTAGACGTACCGGCCGCCGCCGACGATGTACGTGTCCAGCCGGGTGGCGGCGTTGCCAAAGGCCGCGCTGCCCGTGTAGAGGATGCCGCGCAGCTTCTTGTCGCCATACTCGGCGTAGTAGGCCGCCCGCTCCATCAGGTGCAGCCGCACCCGGATGCCCGCCGCGTTGAGATAGTTGACGGCCGGCTCGCCGATGGCGGCGCCGTAGATCATGTCCCCGCTGAGCTCGCCGGCGTCGAAGCCGTTGGGATAGCCGGCCTCGGCCAGCAGCTTCTTGGCCTGGGCGGCGTCGTAGCGCGGCGCCGGCGGCTGCCAGAAATAATCCATCTGGTGCGGCACGATGCTGGCCGTCACCTTCGACAGGCCGAGGTACGACGCCTGGTTGATGGCGTCGCGGTCGAGGGCGAGGTTCGCCGCCTGCCGCACGCGCTTGTCGTGCCACGGCGACTTCGGGTCCCACTGCTCGACCGGCACCAGCCACGAGGTGAACGGCATGTAGGTGGGCTTGAGGCCCAGACCCGGCGAGCGCTTCAATTCTTCGGCCAGCGGGCCGGTGATGCTGTAGGCGATGTCCACCTCGCCGCGCTTGAGCGCGGCCAGCCGCGTCGCCTCGTCGGGAATCACGCGCAGCAGGAGCGTCTTGACGTTTGGCGCCTTGCGCCAGTAGCCCTCGTGCGCCTCGAGCGTCAGCTCCACGCCCGGCTTGAACGAGACGAACTTGTACGGGCCGGCTCCGACCGGCGCCTTCTTGAAGCCTTCGTCGCCGACCTTCTCCAGGTACTTCTTGGGCACCACCCAGGCGGCCCCGGTGGCGGGGGTGGCGTAGAAGGTCAGGAAGTCGGGCCAGGGCTTCCGGAGCTTGAAGCGGACGCGCAGCGGGTCGACGGCCTCGACGGCGGCGACCTTGTCGTGGAGGAGCTTGGCGGCGGTGCCGCGATACCGCTCGAACGAGAACTTCACGTCCTCGGCGGTCACCGAATCGCCGTTGTGGAAGCGGACGTTCTTGCGCAGGACGAACTCCCAGGTGAGCCCATCTTTCGACTGGGTATACGACTCGGCCAGGCTCGGCGCGAAGGGCTGCCCGGGCATCGGCTTGAGCACCGCATCGTGCAGGGCATACAGGACCATGAACGGTGTGATCAGGCCCGGCGTTTCGGCGGGGTCGAAATACGTGGGCGCCAGTGCGATGTGCACGCCCCACGTGAGCTGGCCCACCGGGGCAGCCGCTACCGAGCCCGCCGGCGCCAGGAGCGCCAGCGCGGCGAGGAAGACGGCAGCCATCCTCGCTAGTCGCATCGTTGAGGTCCTCCGCTCCGGGGAACCGATCGTATGTCCGGCGTCGAGAAGGTAAGGGATTATCCCCAAATAGCGGGCGGTGTCAACAATCGGCAAGACATTGCACTCCAGGCCGGCCTCGGCACGCGGGAATTCCGCGATTTTGGCGCTCGGTACGGCTCTTGCTCTAAGAACGAGCGAGTTCAGCGAAGGATCGCGGCACATCGCAACCAACGCCGACCTCGACCGCGCTCATCCGCCCCTGTGAGCGCGGTCTTTTTATTTCTCCGCCTGCTTCTCCTCGGCCAGCTTGCGGCTGAGCGCCACCAGGGCGTCCAGCTTCTGCCGGGCCGCCCCGCCGTCAATGGCCTGGGCGGCCAGCCCCACGCCCTCCTTGAGATCGCGCGCCCGCGAGCCCGCCACCAGCGCGGCCGCCGCATTCATCAGCACGATATCGCGCCGCGGCCCGGGCTCGCCCTCCAGCAGCAGACGGATGATCTGCGCGTTCTGCTCGCGGTCGCCGCCCTGCAGCTGCTTGATCGAGGCGCGCGGCAGGGCGAAGTCCTCGGGCTGCACGGTGAATGTCCGGACGGTGCCCTCGCGGACCTCCGACAGGCGGCTCTCGCCCGTGTTGGAGATCTCGTCGAGCCCGTCGGCGCCGTGGACGACGAACGCGCGCGTGGTGCCGAGCTCGGCCAGCACGCGCGCCAGCTGCTCGGTGAGCGGGGCGGCCGCCACGCCGATCACCTGCGCGTTGGCGCCCGCCGGGTTGGTGAGCGGCCCCAGCAGGTTGAAGACCGTGCGGATGGCGATCTCGCGCCGCGCCGGCATCACGTGCTTCATGGCCGTGTGGAGGAGCGGCGCGTACATGAATCCGATGCCGACCTCGTTGACGCAGCGGGCGATCTGCGTCGGCGTCAGCTCGAGCTTCACGCCCAGCGTCTCCACGACGTCGGCCGAGCCGCACAGCGTCGAGGCCGAGCGGTTGCCGTGCTTGGCCACCTTGAGGCCGGCGCCGGCCACCACGAACGCGGTGGCGGTCGAGATGTTGAACGTGCCGGAGGCGTCGCCGCCGGTGCCGCAGGTGTCGATGAGCATGTCGCGGTCAGTGCCGGTGAGCGCGGCCACCTCGTCGGCCCGCGTGCGGATGCGCATCACCTTCTGGCGCATGACCTGCGCGAAGCCCACCAGCTCCTCGACCGTCTCGCCCTTCATCCGCAGCGCGGTGAGGAAGGCGGCGATCTGCGCGTTGGTGGCGGAGCCGGACATGATGGCTTCCATCGCCGCCGCCGCCTCGATGCGCGACAGGTCGCGACGATCCACCAGGGCGCGGAGGGCCTCGCTGATGATGGGCGAAGTCATAAGCTCACTCGGAGGGGGGCTGCGCCCCCCTTCCGACGCTCGTCGCACGCCTTCGGCATGCTCCTCGCTGCCTCCCCCAGGACAGGATTGCGGCGGCGAGCCGCCGCTCGAAAGTGGGCTGAGTTTACCGCGTTGCGATAGAGTTTGAAGCCCCCAAGGAGGGGAAGAGGGGAACCCTTCGAGGGTGCCCCTACCCAACGGAGGAAATCATGCAGGGGATCGTGTTTCTGGGCAGTCGCAAGCTCGACGTGCGTGAGTTTCCCGACCCGACGCCGGGGGCCGGCGAGGTGGTGCTGGCGATCAAGGCGTCGGGGATGTGCGGGAGCGATTTGCATCCGTATCGCGCGACGGGCAACGCGGCGGCGGGGCTCGGGCTGGGCGGCGCCGGCACCCCGGTGATCGGAGGCCACGAGCCGTGCGGGGTGGTGCACGCGGTGGGCGCCGGCGTCGATCCCGGCCTGGTCGGCCGCCGGATGATGAACCATCACTACAAGGGCTGCGGCTGGTGCAAGCACTGCCGCGCCGGCTGGTCGCAGCTCTGCCGCCACGGCATCACCGTGTACGGCATGACGGGCCACGGCGCCCACGCCCCGCTCATGAAGGTGCCGGCCTTCACGCTCGTGCCCATGCCGGACGCGATCACCTTCGAAGAGGGCGCGGCCATCTCGTGCGGCACCGGCACGGCCTACGGCGCGCTCAAGCGCCTGGACGTCTCCGGACGCGACACGCTGGCCGTGTTCGGTCAGGGTCCGGTGGGGCTCAGCGCGACGATGCTGGGCCGCGCGATGGGCGCGCGCGTCATCGCGGTCGACGTCTCGCCCGAGCGCCTGGCGCTCGCCCGCGAGCTCGGCGCCGAGCACACGATCGATCCTCGCGCCACCGATCCGGTGAAGGCGATCCACGACCTCACCGCCGGGGACGGGGCCGAGACCACCATGGACTGCTCCGGCAACCCGGAGGCGCGCGCGCAGGCCGTGCGCAGTGCGGGCACCTGGGGCCGCGTGGCCTTCGTGGGCGAGGGCAACAGCGTGACGCTCGACGTCAGCAAGGACCTGCTGCGGCGGCAGATCACGCTGCACGCCTCGTGGACGTTCTCCAACGTGGGGCAGGAGGAGTGCGCGCGCTTCGTGGCGGAGCGGCGGGTGCCGCTGGGCCGCCTGCTGACCCACCGCTGGCGGCTGGATCAGGCCGACGAGGCCTACAAGCTCTTCGACACCCAGACCACCGGGAAAGGTGTCTTCGTCTTCTAGCGGAAGATCTTCTTCAGCCCTTCCACGCCTTCGTTCACCGCGCGCTCGGCCGGCGTCAGGGGCGAGCCGGTCGCGCGCGGCGCCAGGCGCAGGCGGATCTCCGACGTCTGTCCCGCCACCACCTGGATCTGGCGCACCTCGGTTGCGTACCGCGGATGAGTCACCCGCAGACGATAGGTGCCTTCCTTGATCTGCCGCCGCCCCTCGCCGCCCGTGACCGGCACGGTGGTGACAAGCGCGTCCTTCGGCGTCAGCAGCTCCACGGTGGCGTCGCCGACCGGCTGGCCCGACTTCGCTTCCCGCACGATCGCCACGACCTCGCCCTGGTCGGGGGATACGGCTTTGGCGGGGCGCAGGTAACCGTAGAGGAAGCCTCCGATCGAGAGCAGCGCCGCGATGATGCCGAGCGTCGCCTGCACGCGCGAGAGCGAGAGGTGAGCGCGCAGGCGGATGAGGAGACCGGGGCGCTCGGGCGGCGGGGCGGCAACGGGCTCGGCGCTCATGACGCTGCCAAGCGTATCAGGACGGGGCCGCGGGAGCGCTACCGGAACAGCTTCTTGATGTTCTCGTACGGCGAGTTCTGGGCCGGCTCGGCGGCCGGAGCCGCGGCGACCGGTGCGGGCGGCGGCGGCGCCGGACGCGGCGAGAGGCGCATGTGGATCTGCGCGGTCTGCCCGGCCAGCACGTAGATCTGCCGCGACTCGGTCGAGTACTTCGGATGCTTCACGCGAAGGCGGTAGGTGCCTTCCTTCGTCGGCGCCTTCGCGGAGCCGGCACCGGCCGCGGGCGGGACCGTCGTGACCAGCGCGTCCTGCAGCGTGAGCAGCTCCACGGTGGCGTCGGCGACGGGCTTGCCGGTGCGCGCTTCCTGCACGATCGCCAGCACCTCGCCGCGGTCGTTCTTGGCCTGGAACGGAACCATGTAGCCGAAGGCGCCACCGATGGACAGCAGCGCGGCGATGGTGCCGCAGACGCCCTGCAGGCGCGTCAGCGACAGGTGGCCGCGCACGGCGCCCGCGACCGAGGGCGAGGCGCCCGCGGTCGACGTGGAAACCGCGGCCGCAGGTGTCGCGGCAGACGCTGGGACCGTGGCATCGGATACGGGTTCTTCGATCGCCATGGCAAAACCGAGCCTAGCAGGCTGCGACGGCGCGTTTCAAACCCGTTGGTGGCGTTTTCGCGAGAGCGGTCGGCAATTTACCACCGGCTTGCCATCGTGGCGTGCGTCCTGGCACGTGGGGTCAACCTGGCAGCCGACGAGCGCTCTTTCGGCCTCTCAGCGGCCGAGATAGGCCTGCTTGATGCGCTCGTCGTCCAGCAGCGCGGCGCTCGGGCCGCTCAGCGTGATCGTCCCGTTTTCCAGCACGTAGGCGCGGTGCGAGCACCGCAATGCGCGGAGCACGTTCTGCTCGACGAGCAGGATGGTCAGGCCGTCGCGGTTGATGGCGGCCAGGTTCGCGAAGATGGCGCCGACGACGACCGGCGCCAGGCCGAGCGAGGGCTCGTCGAGCATGAGCAGGCGCGGCCGCGCCATGAGCGCGCGGCCGATGGCCACCATCTGCTGCTCGCCGCCGGAGAGCGTGCCGGCCAGCTGGGTGCGGCGTTCGGCCAGCCGCGGGAAGAGCTCGAACACGCGCGCCAGCGTTTCCGGGCGGCGCGCGCGGCCCTCGCGCGTGCGGGCGCCCAGCTCGAGGTTCTCGCCCACCGTCATCGTGGGGAAGAGCTGGCGACCCTCCGGCACGTGCGCCACGCCGGCCTGCACGACCGCGGCGGGGCCGAGGCCGTGGAGCGGGCGGCGGTCGAGCTCCACGCGGCCGCCGCGCAGCGGCAGCAGTCCCGAGATCGCGCGCAGGGTCGTCGTCTTGCCGGCGCCGTTCGAGCCGATGAGCGCGACGATCTCCCCCGCCCGCACCTCCAGCGACACGGCGCGCACCGCGACGACGTCGCCGTAGCCGGCCTCCACGCCCTCAAGCCGGAGCACGTCCGACCTCCTCATCCCCCAGGTACGCCTCGATGACGCGCGGGTCGTTGGCGACGGTGTCGGGGCGGCCCTCGGCGATGCGCTCGCCGTAATTGAGGACCACGATGCGCTGGGCCAGCGACATGACGGCGCGCATCACGTGCTCGATCAGGAGAATGGCCACGCCGCGGCGGTTGATGACACGCACCAGCTCCAGGATCCGCTCGGTTTCGGTCTCGGTCAGTCCCGACATCACCTCGTCCAGCAGCAGCAGCCTGGGCTCGCTGCCCAGCGCGCGCGCCAGCTCGAGCCGCTTGCGCTCCGCCAGCGTGAGGCCGCCCGCCGGCAGGTCGGCCTTCCCGGCGAGGCCGAGCTCCTCCAGCACGGCGCGGGCCCGGCGCTCCGCCTCGCGCGTGTCGGCATGGCGCCCGAGCGTGGCGATCATCACGTTGCGCACCACGGTCAGGCGCGGGAACGGCCGCATGATCTGGAACGTGCGCGCCAGGCCGAGGGCGTTCACCCGGTGCGGCTTGAGGCCGGCGAGATCGTGGCCGGCGAAGCGCACGGTGCCGGCGTCCGGCGTCAGGAATCCCGAGATCAGCGCGAACGCCGTCGTCTTGCCGGCGCCGTTCGGCCCGATGAGCGCGACGATCTCGCCCTCCGCGACCGTGAAGGTCAGGTCCTTCACCGCCTGCAAGCCGCCGAACCGCTTGCTCAGCCCGGTGACGGTCAACAGGTCGCTCACGCGACCGTCCGGCGCGTGAACAGCCTGCGCAGCCACGGATAGGCGCCCTGGGGCAGGAAGAGCACCACGGCGATCAGCAGCACGCCGTAGACGATGAGATGGGCACCGTGCAGCCCCGACTGACCGAAGTAGGAGCGCGAGACCTCGCCCAGCGGCGTGAGAATGAACGAGCCCAGGATCGGCCCCAGCAGCGTGCCGGCGCCGCCGATGATCGAGCGGATCACGATCTCGACCGACAGCGGGATGCCGAAGACGGCGCCCGGCTGCAGCGAGAAGTTCTGGAACGCGTAGAAGGTGCCGCCGAGGCCGGCCAGGAACGACGATACGATCATGGCCAGCAGCTTGTACCGGAACACATCGACGCCGAGCGCCTCGCAGGCCGTCTCGTCTTCGCGGATGGCCGTGAGATAGATGCCGAAGCGCCGCCGCTCGATGAGCGCGACGACGCCGGTGGCCAGCAGCATGAGGGCCAGCGCGATGTAGTAGTAGGCGCGCTGGTCCTGGAACTGGAACTGGCGCGGGTTGCCGGTGAACGTGATGTAGAGCCCCACGGCGCCGCCCACGGCGTCGATGTTCGAGGCCAGGATCCGGCAGATCTCCGCGAAGGCCACCGTGAGCAGCACGAAGTAGAAGCCCCGCAGGCCGAAGCGAAAGCCGAGATAGCCGATGATCGCGCCGAGCACCGCGGCCAGCGCGGCGCCCACGAACATGCCGATCCACGGCGTCACGCCCTTGTCGAAGAGCAGCGCGGCGGCGTAGCCGCCGATGCCGACGAAGGCGGCGTGCCCCGCCGAGAGCTGCCCCGCGTAGCCGCCCACCACGTTCCAGGCCTGGGCCAGGAACGCGTAGAAGAAGATCAGGATGAAGATCGTCACCGCGTAGCCGCTCAGCACCAGCGGCAGGGCCAGCAGCACCGCCACCGCCAGCGCCGCCGCCGCGATCTTTTGGGTAGGGGCACCCTCGGAGGGTTCCCCTCTTCCCCTCCTCATAGCGTCTTCTTGCCGAAGAGGCCGGCGGGGCGGAAGAGCAGGATGATGATGAGCAGGGAGAAGCTGAACAGCTCCTTGAGCGACGGGCGGAGGAAGACGGCGCCGAGTGACTCCGCCACCGAGACCAGCAGTCCGCCGATGAACGCGCCGAGCAGGCTGCCCATGCCGCCGATGATCACGATGTTGAACGAGGTCACCGACAGCGCGAGCCCGGTGGGCGGCTGGAACGGCAGGATCGGCGACACCAGCGCGCCGGCGGCGCCGACGCACGCCGCACCGATGCCGAACGCGGTGGCGTAGATGCGCCGCACGTCGGCGCCGATGACGAGGGCGCCGTAGTGGTTGTCGGCAGAGGCGCGGATGAGCCGCCCGAGGTCGGTCCGGTAGAGGAAGAGCCACAGCGCCAGCGTGAGGACCACGGCCACGGCGAAGGTCACCAGGCGCGCCACGTCGACGTAGAGCGGGCCCAGGTCCCACGTCACCCGCGCCAGCGGCGAGCGCACCCGTGCCGGCTCGGGGCCGAACACCAGCAGCGCGCTGTTCTCCAGCACCAGCGCCACGCCGAGCATGAGGAGGATCTGCATCTCGTGCGGCGCCTCGATGATCGGATCGACGAGGCCGCGCTGCACCACCACGCCCAGCGCGAAGAGGACGGCCGCGCAGATGGGGAAGGAGAAGTAGGGATCGAAGCCCGTCCGTGTGGCCAGCACGAAGGCCAGGTACATCCCCCACACCATCATGTCGCCGTGGGCGAAGTTGACCACCCGCATCACGCCGAAGATCAGCGTGAGGCCGACGGCCATCAGGCTGTAGACGCCGCCGAAGAGCAGGCCGCTCAGCAGCCCCTGGGCGACGAGCGTGAGGTCCAGCGGCTCAGGCCTTGGGCCGCGGGAACACGAACTTCTGCAGCGCGGCTTCCTTCGGCCACACCGCCACCGCCTTCTGGCCGAGGATCTGCGTCATCGTCGTCACGGCGTTGGGGTTGTCGCCCAGCTCGTTGAAGATGACCGGCCCCGCGTACTGCATGAGCCCGCCGCCGAAGCTCGTCTTCCGGATGGCCTCCACGATGGCGTCGGGGTCGTCGAGGCTGGCGGCGCGGTCCAGCACGTCGGCGATGACGTGCACCGCATCGTACGAATAGCCGGAGTTCGTGTCGAACGTCTTGCCGCCCGAGCGCTTCTTGTAGTCCTCCGCGACCTGGTTGGTCTTGGGGTTCTTGAAGTTCGCCCACGGGTTGCTCACCATCACGTGCTCGACGTCCTCTTTCAGGATCGCGATCTGCCCGGCCTCGTAGAAGCCGGGGCTGCCGGGCCCCATGATGGCGAGGACGTCCAGCCGCTGCTTGCGGATCTCCGGCAGCAGCAGCTGCGCGCTGGCCGGCCGCGCGATGGGGGCGATGATGTCAGGCTTGAGGGCCTTCAGCTTCGAGACCTCGGTCGAGAGATCGGACGGCGGCTCCGGCCACGCAATGACGTCGTCTTCCAGCAGCGTCCACGCCGGCTTGGCGGCCTTGTAGGCGGCCAGGAACCCGCGCGACTGGTTCTGGCCGAAGAGATCGTTGCAGTGCAGCAGCGCCACGCGCTTGGGCGTGACTTTCGCCTCGGCGAAGATCTCCGTGAAGTACTGCACCGCCTTGCGGCCGAAGGACGAGCCCGTGGGGAAGTTGCGGTAGACGTACTGGACCTTCTGCTGCCCTTCCTTCACCGACTTCGCCACGTTCGCCGTGATGGGATCGGCGGCGGCGATGTCGATCAGGAACGGCACCCGCCGCTGCTGCGCGACCGAGACCATGGCCGCCGTGCTGCCCGAGTCGAACGAGCCCAGCAGCATCTGCGCGCCCTGGGTGACGACGCGCTCGGCCTCGACGCGGCCGTTCTCCGGCTTGGTCTGCGTGTCGCCGACGATCAGCTCCAGCTTCAGCCCGCCCTTGCTCTTGATGCCACCCGCCGCGTTGACGGCCTCGACGGCCATCTGCGCGCCCAGCCGGCAGGCCTGGCCCGGCTCGGCCAGCGGTCCCGTGACCGGATGCACCGCGCCGATCTTGAACGTCTTCGTCTGGGCGCGCAGCGTCCGCGGCACGCTCACGACGGCGACGACCGCAGCGGTGGTTTTCAGGAACGTGCGGCGGGTGATTCGCGTGTGCATCATCGGCCTCCTTGCCTGGTCGCGCGGATTATAGACGAGATCGGCGCGTGATCCGGCGACGCCGCGGCGATGCAGTCGCCAGGCCGGCGAGATACAGCGTCTCGATCTCCGCCACGACGGCCTCGTGGCTCAGCCGGCCCCGCGGGTCGTACCAGGCCTCGAGCGTGTTCAGCATGGCGAACAGCGCGAAGGCGGCGAGCGTGGGGTCGACGCGGCGAAACAGCGTGCGGCGCTGGCCGTCGCGAATGATGCCGCGCACGAGATCGAGGTATTCGCGCTCGAGGGCCACGATGATCCGCCGGCCGGCCGGGGACAGGTAGCGCATCTGCCCGAAGAGGATGACGTGCTCGGGGCAGTGCGCCCAGTAGTGCATCCCGTGCGCGCGGATGACGCCGCGCAGCCTCGACACCGGGTCGCCGCCGGCGGCGACGGCCCCGCGCGCGGCGCTGAGCAGCGCGGACATGGTGCTCTCGCAGATGCGGAAGAGCAGCTCCTCCTTGTCGCGCACGTGGTAGTAGATCCCCGGCTTCGACACGCGCGAACGCCGCGCCAGCTGGCTGAGACTGGCGCCGGCGTAGCCGTTCTCCGCGAACAATGCGGCGGCGGTCCGCCGCACGTCCTCCCATCGTGTCTTCCGTGGCATGCTGTCGCGCTCGCGCCGTAGGTTGAGTGGTCGTTCCGTTTCGCCGGCGATTATCGCGGGGGCGTGGACGGTGTTCAAGACGAAAGCGTCCCTTGACAGCGGGCGGCGACGGCGGCACTATCCCGGCCACCGTGAAACAGACCGGCCGGTAAAGTTTCTAGGAGTTCGGGCCGTACCTCGACGAGGAGGCGCGCCATGAAGCACTGGAGCTTCGGTGTCGGCTTCACCTTGCTGCTCGCCGCCGCGCTGCCCGAGACGGCCTCGGCCCTTCCGACCTGTACCGGGCTCGCCGCCCTCATCCGCACCGATCCGACGGTGCTGGCGGCCACGTCGGTCATCACGCCGGCGGCCGGAACCACTCCGGCCTACTGTCAGGTCAATCTCACACAGTTCCACGCCATCAACATCCGCGTCGGCCTGCCGCTGAGCGCCGCCGACGGTGGCGCCGGAGGTCTCCAGGGCGCCTGGAACGGCAAGATCCAGAACCTCGGGGGCGGCGGCTTCGCGGGCAGCGTCGGCGCCGTCACCGCCCCGGTCGCGACTCGCTACGTCGGGTCGTCCACCGACACCGGCCACAGCACCGCATGGTGTAACGCGATCAATCCCGACACCGGTCTCCGGAACGCCCAGCTCAATTGCGGGGCGGGCGGCGCCGGCTTCGTGCTCGACCCGAACAACCAGCTGATCGACTATCAGGTCACCGACTTCATCACCGACAGCCTGCACGACCAGGTCACGTGGTCGCTGACGCTGGCCAGCCTGTACTACGGGATACCGG
>JBKPRI010000371.1:0-8090 GCA_046734515.1 Candidatus Methylomirabilota bacterium | reverse complement strand
CCTGGCCACCACGAAGTAGAGACCGGGCGGCGTGCCGAGCGGGATCGTCACCGGCTTCGCCAGCGACGCGGTGCCGCCGCCGACGATCTGCGGCGCGCTGACGTTGCCCAGGAAGAGCAGCCCGCTGGTGTTGCCGGTCGCGCTCAGGAACAGGCTGGAGATCGTCGGGACCACGGTGGCGGGCGCGCTCGCCAGGTTCCTGAGTACGTGGGTTACGGTGACGCTGCCGTTCTCGCGACTGGCCGGCGGGGTGAACGTCACCGACTGCACCGCGAGGTTGCCGCGCGCGATCGTCAGGATGCCTGTCTGTGCGGTGTTGTTCGCCTCGTCCGCCTCGACGACGACGTTGCCGGCATCTGCGGTGATCTTCACGCGGTACGTGCCGGGATTGACGTCGGCTGGGATCAGGACGCTGGACACGAACGAGGCGCCAGCCGAATTGGCCAGGACCGTGACGCCCGAGCGGGCCGGGCCGACGGGGACCTCCGGTGCACCGGTGGCGACGCCGGCGGGGGTCACCGGCACCAGGCTGAACGCGACCGTGAACGGCCCGGCGGCGTTGCCTCCGCGGTTGGCAATCGTGTGGGTGATGGGCAGCGTGCTGCCGGGCGAGGTGCCCGTGCTCGTGGTGGCCGCGCTCACCACGAGATCGGGCCCGACGATGAGCCGGGTGAGGCTCGCGCCGAGATTGTTGCTCTCGTCCGATTCCGTGACGACGCCCGCGTCGTCGGCGACCGCCAGCGCGAAGTACAGGCCCGGCGTGATCCCCGGCGGCATGGTCACGATCCGGCTCGCGGTCTGCGTGGCCCCGGCGGTCACCGCGCCGACGGCGACGGTCCCGAGATCGAAGGCCCCGGTGAGGCTGTTGTTGACGCTGTTGAGGAAGAGGCGAGAGGTCGACGCTGGGGCGTGACCCGGCGCCGCCCCGCGGTTCTTCACGACGTGCGTCACCGTCACACTACCGTTCGTCGCCGTCGCGATCGGCGCGAAGGTGACCGACTGGACGATGAGATCGGGCTTGGCCACGGTGATGATGGCCGGCACCAGGAAGCTGTTGTTCGTCTCGTCGGCCTCGCCCACGGCGTTGCCGGGATCGGCGGTGACGCGCAGCTTGTACGTGCCGATGGGCAGCGCCGGCGACAGCGCGATGATCTTCGTCTGCACGGCGGACGTCTGGCCGGCGTTGAGCACGATCGCCTGGCCAGACGTCCCGAGGGGGACGTCCCCGCCTCCGGTCGGCACGCCGGTCGCCGTCACCGGAACCAGATCGAATCCGACGTCGAACGTGGCGGCCGCGCCGCCCTGGTTCTTCGCGGTGAACGTCACGCTGAGGTTGCCGCCCGGAATGACACCGGTCGGCGTCGCACTCGCGGCCGTGACCAGCAGGTCGGCGCCCACCAGGACCGGCGCGCTGGCCGCCAAGAAATTGTTCGCGGTGGTGATCTCTTCGAAGGTCCTCGTCGAGTTGGCCTGCACGATGACGAAGTAACGCCCGGGCGGCGTTTCGAGCGGCACGACGTTCGCCACCCCCGGGATCGGTAGCGTCGTGGCGCCCGCCATCACCGACGGCGCGCTCGTGTTCCCGAGCACGCCGATGACCGAGCTCATGCTCTGATTCGTCGCCAGGTGGAACGTCGACATGGTCGACGGTGCGTGGGCGGGGCTCGGCGCGAGATTCCTCAGGACGTGGGTGACGTTCAGCGGGCCGCCGGGCACCGCGGTCGACGCGGGCGTGACCGAGACCACCATGAGGTCGGGCCGTACGATCGTGAAGGCATTGCTGAGACGGTTGTTGTTCTGCGGGACAGGATCTTCCGTCACCTGTCCCGCGGCGTCCGCGATGACCCGGATCTTGTACGAGCCGGCGGGCACGTTGGGCATGGCGAGCGGCGTCGTCGCCTGGCTGCTCTCCTGGCCGCCCAGGACCGACACGGCCCGCGACTCCGTCAGCGCGATGTCCGGGCCGGTCGGCGTTCCCGCCGCGTTCACCGGCACCAGGGCGTACCCGACGGTGAACGAGGCGCTCGCCGGCACCGTGCCCACGTTCTTCACGGTCTCCGTCACGGCGAGCGTGCGCCCGGCCAGCACCGGCGCGGCGCTCGTCACGCTGGCCTGCACGACGGCGATGTCGGCCATCGACGCGGGTAGCGCCACGCGGAACACACCGCGGCCATGCGTGAAGGCGAACACGTGATCGACGCCGCCGACCTGGCCGACGGCCAGGGCCTCGGTGATCACGTTGGCGAAGCCCGTGTTCTCCACCGACCAGGTGTCGCCGGCGTCGTCGGAGGAGAACACGCCGACGTCGGTGCCGATGTAGAGGTGGCTCGGATTCCCCGGCGCCACCACGATCGTGTGGACGGGGACGTCCGGCAGCTGGCTGCTCGTGCCGTCGAGGGCGCTGAAGGTCACACCGCCGTCGACCGAGCGCTCCACGTGGACGCTGCCAAAGGTCGAGTGCGTGAGATACACGTTGTTCGCGTTGGTCGGATCGAACGTGATCCACGAGACGTAGCCGGTGCCCACCGTCGTGGCGCGTGTCCACGGCGTGCCGCCGGTCGCGCTGAGCGCCGTGCGGGTCCGGAACACGCAGCCGCCGCTGGTGCCGGCGAGCACGACCTGATCCACGGCGCTGTCGTCCGCCTGGCCGGCCCGCGGAGCCACCGCGATAGCGCTGACCGAGCCACAGCCCAGCGGGGCGCTGGCCGCCATCCAGGACCCCGCAGCGTTGGTGGTGCGCCACATTTGGGTGCCGCCCGTCCACAGGATCTGCGGGTTGTTCGGAGACATCACGAAGGGCACGATGAAGAGGAAGCCGGAGTTGCTGATCCCCGCCGTCGCGTCGTTGAAGGTCGCGCCCCCGTCCGTCGACTTGGCGATGGAGAGGTCGGTGCCCTCGGAATAGAGGACGCTCGGGTTCGTGGGATCGACAGCGACGTAGCCGCCGTCGCCCCCGTTGATCGTCGTCCAGCCGTCGATGCCGGCGGCCACGGTGCCGAGGACGGTGCCGTTGTCCTGCGCCCCGCCGAAGAACGTGTTGCCGCCGTCGGGGCCTCCGAACGGCAGGCCGTGATAGAACTGCGTGACCCCGTAGCCGTTGTTCAGCTCGATCCATCGGCCGGTGAGCGCCGGCGGGAAATCCGGATCACAGGCGTTGGTCGTCGTGGTGCCGCGCGCCGTCATGGTCTTGAAGACGCCGCCGTCGTTGCCGACGAACATCGTCTGGTTCGTCGTGCCGTTGTAGCCGGGATCGAACACGATGGCGTGCTGGTCGGCGTGCGCGAAGGCGCCCGGGTCCGCGCTGTCGGTCCACCAGAACGAGGCCAGCCCCCAGTCGATACCGCCGTTGTCCGAGCGGAACAGGTCGATGCCGCCCGCCCACACGCGGTTGGGGTCGACGGGATCCACGGCGATCACGTTGTCGTACCAGCCCTGATTGAAGAACTCCGTGGTGTCGCCCTGAAAGCAGCTCGTCGCGTAGATGGGGTTGGTCAAGAGCAGCTTGTTGATGAGCGGCTTGGCGCTGGCGTTCGTGATCGTCGTCTGCCAGGTGACGCCGCCGTCCGTAGACTTGTAGACGGCGCGCAGGCCCTGGTTGAAGGTTCCCCCGGCGATGCTGGTTGCGAGCGCGTAGACGATCGTGGGGTTCGAAGGCGCGATCGCGAGTGACGTCCGGCCCATGGTGCTGTCGAGCTTGCCGCCCGAGCCCAGCACGGCCGTGAACGGAAACGCGTCGTCGGCCACCGCGCTCGCGCTGCGGTAGACGGTGCCCTGCGCGAACGTGCCACACGAGGCGAGGACGTAACTGTCGCCGACGGCGATGTCGAGGCAGCCGCTGACGGCTTTCGTGTCGAGGAGGCGGCTCCACGTGCTGCCGCTGTCCTGCGAGCGCCAGAGTCCCGTGCGGGTAGCGGCCAGGACCGTGCTGCCGTTGCCGAGCACCTTGACCTTGTTCACGAAGTTGAAGTCGTCGGTGGCGGTGGCGGTCAGCTGCGTCCACGTGCTGCCGGCATCCGCCGTCTTGAAGATGCCGGCGCCCCGCACGGCGTCGCCGTTGAAGACGCCCTCCCCGGTGCCCGCGTAGAGGACGGCGGAATTCGTCGGATCGATATCGAGCGACGCGATGGCGAGGTTCGGGAGCAGCGTGTCGGTCAGCGGCATCCAGTGGGCCCCGCCATCGGTCGTCTTCCAGACACCGCCCGCCACGCCGCCGGCGTAGAGCACGTTCGCGTCGATCGGGTCGACCACGAGCGCGCGCGTGCGGCCGCCCACGTTGCCGGGGCCCAGCGGGGTCCAGGAGCCGAGAAACGCCGCCGCGGTGTGCGCGCTCATCCGGAGCTGGCTCAGCGACGGGAAGCCGATCCCGCCGGCCGCCGTCGACCGCAGCGGCATGTCCTTCATCGCCTCGCGCGCATCGAAATAACGCTCCACCGGGATGCGGCGCTCGCCGGGAGGCATGCGCTTGAGCGCGAAGAACTCCTGACGTTCGCTGGCCTTGTCCTGTCGCTGGAGCTTGGCCAGCTTGCGCGCGAGGCGCTGCCGCAGATAGTCGGGCGCCAGCGCCAGCGGCTCGGCGGTCGCCACGTCGGGACGCGTGCCGATCGCGCGCGCGATCTCCAGGGTATCGAGCGGGTCGGCGACGTGCTCCCTCACTTCGGTGCCGTCAGCGCGATGGACGACGATCTCGTTCGTGAGCAGGCGGCGGCTGCGAGCGCTGCGCTTGATTCCCGGCTTGTAGAGCACGAGGCGAGCGTCCCAGTCCGGATTGGCGTCGCGGAGCGCCCTGGCCAGCGCGACGAGGTCGGTGACCGTGGATGCCCCCGTCACGCGGACGGCGGCGGAATCTCGGCCGAGCCGCACGAGGCGTGTGCCGGGCACGAGCGTCGGGGGTATCGGCGGCGCGGTGCGCTTGGCCTCGCCCTTCCAGAGGAGCGCGACCTCGTCGAGCGCGATCTCCAGCGTGGGGTGCCAGGTCTCCGTGCCCGGAACGCGGACCAGCGGCCCCGCGGCTTCCGCCGGCGCGCTGACGTGGATCACCGCCAGCGTGAGGAGCAGCGTCAGGGCCGCAGCGAGCCTTGCCGAAGCGCGCGAGGCCGGCACGGTCCGCGCGCCTACTCGGGGAGCGGCCGGATGTGGGAGATCATCCAGCGGCTGGCACGCGTGGTCCCGACGAGCGTGAGCTCCGCCTCGATGCGCCGCCCGACGAGCCCGGCGGCGAGAGGCTGCGGGGAGACCACCTCGATGACGCCGGCGGCCGGCCCCACGGGGAGATCGGCGCGGGCCTGACGCGCTGTCTGAACGTCGAGCGTGAGCGAGTGCAGCGTCGCGCCGGCCGGGATGTCGGGCTGCGAGGGAAGGTAGTCGGCTTTCGCGGTGCCCTGCCGCATCACCTTCGCCGTGACCAGGGTGGCGTTCGGTGGGAAGACTCCCAGCGCCGGGCCCGCGCCGGGGGCGGCGTGGACGGGTCCGGCGCACGCAGCGAGAGCGAGCACGGCGAGCACGAGGATTTGAGCCATAGGAAGTGGATTTCCCTACCGCAAAGTAACTTCGACAACTATACGAAAACGGTGCGGCGCGATACCAGGGTTTTCGGTAGTGTAGGGCGCCATGCCGACCATCGACGCCCCTACGCTGGAGCGCCTCACCCAGGACATCTTCGTGGCCCGTGGCGTGCCGTCGGAGGACGCGGCGTGGATCGCCACGATGCTGGTCCGCGCCAACCTGCGCGGCCATGACTCGCACGGGGTCATCCGCGTGCCGCAGTACGTGGCCAACCTCGAGGCCGGCACGCTCAATCCGCGGCCCAGCATGCGGCTCGTGGTGGACACCCCGACGATCGCAGTGCTCGAAGGCGACGGCGGCTTCGGCCAGGTCGTCGCGCGGCGGGGTATCGCGCTCGCCATCGAGCGCGCGCGGGCGCAGGGGCTGGCGGCCGTCGCGCTGCGCGGCGCGAACCACGTGGGCCGGCTGGCGGACTACGCGGAGACCGCGGCGCGCGAAGGCCTCGTGGGGCTCGTGTGGGCGAACGCCCGGGGCGGGCTCAACGTCGCGCCATGGGGCGGCGCCGCGCGGCGGCTCGGCACCAACCCGCACGCGGTCGCCATCCCCGGCCCGAACGGGACCGTGGCCATGTCGCACGACTTCGCGACCAGCGTGTGGGCCGAGGGCAAACTGCGCGTGAAGTTCAACCGCGGCGAGCCGGCGCCGCCGGGCATCATGCTCAACGGCCGCGGCGAGCCGTCCACCGATCCGCGCGAGTACTACGCCGATCCGGTGGGCTCGCTGCTCACGGCCGGCGGCCACAAGGGCTACGGGCTGTCGCTCGCCGTCGAGATCCTGGCCGGCATCCTCTCGGGCGCCGGCGCGGCCAGCGCCGAGAAGTCGGTCTTCCGCAACGGGACGCTCATCGTCTGCCTCGATCCTCTCCGCTTCATGCCGGCCGCCGAGTTCCACGCGCAGGTGGCCGCACTGATGGACTGGGTGCGCTCCGCACCGCTGGCCGCCGGCGCCAAGGAGATCCTGGTGCCCGGTGAGCCGGAGGCGCGCACGGAGCGCGAGCGCCGCGCCGAGGGGATTCCGATCGATGACGCGACGTGGAAACAGATCCAGGACGTGGCGCCGAAACGGTAAGCCCAGGGAGCTGACCCATGCTCGAGGTCGTGACGATGAAGGAGATCGACGCCATCTTCGCGGTGACCGACGCACTCGGCATCCATCGCGAGATGCTGGTGATCCCGCTCGGGCCCGCCACGCCGGGCAAGGTGCGGAAGCTGCCCAGCGGCAAGCTCGAGATCACGGTGGACGCGAGCCGGCCGATCGACGAGTGGGTGAAGGAGCTTCCGGCGCTCATCGCCGCCGTCCGGTGACGGGACTCAAGCGCGAGCTGGGGCTCCTGCCGCTCGCGGCCATCGTCTTCTTCAACGTCAGCGGCGGCCCCTATGGCATCGAGGACGTCGTCTCGTCCTTCGGTCCCGGCCTGGCCCTCGTGCTGCTCGCCGTCACGCCGCTCGTCTGGAGCTTGCCCGTCGCGCTCGCCATGGCGGAGCTGGCCGCGGCGATGCCCGACGAGGGCGGCTACGTCACCTGGGTGCGGCGCGCGTTCGGCCCGTTCTGGGCGTTCCAGGTCGGATGGTGGTCGTGGATCGACAGCTTCGTGGACGTCGCCGTCTATCCCGCGCTCTTCGTCGAGTATCTGAAATTCTGGTATCCGGCCATGACCGGGCTGGAGCGCTGGCTACTGGCGGTGGCCTTCATCGTCCTGCTCACCGGGCTCAACGTGCTCGGCGTGCGGCCGACCGGCCGCGCGGCGGTCGCGCTGGCGGTGATCGCGCTGGCGCCCATCGCCGCGCTCGTCGTCGTGGGGCTCACCACCCTGCGCCACGTGCCGTGGCAGCCATTCCTCGGTCCGCAGCAATCGCTCGGTGCCAGCCTCGGCCTCGGTCTCGCGGTGGTGATGTGGAACTACTCGGGCTGGGACACGCCCTCGACGTGTCTGGGCGAGGCGAAGACGCCGGAGCACGGCTTCCGCCGCGCACTCTTCGTCGCGCTGCCCGTGATCGTCGTGTCCTACCTGCTGCCCATCGGCATCCTGCTGGCCAGCGGCGCCACCGACTGGACGCGGTGGCAGACCGGCGCGCTGCCGGCGCTGACGCGCGAGGCGATCGGGCCGCGGCTCGGCCACGCCGTGGCCGCCGGCGCCGTGCTGAGCGCGGCCGGCCTCTTCATGTCGTTGCTGCTGACCAACTCGCGCCTGCCCTACGTGCTGGCGCGCGACGGCCTCATGCCGTCCTCGCTGGCCGCCGTGCACCCGCGCTTCGGCACGCCGTGGGCGGCCGTCGTGGTGTCGGCCGCGCTCTACGCAGCGTTCGCCGCGTTCTCGTTCAAGGAGCTGATCGTGCTCAACGTGTGGCTCTACTCGCTGAGCCTGCTCGTGGAGCTGGCGGCGTTCGTCTGGCTGCGCGTCCGCGAGCCCGCGCTGGCGCGACCGTGGCGCGTGCCGGGCGGCCTCGCCGCCGCCGGCGTCGTCGCGGCCGTCCCCGCCGCGCTCTCGCTGCTGGCGATGGCCACGGCCGGCTGGCTCAACACGCTGG
>JBKPRI010000370.1:0-24369 GCA_046734515.1 Candidatus Methylomirabilota bacterium | reverse complement strand
AGGCGGCCGCGCGCGTGGTGGCGCTCGCGCACGACGAGGGACTCGCCGTCGTGCCGCGCGGCGCCGGCGGCGCGCTCGCGATGGGCGGCGTGCCCCAGCGTGTCGACGTCGTGCTCGACCTCGCGCGCCTCGACGCGATCGTGGAATACAACCCCGACGACCTCACCGTGACGGTTCAGGCCGGCTGCACGGCGGGCGCGCTCGCGGCCGTCCTGGCCGATCGCCGCCAGGCGTTGCCGCTCGACCCGCCCGGCTGGGGCGGACGCACGCTCGGCGGCATCGCCGCCACCGCGGCCAGCGGCCCACTGCGCGTGCGCTACGGCACCACGCGCGACCTGCTGCTCGGCGTGCGCTTCGTGCAGGCCGACGGCGTGGTGACGTGGGGCGGGGCCAAGGTGGTGAAATCCGTCACGGGCTACGACGTGCCGAAGCTGCTGGTGGGCTCGCTCGGCACGCTGGGCGTGCTGGCCGAGCTGACGCTGCGGCTGCACCCGCTGCCCGAGGCGGAAGCCACGTGCCTGCTGGAATTCCAGCAGGCCGAGGCGGCGCCCGACGTGGTCGCGCGCCTCGTGGACTCCAGCGTGCAGCCGTACCGGCTGGAGCTGCTCGACGCCGCCGCGCTCGGCGCGTGCGGGCTGCCGGCGGCGGCGGCCGGCCTCGTGATCTCGGTCGGCAGCGTGGAGGCGGCGGTGCGGACCCAGCAGGCCATCGTCGCCGCCGAGGGTGCGCGCGTGCGCGCGCGCGTGGAGACGATGGGGCCGGGATTCTGGCGCACCTACGACCGCGTTCTCGCCACGGCGGGGCCGACGGTGCTACGGATCGCCACGCTCGCCACCCGGGTGGGACCGACGCTCGGCGAGGCGCGCGCAGCGCTGGGCGCGGACGCCGTCATCACGGCCTGCGCGCCGCTCGGCGTGCTGCGCGCCGCGCTGCGCACCGAGGATCCGGTGCCGCTGGCGAAGGCCATCGAGCGCCTGCGCGCGTTCGTCGCCGCGGACGACGGCAGCGTCGTGATCGAGCGCGGCTCGGCGGCGCTGCGCGCGGCCGTGGACCCCTGGGGTCCGGTGGCGCCGGGACCGCTCGAGCTCATGCGCGCCCTCAAGCGCGAGCTCGACCCGCGCGGCACCCTCAACCCCGGCCGCTTCGTCGGCGGAATCTGATGGAGCCGGCGACCCTTTCAGTCAAGCCACCCACGTCCGACCCCGCGCTGGCCGACCCCGCGACCCAGGCCCTGCTGCGGGCGTGCGTACATTGCGGCATCTGCCTGCCGCAGTGCCCGACCTATCGCGTGCTCGGCGAGGAGATGGACTCGCCGCGCGGCCGCCTTTACCTGATGCGCGCCGTGGCCGAGGGACGGCTGGAAGCGACGGACACCGTGCGGCATCACCTGGACCTCTGCCTGGGCTGCCGCGCGTGCGAGACCGCGTGCCCGGCCGGCGTCCGGTTCGGCACGCTGCTGGAGACGGCGCGCGCGGATCTCAGCTCTCGCGCGCAGCCCATCCGGCGGCGCAGCTTCGCCGACCTGCTGCTGACGATCTTCCCCGATCCCGAGCGGCTCGACTGGGTGTTCGGCCTCCTGCGCCGCTATCAGCGCTGGGGGCTGCAGGGGCTCGTGCGGAGCAGCGGGGCCCTCACGCGCTTTCCACGGCTCGCCGCGCTCGAGGCGATGCTGGAGCACGCGCCGCGCGCCGAGCCGCTGCCGGAGTACGTGCCCGCGCGGGGGCGCTCGCGCGGGCGCGTCGGGGTGGTCACCGGCTGCGTGCAGCGCCACGTCTTCAGCGATGTCAATCGCGACACGATCCGGCTCCTGTCGCTGGTCGGCTGGGACGTCGTGGTGCCGCGCGAGCAGGGGTGCTGCGGCGCGCTCGAGCTCCATGCCGGCGACGTGGCGGCGTTCCGCGACCGCGCCGGTGCGCTGTCCACGGCGTTCCCGGATGACGTGGACTGGATCGTCACCAACGCGGCGGGCTGCGGCTCGGCCCTGCGCGAGGCGTCGCACTGGCTGCCGGGCGGCAGTGCCGAGCGAATGGCCGGCCGCGTGCGCGACGTCACGGAGCTCCTGGTGGACGGCGAGCTGCCGCTGTCGCCCCTGCCGATCACGGTGACCTACCACGACGCCTGTCATCTCGCGCACGGCCAGAAGGTGCGCGCCGAGCCGCGCGCGCTGCTGCGGCGGATTCCCGGGCTCACGCTGGTGGAGCTGGCCGACAGCGAGCTCTGCTGCGGCAGCGGCGGCCTCTACAATGTGCTGCAGCCCGCCATGGCCGACCGCCTGCTCGACCTGAAGCTCGACCGCATCCGCGAGACCGGCGCCCGCGTGGTCGTGGCCGGCAATCCCGGCTGTCTCATGCAGATCGCCAAGGGCGCGCGGGCCCGCGGCCTCGACCTCGAGCTGGCGCACCCGGTGACGCTGCTGGCCCGGTCCGCCTTCGGGAGCTCCTCATGAAGATCCGCCTGCGCGAGCGCGCGAAGTTCCAGGCCGACAAGATGGCGAAGATCGCGCTGGCCCAGACGCCGCGGGTGCTGCTCGACCTCTATGCGCTCGAGCCCGGGCAGAGCCAGAAGGTCCACACGCACGACGACCAGGACAAGATCTACGTGGTGCTGGAGGGCCGCGGCCGCATCACCGTCGGTGCCGAGGACGAGACGCTCGAGGCCGGCGAGGCCATCGTCGCGCCGGCCGGCGCCGCGCACGGCGTGGCCAACGACTCGGGCGCCCGGCTGCTGCTGCTCGTGCTGGTCTCGCCGCCGCCGCCCCACGCATGACGACCGCGGACTTCATGGTCACGTGCCTCGGGGACATGTTCTATCCCGAGGTGGGCGAGCGAATCGTGCGCCTGCTGCGCAGCGTCGGCGTCACCGTGGCATTCCCGGCGGGCCAGACGTGCTGCGGCCTGCCGCTCTTCAACTCCGGCTATCACACCGAGGCCGCCGCCGTGGCCCGGCGCACCGTGGAGATCTTCGCCGGCGCCGAGCATGTCGTGGTGCCGTCGGGCTCCTGCGCGTGGATGGTGAAGCACGAGTACGCGGGGCTCATGGCGACGCCGGCCGAGCGCACGGCGGCCGAGCAGCTCGCGGGACGGACGCACGAGCTCTCGCAGTTCCTGGTGCGGGTGCCCGGCCGCCGGCGGTTCCAGAGCGCGGTGGCCGGCACGCTGACCTATCATGACTCCTGTCACCTGCTGCGCGGCCTGCACGAGGCCGAGAGCCCGCGTGCGCTCCTGCGCGAGGCGGCGGGGGCAAGGTTTGTCGAGCTGCCGGCCAGCGACGAGTGCTGCGGCTTCGGCGGCTCGTTCTCGGTGCGTCTGCCCGAGGTCTCCACCGCGATCCTCGACAAGAAGCTCGCCAACGTCGAGGCCACCGGCGCCGACTGCGTGGTGGCCTGCGACGCCGGCTGCCTCATGCAGATGCGCGGCGGCCTCTCGCGCCGCGGCTCGCGGGTACGCGCCCTTCACCTCGCGGAAGTACTCGACGTAGAGAATCACCTCCCGGAGGGGTCGGGGGAACCCCTCGGGGGTTCCCCACAAAAAATCGTCCCCCTCAGCGAGAGCTCATGACCGAACCGGAGCTGGCCACGCCCTTTCGCGAGCGGGCCGGGCGCGCGCTCGGCGACCGCTTCCTGCAGGAAGCGCTCACCATCGCCACCACCAAGTTCATCACCCTGCGCCGCGAGGCGTTCGCCGAGCTGCCCGAGGGCGAGGCGCTGCGCGACCAGGCGCGCGCCATCAAGGAGGCCACGCTCCAGCGCCTCGACCACTGGCTGGAGCGCCTGGTCGAGAATGTCGAGCGCCGCGGCGGCCACGTCCACTATGCGACCTCGGCCGACGAGGCGCGCGCCATCGTGCTCGACATCGCGCGGCGCACGGGCGCCCGCATGGCCGTGAAGTCGAAGTCGATGGCCACCGAGGAAATTCACCTCAACGAGGCGCTGGAGGCCGCCGGCGTGACGCCGGTGGAGACGGACCTCGGCGAGTACATCATCCAGCTCGCGCACGAGCGACCGTCGCACATCATCGCGCCGGCGATTCACAAGACGAAGGGGCAGGTGGCCGAGCTCTTCGCGCGCGAGCTCAAGCGGGAGACGGTGCCGGATCCCGAGGTGCTCACGCGCATCGCGCGCGGCGAGCTGCGCGAGAAGTTCCTGCAGGCCGATCTCGGCATCAGCGGCGCCAACTTCGCGGTGGCGGAGACGGGCACCGTGGTCCTGGTCACCAACGAGGGCAACGGACGCATGGTGACCTCCCTGCCGCGCGTGCACGTGGCGGTCATGGGCGTCGAGAAGGTCATCCCGTCGATGACCGACCTCGCGGTGTTCCTGGCCATCCTCGCCAAGAGCGCCACCGGCCAGAAGCTGTCCGTCTACACCTCGCTGGTCAACGGCCCGCGCCGCGGCGGCGAGCTGGAGGGCCCCGAGGAGTTCCACCTGGTCCTGCTGGACAACGGCCGGGTGCGCCAGATCGCCGGGCCGCTGCGGGAGTCGCTCAACTGTCTGCGCTGCGGCGCCTGCCTCAACGTGTGCCCCGTCTACCGGCAGATCGGCGGCCACGCCTACGGCTACACGTACCCGGGCCCCATCGGGATCTTGTTGACCGCGATGCTCAACGGCTCGGAGTCCGTGAAGGACCTGGCGCACGCCTCGTCGCTCTGCGGCGCCTGTGCCGATGCGTGTCCGGTTCGCATCGACATCCCCCGGATGCTCATCGAGCTGCGCAAGGAGGTGAGCGAGGGCCGGATCGCGCCGTGGTCCGAGCGAGCGGTGTTCCGTGCGTTCGCCTGGCTGCTGCGGCGGCCGGCGCTCTACCGGCTGGGCGCGCGGCTGGGCCGCCTGGCGCAGGCGCCACTGGCGCGCGGCGGGCGCATCCGGCGCGTGCCGTTCTTCTTCGGCGAGTGGACGCGCACGCGGGACCTGCCGGCGATCGCGCCGCGGACGTTCCAGGAGCGGTGGGCCGAGCTCGAGCGCGAGGCGCGCCGGTGACGAGCAAGGCGGAGTTCTTCGAGCGGATCCGCGCCGAGGTCGTGCGCGGGCGTGGCGCCGCGCTCGGAACGACCGCGCCGCGCCCGGCGAAGCCCGGCGAGCGGCTCGACGTGCTCCGCCGCGAGCTGTCGGAGCGCTGGCGCGAGAACCTCGATCGCTTCGGCCGTGAGTTCGAGCGCGTGGCCGGCGTGCTCCATCGCGTGGGCGCGGTGGACGAGGTGCCCGGCGTCGTGGCGCGCATCGCGGCCGAGCGCGGCATGCGCAAGGTCGTCGCGTGGCCGGCCGCGACACTCGGCCTGGACATCGTCGCGCCGCTGGCCGCGCAAGGGCTCGAGGCGGCGGCGATGCCGGGCGCGGAGGTCGACGCCCGCGAGCGGGAGCGGCTCCGCGCCGTCGCCGCCGCCGCCGATCTCGGGGTGACCGCGGCCGACGTCGCCATCGCCGAGACCGGCACCCTCGTGCTGGTCTCGGGCGCCGGCCGTCCGCGCTCCGCGTCGCTGCTGCCGGCCTGCCACGTCGCGGTGTTCGATCGCGAGACACTCGTCGAGTCGCTGCTGCAGATGGGGCTGGTGCTGGAGGCGTGGCACGAGGGCGCGGAGCCGTCCTGGCGGGGCGCGGCGATCAACTTCATCACCGGCCCCAGCCGCACCGCCGACATCGAGCTGACGCTGACGCGCGGCGTGCATGGCCCGAAGGAAGTGCACGCGGTGTTCGTCGAGCAGGGGATCCGAGCGCACCGTGCCTGAGCGGTACTTCCTCCCCGCGGACGTGGAGCGGCTGATCCCCGAGCTCACGCGCATCATGGAGCGCGTGATGGCTGCGCACGCCGCCGGTCTCGAGGCGCGCGAAGGGCTGGCCGCGGAGGAGAAGCGGATCACAATGTCGGGCGGCGGCCGAGTGGACCAGGCCGCCTGGAAGGTGCGCGCCGAGCGGCTCGAGCACAGCGCGCGCGACGTGCGGTCGGGCCTGGAGGAGATCCAGCGCCTCGGCGGCACCACCAAGGATCTCGGCATGGGCCTGGTGGATTTTCCGCATCTGCGCGACGGCCGCGTCGTGAATCTCTGCTGGCGGTTCGGCGAGGAGCGCATCACCCACTGGCACGGTCTCGACGAAGGCTATGGCCGGAGGAAGCCGCTATGAGCGTGACGTTCTACGAGAAGCCCACGTGAACCTCGTGCGTGAAGGGGAGGGCGGTGCTCTCCCGCAAGAAGGTGGCGTTCACGCGGCGCGATCTCTTCAAGCAGCCGCTCACGGCGGCGGAGATCAAGGCGCTGGCGGCGCGGACGCCGGGCGGCGTGCGTGATCTGCTCTCCACGCGGACGGCGCAGTACAAGGCGCTCGGCCTGGACACGAAGAAGGTGTCGGACGACGCGCTGATCGCCATGATGGTGAAGGAGCCGCGGCTGCTGCGCCGTCCGCTGACGCTGGCCGGCACCCGGCTGGTCATCGGGTTCGACGGCCCGGCCCTGGAGGCCGTGCGGGGCTGATGCCCTACCGCGCGATCTTCTTCGATCTCTTCGACACCCTGGTCCGCTTCGACCGCGACCGGCTGCCGGAGATCGAGATCAAGGGCAAGAGCGTCCGGTCCACCGCCGGGCAGCTGCACACCGTCCTGTGCCGGCACGTGCCGGGCGTCACGCTGGATGCCTGCTACGAGGCGCTGCTGACCTCGTGGAAGGAGGCCGAGCGGCTGCGCGCCATCGATCACCGCGAGGTGAGCGCGCGCGAGCGGTTCTCCTTCTTCTTCCCGGCGCTGGGGCTGACGGCCGGTGCCGTCCCGGCCGGGCTCGACGAGGCGCTGATCGAGGCCCACCGCCACGAGCTGGCCAAGGCCGCGAGCTTTCCGGCCCACCACCGGCCGCTGCTGGAGGCCCTGGCGCGCGAGCACTGCCTGGCCGTCGTATCGAACTTCGATTACAGCCCCACCGCGCTCGGCATCCTGGACGCGGCCGGCGTGCGCGCGCTCTTCGCGGCCATCGTGGTCTCGGACGAGGTGGGCTGGCGCAAGCCGCGGCCGGACATCTTCCACGAGGCGCTGCGCCGCACCGGCGCCGAGCCCCACGGCACGCTCTTCGTGGGCGACCGCATCGACATCGACGTGGCCGGCGCGCACGCCGTCGGCATGGATGCGGCGTGGATCAATCCCGGGCGCGAGGCCCTGCCCTCGGGGGTGGCGCCGCCCAGCTACGAGATCCGTGACCTCGCCGAGCTGGAGGCCATCGTCGCGCGCCGGTGACGGTATCTTCTGGCCCCGGTCCTGCATCCTAAGGCGCAGGAGGAGAGGGTCGGCATGACGACGCGCAAGGTCATCATCATCGGATCCGGACCCGCCGGGTACACCGCGGCGGTGTACGCGGCGCGCGCGAACCTGGCGCCGCTGATGTTCACGGGGCTCTCGTCCGGCGGCCAGCTCATGCTGACCACGCTGGTCGAGAACTATCCCGGCTTCGTGGACGGCATCGACGGTCCGGTACTGATGGAGACCATGCGCAAGCAGGCGGAGCGCTTCGGCACCGACATGATCGCCGAGGACGTCACCTCCGTGGACTTCTCCCGGCGGCCGTTCGTCGTGAAGTCGGACAGCGGCACCTACGAGTCCGACACCGTGATCGTCGCGACCGGCGCCTCGGCCAAGACGCTGGGCCTCGCGGACGAGGTCCAGCTCATGGGCCGCGGCGTGTCGACGTGCGCGACGTGCGACGGGTTCTTCTTCAAGGACCAGAACATCATGGTGGTCGGCGGCGGCGACTCCGCGATGGAGGAGGCGCTCTACCTGGCGCGCCTCGGCCGCAAGGTGGACGTCGTGCACCGGCGGGATACCCTGCGAGCCTCGAAGATCATGCAGGAGCGCGCGGCCAAGAATCCCAAGATCAACTTCATCTGGAACAGCGCGGTCGAGTCGATCGCCGACGCCAAGGCCGGCAAGGTCACGAGCGTGAGCCTGCGCAATCTCCAGACCGGGCAGATCACCACGCACGCCGTCGACGGGCTGTTCGTTGCCATCGGGCATCAGCCGAACACGGCGCTGTTCCGCGGTCAGCTGGAGCTGCTGCCGAACGACTACGTCAAGGTGAGTCCGGGGACCACGCAGACCTCGGTGGCCGGCGTCTTCGCCGCCGGCGACGTGGCCGACTTCCAGTGGCGCCAGGCCGTCACCGCCGCCGGCACGGGGTGCATGGCCGCGCTGGAAGCCGAGCGCTACCTCGAAGCTACCCAGCACTGAGCGCGTGCCGCTCCAGAACCGCGTCACGCCGTTCGGCGAGCTGATCGCCACCCCGGCGCGCGGCACGCTCATGGGCAATCGCGGCTGCCTGCACGATGCCGCGCAGCGCATCCGCCGTCCCTTCCAGGTCAGGCGCTGGATCATCTGCGTGCTCGAGTTCAAGGGACGTCACCGGCGGGTCATGACGCCGGGGCAGTACACCGAGCTCTTCTTCCTCGACGAGGCCACCGCGCTGGCCGCCGGGCATCGGCCGTGCGCGGAATGCCAGCGTGCGCGCTACGACCTGTTCCGCCGGCACTGGGCCGGGCGCGGTCGCGCGCTGCCGTCCGCGGACGACATGGACGTGGTGCTCCACGCCGAGCGACTCGATGCCCGCGCCAAGCGGACCTATCGCGGGCTCGTCGCGGACGCGCCGGCCGGAACGATGGTGGCCGACGCCGCGGGCCACGCCCACCTGGTTCAGGCCGACGGCGTGCGCGAGTGGACGCCCGCCGGCTACACGGCGCCGGTGAAGTGGGCGGGGACGACGGCGGTGACCGTGCTGACGCCGCGGTCGATCGTGCGGGCGCTGGCGCGCGGCTATCCCGTCGACGTCCACCCTTCAGCCCGTGGCCCCGAGCGCGAGGTGGCGAGTCATGCCCGATGACGTTCGGCGGACGAGTTTCGTGCCGGCGCGTACGTGCTCCGGAAGACCCATGGGCCCGGGCTGCCGTCGTCGGCGCTCGGCCACGTGGAGCGCCTCGGCGGCAACGCACGGGGCCTCGCCCCCTGGCAGAGTGTTGAGCTGCCGGCGCCGGGTGGGCGCACGCTCCGCGTGACGGCGACGCCGGCCCAGCACGGCCCGGCCCACGCCGAGCGCGGTCCCGTCGTCGGCTTCGTGCTGGAGCGCGACGATCAGCCGGGGCATGCCGTCTATCTCAGCGGCGATACCGTGTGGTTCGACGGTGTGGCCGAGGTCGGCCGTCGCTTCGCGGTCCGTACCGCTGTGCTGTTCATGGGGGCGGCCCGCGTGGCGGCGGTGGGCCCGTGGCACCTGACCTTCACGGCCGCCGA
This sequence comes from Candidatus Methylomirabilota bacterium, assembly GCA_046734515.1. GTDB lineage: Bacteria > Methylomirabilota > Methylomirabilia > Rokubacteriales > CSP1-6 > AR5. The sequence goes on along the minus strand of JBKPRI010000370.1, from coordinate 15,118 downwards.
GGGTGTGGAGGCGGCGCGCGCGCTCGGCGAGGCCACGATCGTCCCCGTGCACTTCGAGGACTGGGAGCACTTCTCCGAGTCGCGGCCGGAGATCGACCGCGCGTTCGCCGCCGCCGGGCTCGGCCCCCGCCTGCGCTGGCTGCCGCGGGGGTGGAGGCGGCGGCGCCCAGCTAGGCCGCGCGCGCCGTCACGTAGAGGCGATCGGTGGCGTGCTCGAACGGATAGGGTGGCCGCACCACCGCCTGTTCGACGGTGAATCCGGCCGCGCGTACCTGGTCGGCGAAAGCCGCCGGCGGCCGCCGGTGCAGCTCCACGTCGACCGGCAGCCCCTTGTAGTCGGTGAAACGATCGAAGCCCTCCCCGGCGTGGACCGCGACGAGCAGCGCGCCGCCCGAGGGCAGCACCCGCCGCAGCTCCGCCAGCGCGCCGGCGGGATCGGCCTCGTAGATCAGCGAGTAGAACGCCAGCACGCCGACGCACGCGCCGGCGGTGAACGGCAGCGCGTGCATGTCGGCTGCCACGAACGCCAGCGAGGGATCGTTGAGGCGCCGCGCGACGGTCAGCGAGCGGGGCGCCAGGTCGACGCCGATCACGCGCATGCCGAGGTCGGCGACGAAGCGGCCGACGTGGCCGGCCGGGCCACAGCCGATGTCCAGCACCGGGCCGCGACCGCATGCCGCGGCAAAGGCGCGGAGCAGCGCCGTGTCGTAGGGCTTGCGGGTGAGCTCGTCGGCGAAGTCGGCGGCGTACTGCTCGGCGATCCGATCGAACGAGGCGCGAACGCGGTCGGTCACGTCCCCACGCGCAGCGTGGCGCCGAGATCGCGGAGCAGCGCGATGGTCGAGAGGTACGAGAGCCGGCCGGTGCGCGGGTTCTCGGTCGGCACGTTGCGCACCTCGATGGTGAGGGAGCCGAACTCGCCCTCGGCGGTGATGCGATGCGTGTTCCGCGCCAGCCCCGGGACGGCGTAGATCTTCGTGGTCGTGCGCTCGGGGCCGACGCCGGCGAGCGACAGCGCAGCCAGCACGTTGACGTTGGCGGGGAACGCACGACAGGCCTGGGTGGCCGGGCCCTGGAAGATCAGCGTCTCCTCGCGGATCGCGTCGAGGTCGATCTTCTGCTCGACGACCCACGGCGCGCCGGCCCAGCCGGCCGGCGCCTTGCGGCTCTCCATCGTGATGGACGTGATCGGCCCGACGGCGCCGCCCTTGATGCCGTCGAGCCCGGCGATGGCGCCCGACGGCACATGGATGCGGCAGCCGTGGGCGTCGGCGAGCGCCACCCAGTCGGCGCGGCCGAGCAGGGCGCCGCACGAGAGCACGACGAGGTCACGCCCGGCGCCGAGCGCCCTGGGGGCGATCTCTTGAAGATGCGCCTGCGTGGAGGCCTCCACGACGACCTCAGCGGCCGCGACCAGCTCGTCGAGACTCAGGAAGGGGACGGGGGTGCCGAGCGACTTCAAGAACGCTTCGCCCCGGGTGCGATCCCGGGCCGTGGCGCCGGCCAGCGTCACGCCGGGCAGGCCACCGTCGAGCGCCTGGCAGACGCGACGGCCGATGGCGCCGAGACCGACGACGCCGACGGTGAGCGGCCGTGCGCGCGAGGGGATTCGACTCATCGCCTGACGAGGCGGCATGTTATCATGCCGCGAGACCGCCGAATGACGTCAGCCGGCGCACTGCGAGAGCCACTCGAGCGGCTCTACCGCGAGTTCGACTACGGCGCGCGGCTCGCGCGCGACGCGATCGAGTTCCCCCTTCGCTACACCGCCCCCGACGACCGCGAGCTCGTGGCGCTGCTCACCGCGTGCCTGGCCTACGGCCGCGTCGATCTCTTCGGCCGCGCGCTCAACGGCGTGCTCGCCGCGATGGGCCCCTCGCCGGCGGCGTTCGTGCGTGAGTTCGAGCCCGCACGCGACGCCGGCCGCTTCGACGCCTTCATCTATCGCTTCAATCGTCCGCACGACCTCGTGGCGTTCTGCGTGGCGGCGCGCGACATCCTGGCGCGCCACGGCTCGCTGGAGAAGTGCTTCGCCGCCGGCGATCCCGATCCCGCCGGTCCCATCGGGCCCGCACTGGAGCGCTTCGCGGCCGCGTTCTGGGAGGCCGACGTGCGGGCGTGCTTCCCGCGCCGCCTTCTGTCGCGCGGCTACCGCCATCTGTTCCCGCGGCCCTCGGCCGGCGGCCCGTGCAAGCGCCTGCACCTCTTCCTGCGCTGGATGGTGCGGCGCGAGCGGCCGGACTTCGGCCTGTGGACCTCGATCTCGCCGGCGCGCCTGCTGATGCCCATCGATACCCACGTCGAGAACATGGCGCGGTCCATCGGGCTCACGCGGCGGCGCTCGCGAAACTGGAAGATGGCGGAGGAGATCACCGCGCGCCTGGCGCGGCTCGACCCGACCGACCCGGTCAAGTACGACTTCGCGCTCTGCCACACGCGCATGGCCGGCGACTGCCGCGACCGGCGCGATCCCGTGATCTGCACGCCGTGTGGCCTGCGAGCGGTCTGCCGCCACTGGCGGGGAAGGCGAACCCAGAGTGCTTGAGCTCGGATTGCTCCTGGCCGGCGTGCTGCTCGGAGGCGGGCTCGGCTGGGCGGTGGCGCGCGTCAATGGCGAGGCGGCGCTGCGCGGGGCGCGCGAGGGGCTGCACGGCCGGCTGGCCGCCGCGGAGAGCCGGGCCGACGAGCTCACCAAGCAGCTCACACAGCGGGATCTCGAAGCGGGCGATCTACGCAGGGCCCTCGAGATCGAGCGCGCCGCACGCACCCAGGCCGACACGCGGCTGGAAGCCGCCCGGCAGTCCATGGACGAGCAGCGGGCGCTGCTCGACGAGGCCCGCGGCCAGCTGACGCAGACCTTCAAGGCCCTCAGCGCCGACGTCCTCAAGGAAAGCCAGGCGAGCTTCCTCACGCTGGCCGACGAGCGCCTGGGGCGCCGGGAGCAGGCGGTGGACTCGCTGGTCAAGCCGCTGCAGGACGCGCTCACGCGCGTAGAGAGCCAGACGCAGCAGCTCGAGGCCAAGCGCGAAGGGGCCTACGCGACGCTGCAGCAGCAGCTCACCAGCCTCGGCTCGACGAGTGACGAGCTCCGGCGCGAGACGCTCAATCTCGTGACGGCCCTGCGCGGCTCCCAGGTGCGCGGCCGCTGGGGCGAGCTGACGCTGCATCGGGTGGTCGAGCTGGCCGGCCTGGCCGAGCATTGCGACTTCGAGGAGCAGGTGACGCTGCGGGGCGAGGGCGGTGCGCTGCGCCCCGACATGGTCGTGCACCTGCCCGGCCAGCGCGACATCGTGGTGGATGCGAAGGTCTCGCTCTCGGCCTATCTGGACGCGCTCGAGACCACGCGTCCCGAGGAGCGCAACACCGCGCTCATGCGGCATGCGAGCCAGATGCGCCAGCACATGAACACGCTGGGCGGCAAGGCGTACTCCGCGCAGTTCGCCACCTCGCTGGACCTCGTCGTCATGTTCGTGCCGGGGGAGGCCTTCGTGGCCGCGGCCGTCGAGCAGGACCCGGCCCTGATCGAGGACGGGATCAACCAGCGCGTGATCATCGCCACGCCGACGACGCTCATCGCCCTGCTGCGCGCCATCGCCTATGGCTGGAAGCAGGAGCGGCTGGCCTCGAGCGCGCTGGAGATTCGCGACCTGGGCCGCGAGCTGTACGAGCGGCTGCGAACCCTCGCCGGCCACGTCGACAAGATCGGGGTGACGCTCGGCCAGTCCGTCCGGGCCTACAACGATGCCGTCGGCTCGCTCGAATCGCGCGTGCTGCCGAAGGCCCGCGAGTTTCGCGAGCTGGGCGCCGGCGAGGGCGACGAGATCCGCCGGCTGAAGGGTGTGGAGCATGTGCCCCGGCCGCTGGCCGCGGCGGAGCTGACCGGGCAGCTGTCCATGCCGGAGGCCGATCCGGACGCACGCGCATGAGACGTCTGGCGCGTGTCGCGCTGGCGGTGGTGCTCCTCGCGGCCTGCGGGCAGTCCGGCAAGGACGCCGCGTCCATCAAGGTCGTCATCGCGGAGTACAGCAAGGACCACACGGGGCCGTTCTGGCGCGGGCTGGCCGAGCAGTACACCAAGTCGACCGGCACCAAGGTGGATCTGCAGATCGTGGACTGGAACACGATCGATCAGCAGGTGAGCACGATGATCCAGAACAACCAGCCGCCCGACGTGCTGAACCTCAACGCCTTCGCCAGCTACGCCAAGGACGGCCTGCTCTACCCGGCGGCCGACGTGCTGTCACCGAAGACGCGGGAGGACTTCCTCGAGGCCTTCGCGCGCGGCGGCGAGTACAAGGGCACGCTCTACGGCTTTCCGATCCTCTCGAGCGCCCGCGCGTTCTTCTACAACACGGAGCTCCTCGACCGGGCCGGGCTTCCCGGCCCCCCGCGGACATGGGACGGGTTCGTGACGGCCGCCCGCAAGATCACGGCGCTGGGCGGCGGCACCGTCGGCTATGCGCTGCCGCTGGGGCCGGAAGAGGCACAGGCCGAGTGGTCGATCTGGATGTGGAACAACGGCGGCGACTGGAAGAGCGGCGAGGCGTGGGCGATCAACAGCGACAAGAACGTTCAGGCGCTCGGCTTCCTCGCCGATCTCGCGAACAAGCACAAGGTCACGCAGGTGAATCCCGGCAAGACGAACCGCACCGACGGCGCCTTCCAGCTCTTCAAGGACGGCAAGGTCGGCATGGTCATCGGCTTCAGCCCGCTGGCCAAGCAGCTCGACGCCGAGGGCAAGGTGAAATACGGCGTCGGTCCCATGCCGGCCAACGCCGGCGCGCCCGTCACGCTCGGGGTCGAGGACTACCTGATGGCCTTCAAGAAGAAGGGCAACCAGGAGGCCGTGAAGAAATTCCTCGACCTCTACTACGAGCCGCAGAACATCACGCGCTGGATCACCGCCGAGGGGTTCCTGCCGGTCACCCGATCGGGCCTGCAGCAGATGAGCGGTGATCCCAGGCTCAAGCCCTACCTCGACCTGCTGCCCAACGCGCGGCTGGCGCCGACGACGGATCCCGCCTGGGACAAGGTCAAGCTCGACGTCCAGCAGTCCATCGGTCTCGCGGTGCAGCCGGGCGGCAACCCGCGGCAGGTCCTCGACCGGCTGCAGCAGAACGCCACGGCGGCCGCCCGCTGAGCCACCCGCGCCGGCGCGCGACGGCCGGCGGGAGCGCGCTGCTCTGGCTCGGTCCGAGCCTGGCGCTCATCGCGTCGGTCGTGATCTTTCCGGCGGTGGTGCTCGTGAGCGCCTCGCTGTCGCGCTACTCGATCACCGGCCTGTACCAGGGCGCCGTCGGCCTGCGCAATTACGCGCGCCTGCTCGAGCAGGAGGCGCTCGGCGCCGTCGCGGCCAACACGCTGGTGTGGGTCGGCCTCGTCGTCGGCGTGACGCTCGTGCTCTCGCTGGCGCTCGCCCAGCTGCTCGAGGTGGACTTCCCGGGCCGGCGGCTCGTGCGCTGGGCGCTGATCGTGCCGTGGGCAGCCTCGCTCATCATGACCGCCAAGCTGTTCGTGTGGATCTACGACTACTACTTCGGCCTTCTCAATCGCCTCCTGGTCGGGCTCCGCGTGCTGTCGGCGCCGGTCGACTGGCTCGGCGACGACGCCACCGTGATGGGCGCGATGATCGCGGTGGGCGTGTTCGTGTCGCTGCCGTTCACGACCTACGTGCTGCTGGCCGGGCTGCAGGGGATTCCGGGCGAGGTGTACGAGGCGGCGCGCGTGGACGGCGCGTCCGCGTGGCGCATCTACCGGTCGGTCACGCTGCCCCTGCTGCGGCCCGCGCTGCTGGTGGCCGCCGTGCTGAACCTGATCTACGTCTTCAACTCGTTCCCCATCGTGTGGACGCTGAACGACCGCAATCCGGGATTCGGCCACGACACCCTCATCACGTACATGTACAAGATCGCCTTCAAGAGCGCGCTGCGCGACGTGGGGCTGGCCGCCGCCCTCGGTGTCGTCAACGTGCTGCTCACGCTGGCCGCCGTGCTCGTCTACCTCAAGGCCGTGCGGTGGCGCGAAATCGAAGCCTGATGCGGCGCCTGGCGCTGGCGCTGACGGGCCAGGCGGTGGCCCTCGCCGTGCTGGCGCCGTACCTCGTGATGCTGCTCACGGCCCTGAAGCCGGAGGCCGAGCTGCGGACGAGCCCGCCCCGGCTGCTGCCGATCGACTGGCAGCCCGGCAACGTCCTCGCCGTCCTCGGCGACCCGGCCTTCCAGTCGTGGCTGCGCGTGTCGCTGGTGGTCGCCGCGCTCTCCACCGCGCTCGTGGTGCTGGCCGCCGTCCCGGCCGCATACCACACGGCGCGGCATCGGTTCCGGGGCCGCACGGCGTTTCTCCTGCTCGTGCTGGTGACGCAGATGTTCTCGCCGACCGCGCTGGTGGTCGGCCTCTATCGCGAGTTCTTCGCCCTCGACCTCGTCAACACCTACGCCGCGCTCATCCTGACGAACGCCGCCTTCAACCTGGCCTTCGCCATCTGGATGCTGCGCGCGTTCTTCGCGGGCATCCCGCGCGAGATCGAGGAGGCCGCCGCCGTCGATGGGTGCGGCCGTCTGCGCACGCTGCTGCGCGTGGTGCTGCCGCTGGCGCGGCCGGGGATCGTCACGGTGGTGATCTTTGCGTTCATCGCGGCCTGGAACGAGTACGTGGTGGCGCTCACGCTGATGACCGACCCGGCCATGAAGCCGCTGACGGTGGGCATCACGTCGTACGTCACCGCCTACGTGCAGCACTGGAACCTGCTGTTCGCCGCCTCCACCCTGGCCATCGTGCCCGTGGTCGCACTCTTCGCGCTGATCGAGCCGTACCTGGTCGCCGGTCTCACCGCCGGGAGCCTGAAATGAGCGGCGGCGGCTTTAGGGAGGGCCAAATCGCGCGTGGTATCATGGCGGCGCCATGACAAATATCCCGATCAAGGTCTATGGCATTAACCTTCTGGTCCGGATGATGGCGGAGGCCCCGGCTGATGTCCGCGTGAACTGCCCCAAGGGCTCGCCGATCCGTTACGGCGAGGTGGTGGCGCGCGGGGACGGCTTCGACGAGGGCGCGAATGCGTTCCGCGAGATGCCCGACACCAAGACGATCGTGGCGTTCGAGGAGAGTCCCGAGGAGGTCGAGGGACACTACTTCTATATCGCGCTCGAGGAATACCGCGTCATCCGCCTCGACTCCGTCATCCTCTCGTTTCCCCAGCAGTAGCCGCACGACGGCGAGGTTCAGCCGTGCGCAGCCCTGACGTCCTCTCCCACATCGACGAAGGCGAGCTGATCGCGCTCACCCGTGATCTCGTGCGCATTCCGAGCGTGGTGCGTCCCGGCGTGCCGGGCGCCACCGAGGCCGCCGTGGCGGCGCACGTCGAGCAGTGGATGCGCAAGGAGCGGCTGGAGGTCGAGGTGCACGAGGTCGCGCCGGGCCGCCCCAACGTGCTCGGCATCATCGGCGAGCGCGACAGCGGCCCGACGCTGCTGCTCGAGGGCCACACCGACGTCGTCACCGAGGGCGACGCCGCGCTGTGGACGCGCCCGCCGTTCGGCGGCGACCTCGTCGACGGCAAGATCTACGGCCGCGGCAGCGCGGACATGAAGAGCGGCCTGGCCGCCGCGATGGTCGCGGCCGCCGCCATCAAGCGAAGCGGTGTCGATCTCGAGGGGCGCCTGATCGTGGGGGCGCTGGTGGACGAGGAAGGCGACATGATCGGCGCCAAGCACCTCTGCACCACCGCCATCGGCCGCGAGCTCACCGCCGCCATCATCTGCGAGCCGGAGCAGAACGAGCTCTGCCTCGAGCAGCGCGGCGTGGTGTGGGCGCGCGTGACGGCCAGGGGCCGCATGGCCCACGGCGCCATGCCGGAAGCGGGCGTGAATCCGATCACCGCGCTGGGGGCGCTGCTGGGCGAGGCGCCCGCGCTCGAGCGGCGCCTGCGCAAGCTCTGTCGGCGCAGTCCGCACCTGCGGCCGCCGACGGTCACGCCGACGATCGTGCAGGCGCCGGTGCAGGGCGTCGCGCAGTCGAACGTGATCCCGTCGATGGCCCAGGTCACGCTCGACGTCCGCCTCACGCCGGGGCCCGACGCCGAGACGATCGGCAAGGAGCTCGACGCCACCTGCCAGCGGGCCATGGAGGCCGTGCCCGGCGCCGAGGTCACGTGGCAGACGGTCAACGGATTCCGGCTCGCCACCCAGGTGGACAAGGACGAGGCCCTCGTGCGCGCCATGGTGAAGGGAACCCGCCAGGTCACCGGTCGGGCGCCGAAGTTCGGCGGGGTGCCGGGCTCCACGGATGGCACTATCTTGAGGATGACGCTGGGCATCCCGATCGTCACCTGCGGCCCCGGCAACCGGCTGATCCCCCACCAGGTCGATGAGTATGTCGAGGTGGCAGAGCTGGTCGAAGCCGCGCGGATTTACGTGGCGTCGGCTCTGAACTTTCTCAAGGCATGAGCGACGCGCCGCGCCTGCGCGGGTCGATCGAGGCCGTCCCCGTCGACCACGAGGGCGAGCCGTACGTGGCGCTGCGGGATCCGGCCGGTTACACGCCGTCCGTCCTCATGTTGGCTCCCGCGCTCATCGAGGTCGTGTCGCTCTTCGACGGCGAGCATTCGATCGTGGACGTGCAGGGCGAGCTGATGCGCCGCCACGGCGAGCTGGTCACGCGCGAGCATCTCGATAAGCTGGTGGCGGCGCTCGACGAGCATGGCTTCCTCGAGAGCGCCGCCTTTGCCGTGCGTCGCGCGGCCATCGACGACGCGTTCCTGTCGGCGCCCAGCCGCCCGGCCACGCACGCGGGCGGCGCCTACGCTGCCGAGCCCGAGGCGCTGCGGGCGGCGATGGACGGGTTCTTCACCTCGCCCGACGGACCCGGACCGATCGGCGCGGGGAACGGCGGACCGGCCGTGCGCGGCCTGGTGGCGCCGCACATCGACTTCCATCGCGGTGGGCCGGCCTACGCGTGGGCCTATCGCGAGCTGGCCGAGCGAGGTGACGCCGACCTCTTCGTGATCTTCGGCACCTGCCACGCCGGCATGGCCGATCCCTTCGCGCTGACGCGCAAGGACTTCGACACGCCGTTCGGGCCCGCCCGCGTGGACCGCGACTTCGTCGAGGCGCTCGCCGCGCGCGCGCGGCAGGACTGCTTCGCCTCCGAGCTGGCCCATCGCAACGAGCACTCGATCGAGTTCCAGGCGGTGTTCCTGCAGTACCTCTACGCCGGACGGCGCGAGGTCACCGTGGTGCCGGTCCTCACGAGCTTCGTGCACGAGGCGCTGGCGCGCCGCCGCCGCCCCGAGGACGACCCGCGGGTGCGCGCGTTTCTCGACGCGCTGGCCGAGACGGTGGCGGCCTGCCGGCGCAAGGTGGCGTTCATCGCGGGCGCCGACCTCGCGCACATGGGCACGCGCTTCGGCGATCCGGAGCCGATCGCGCCCGCCGCGCTGGAGGCGATCGGCCGCGAGGACCGCGCGATGCTGGCGCATGTGGAGGCCGGCGACGTCGAGGGCTTCGTCGAGTCCGTCCGGCGCGACAACGACCGCCGCCGCATCTGCGGGCTGTCGCCGATCTACACGCTCATGCGCGCGCTGGGCGGCGCCCGGGGCACGCTGCGGCGGTACGGTCAGTGGCCCGATCCGGAGGGCGTGGTGACGTTCGCCAGCGTGGTGTACTGATGGCCGCGCCCGCCCCCGAGCTGCCGCAGGGCTGGACGCTGCCCAAGCTGCGCATCGACGTGGACGGCGACTGGTGGGACGGCGACGTGCAGATCACCCACGCCGGGATCCTCGGCAACCTGCGCGGCAACCTGCAGCGCGACGCCGACGGCTACTTCATCCAGACGCGCGTGCGCATCCCGGTGACGGTCGCCGACGCGCCGCTGGTGGTCGGCCGCCTCGAGCGCCGCGGCGACACGCTGCACGCCTGGCTCAGCGACGGCAGCGAACAGGACGTCGATCCCGCCACGCTGCGCCTCGGTCCGGGCGACGTGCCGTACTGCGGTACCGCCAGGGGCTTCGAGGCGCGCCTGAGCCGCGCCGCCGCCTACCAGCTCCTGGCGCTCGCCGAGTACGACGAGCGCAACGGCCGCGGCACGCTCCGCCTCGGCTCACGCGAGTACGTGCTGGCGCGGGTCTGACGGTGTACGAGCGCAACGCGAACCGGGGAGGTGTCGGAGGGGTCGCCCCGACCCCTCTGACCATAATGGCGAGGGCGTTGTTACTTGCGACACTCCTCATGGGCACGGTGTGGTGGGTCCCCGAGGCCACCTCGGACGACGAGACCGTCACCACGGACAGCATCGGCGACCAGGTGCAGACGCGGCGCGGCGGCGCGCTGCCGAAGTTCGCCGAGAGCGGCGAGCTGGCCGCGCTCTACCGCTTCGCGAAGGACCGCGGCGACGTGCTCACGTGGATGCCGTGCACCTGCGGCTGCGCGAAGCTCGGCCATACCTCCAACCGCTCCTGCTACGTGAAGGCCGAGACGGGAGACCGCACCACGTGGACCAGCCACGCGGCCACCTGAAGCCTCTGCACGGACATCACGCGGGACGTGATGAACGGGACGAAGACGGGCAAGCGCCCGGCGCAGATCCGCGCGGCGATCGATGCGACCTATGGCACGCGCAACGCCACGCCGACGCCGGCGCCGCCGGGCAAGTGAGCTAGCCCCGCACCTCGCGCAGGATCGCCAGCATCGCCTCGTGGATGCGGCCGTTGGACGCCAGCAGCGTGGGCTGCTCGAGGTCGAGCGGCCCCCCGGTGATGCTGGTCAGCCGGCCGCCCGCCTCTTGCACCAGCAGGCCTCCGGCCGCCACGTCCCACGGTCCCAGCCGCAGCTCCCAGAAGCCGTCGTACCGGCCGGCGGCGACCCAGGCCAGATCCAGCACCGCGGAGCCGAAGCGGCGCACGGCGCGCGAGCGCGTGGCGAAGACGGCGTACTCCTTCAGGTTGTTGTCCGGATTCACGCGGATGTCGTAGGGGAAGCCCGTCGTCAGCAGGCTCTCGTCGAGGCTGGTGGTGGTGGACACGGCCAGGCGCGCGTCGTTGCAGAACGCGCCGGCGCCGGGCTCGGCCACGTAGAGCTCGTCGTGGCTGGGGTCGTAGATGACGCCCAGCTCGACGCGGCCCGCGCGCTCGAGCGCGATCGACACCGCGTAGGCCGGCAGCGCGTGCGCGTAGTTGGTGGTGCCGTCGACGGGATCGATGATCCAGCGGCGCCCCGAGCGGCCCGCCTGAGCTCCGCGCTCCTCGGCCAGCACGGCGTCGCCGGGAAACTCGGCGAGCAGGCGATCGACGATGAGGGCCTCGGTGCGCGCGTCCATCTCGGTGACCAGGTTGGTGACGGCGCCCTTGTACTCGATGCGGCGGTCGCCGTGGACCTCGCGGCGAAGCAGCTCGCCGGCGGCGCGCGCGACCTCGATCGCCACGCTCCGCTCTCGCTCGCTCATCGCGCGCGCAGCGTACCACATTGCTTGACAACCCCGGCGCGCGCCGCGAGCATGACAGGGATGACCTGGAATCGCCGGCAGCGGCACCTGCGCGCCGCGCTCGGTCTGCGGCGCCCGCGGCTGACGACACGCGTGCGCCCGGGCACGCCGCCGGGCACGCTGACCGCGGCCGAGACCGCCGAGCGGCCCACGTTCGAGGTGATGACGTTCAGCCGCGGCGAGGTGCAGGCCGGGCCCGTCGCCACGCTGGAGGGCGCGCTGGCCGCGCTCACGCCGGGCGCGGTGACCTGGATCAACATCGACGGGCTCGGCGACGCGTCCGTCTTCGCGCGGCTGGGCGAGCGGCTGGGCCTGCATGCCCTCGCCCTCGAGGACGTGCTCAACGTGGGGCAGCGCCCGAAGGTCGAGCGCTTCGACAAGTACCTGTTCGTCATCATGCGCACGATGCGGCTGGAGCACCCGCCCGAGGCGCCGCGGGGCATGCCGATCGACCCGCGGATCGCCGAGGTCCACAGCGAACAGGTGAGCCTCTTCTTCGGCACCGACTGGGTGGTGACGATCCAGGAACGGGCCGACGGCGACAGCTTCGGCCCCGTGCGCGAGGCCATCCGTCAGGGGCGCGGGCGCGTCCGTGAGGCCGGCGCCGATTACCTGGCCTACCTCTTGATCGACGCCGTGGTGGACGCCTACTTCCCGGTGCTCGACGCGCTCGCCGAGCGGATGCAGACGCTGGAGGAGGAGGCCCTGGCGCCGACGGTACGCGCCGAGGACACGCTGCTCGCCCTCGCGCGGCTCCGCCACGACCTCATCGGCGTCCGGCGTGCGGTCTGGCCGATGCGGGAGGAGGCCGCGGCCCTGCAGCGCGAGGAGTCCACGCTCGTCAGCGCCGAGACGCGCGTCTTCCTGCGCGACGTCTACGACCACGCGGTGCAGGCGCTGGAAGTCGTCGAGTCGTTGCGGGAGACGGCGGTGTCGGTGATGGAGATGTTCCTGTCCACGCAGAACCAGCGGCTGAACGAGGTGATGAAGGTTCTCACCGTCATCTCGACGCTCTTCATCCCGTTGACGTTCATCGCGTCGATCTACGGGATGAACTTCAAGCACATGCCCGAGCTCGAGTGGCGCTACGGCTACCCGGCGGTGCTGGGGCTGATGCTGCTGGCCGCCGGCGCCATGGTCGGCTACTTCAAGAAGCGGGGGTGGTGGTGATGCGCGTGCTCATCGTGGGAGCGGGCGGCGTCGGCGGCTACTTCGGCGCCAAGCTGGCGCGGGCCGGCGTGCCGGTGACGCTGCTGGCGCGCGGCGCCCACCTGGCCGCCATCCAGCGCGATGGACTGCGCGTGCGCTCCGCCATCGACGGCGAGTCGGTGGCGACGGTGACGGCGGTGGCCGACGTCGGCGGCCTGCCGCCCGCCGACGTCGTGCTCTTCTGCGTGAAGTCGTTCGATACCGAGACCGCGGCCGCCGCCATCCGCCCGGCGATCGGTCCGGACACCGCGGTGGTGTCGCTGCAGAACGGCGTCGACAACGAGGAGACGCTCGAGCGCGTGCTCGGTCCCGGCCACGCGGTCGGCGGCGTCGCCTACGTGTTCGCCACCATCGAGTCCCCCGGCGTCATCGCCCATCGCTTCGCCGGCCATCTCGTATTCGGCGAGCTCGACGGCCGGCCCAGCGCGCGGCTGGAGGCGCTGCGGGCGGCGTTCGAGAAGGCCGGCGTGCGGGCGGAGGTAGCCGGAGACATCCGCCGCGCGCTGTGGCTGAAGTACGTGATGATCAGCGCCCAGGCCGGCATGACGGCGCTGACCCGGGCGCCGATCGGCGTCGTGCGCGCCGTGCCCGAGAGTCGCCTGATGTACCGGCGGATCGCGGAGGAGCTGGCCGCGCTCGCGGCCGCCTCGGGCGTCGCCCTCGGCGCCGACGCCGTCGACAACGTGATGAAAGCCGCCGACGGCCTCGCCGCCGAGGCGTACTCCTCGCTCCACCACGACCTCACGCAGGGCCGGCGGCTGGAGCTGGAGTCGCTGCACGGCCATGCCGTCCGGCTCGGCGAGCGCCTGGGCGTGCCGACGCCGATGGTGTTCGCCGTCTACGCGGCGCTGAAGCCGCACCTCGACGGCCGACCTGCGCGCTGACAGCAGGCCCGCCAGCACTCCCGTCCGCGCGCTGTGGCGGGTCGTGGCGCCCTACCGCGCCCGCTACGCGCTCGGCGCGCTCTGCCTGGCCGCCGCCACCGGACTCTCGCTGCTCATCCCGTGGACCGTCAAGCACGCCATCGACGCGCTCGCCGCCGACGCCGCCGCAGCCCCGCTCGGCACCTACGTGACGGTCATCGTGCTGTGCGCGGTGGGCAACTTCGTCGCGCGGCTGGCCTCGCGCTTCGCCATCGCCGGCGCCTCGCAGCACGTCGCCGCCGACCTGCTCGACCGGCTCTACGGCGCGCTGCAGACGTTCGCTCCGGCCGCGTTCGCCCGCTACACGACCGGCGATCTCATGGCGCGCGCCACCAGCGACGTCAGCGCGGTGCGCTCGCTGGTCGGCTTCGGCACGATCTCCACCGTCTCGACGGCGCTGGCCTTCGTAGGGGCGCTGGCCGCGATGCTGGCGGTCGATCCGTGGCTCACCGTGTGGTCGCTGGCCCCCTCGCCGCTGATGGTGCTGCTCGTGCGCCGCTACAACGCGCTGGTGACCGCGCGCACGCATGCGACGCAGGACCGGCTGGGTGAGCTCTCCACCGTCGTGCAGGAACGGCTGGCCGGCATCGGGGTCGTGCGCGCCTACACCATGGAGGCGCGCGCCACCGCGGAGTTCGCCGCCGCCAACGCGGCGCTGCGGGACGCCAGCGCGCTGCTGGCGCGCACGCAGGCGCACTTCACGCCGCTCATGGGGCTGGTCACCGGGCTCGGCACGCTCGTCGTCCTGTGGGCGGGCGGCGCCGCCGTCGCCTCCGGGCGCATCACGCTGGGCGCGCTGGTGGCCTTCACCGGCTATCTCGGCTATCTCGCGTGGCCGACCGCCTCGCTCGGCTTCACGCTGGCGATCTTCCGGCGCGGCCTGACCTCGATGGAGCGCGTCCAGCAGGTGCTGAACGACGGCCGTCTGGCGGCGACGGACGGCCCCACGGCCGCCGGGCGGCCCGGCGCGCCGGCGATCCGCTTTGCCGGCCTCACGTTCGCCTACGAGGGCCGTCCGCCGGTGCTGCGCAACGTGAGCTTCGCGGTGGAGCCGGGCGAGCTGGTGGCGGTGGTCGGCCCCACGGGCGGCGGCAAGACGACGCTGGGCCTGCTGCTGGCCCGGCTGTGGGAGCCGCCGCCGGGCAGCGTCTTCCTCGGCGGCGAGGATGTCACCACGCTGCCGCTCGGCGCCCTGCGCTCGGCGCTCGCGTGGGTCCCCCAGGACGCGTTCCTCTTCTCGCGCGGCCTCGGCGACAACGTCACGCTCGGCCGCGAGAGCGTCACCGACGCCGACGTGCGGCGCGCCGCCTCCGCCGCCGGCGTCGCGGACGAGGTGGCCGCGTTCCCCGCCGGCTGGGACACGGTGGTCGGCGAGCGCGGGCTCACGCTGTCCGGCGGCCAGCGCCAGCGCGTCGCGCTGGCCCGCGCGCTGGCGGGCACCCCGCCGATCCTCGTGCTCGACGACGTCTTCGCCAACGTGGACGCGGCCAAGGAGACCGAGATCCTGGCCG
>JBKPRI010000369.1:0-9880 GCA_046734515.1 Candidatus Methylomirabilota bacterium | reverse complement strand
GCATACGCGATGACTTAGAAGGTCTCGTGGGCTCGGAGATGTGTATAAGAGACAGAGCCAGTAGTGCGGGTTGCCGAAGCCGTGCGCGTGCGGCGCCGCCTCCGCGCGCAGCCGCGGCGTCTCCGTCTGCAGCAGCGTGACAGCGCGCGAGAGATCGAGGTCACGCGCCCCGCCCGGTGCGGCGGGACCCAGCGTGACGAGCGCGCGGCGCAGCCACGGCTCGTGGTCGAGCCCCACGCGCACGAGCAGGGCGGCCGCGCGCACGAGCGCGAGCTGCGCAGGCTTGATCTCGATCGCGTGGGGGTCCTGCTGCGGCGAGGCCAGGCTTTCCACGACGACGCGCTCGCCGCCGACAGCCTCGACGAGCGCCTGGAGATCCCGGCTGGTGGCGACGACGGCGAGGGGAGCGGCCGGGGGCGCGGCGGCGGCGCCCCCGGCCGGCAGCACGACGAACGAAGCGAGCGCGAGAGCCGCGGCGCCCGCGCGGCTCACCGCTACTTCTTGACGAAGATCGACTTGGGAATCATGCAGTGCACGCCCTTGCGGACGTCCACCACCTGCGTGACGCGGCAGTCGCCCACCATGGAGACGAGCGCATAGGCCTCGTCGCGGCTGAGCGCCACCATCTTCTGGGTCGCCAGCATGGTCACGGCCTCGCGCGTGGCGATCTTCATCGCCTCGTTGAGGTCCTCGTCGAAGCCCATGGCGATCCAGTGGCTGGCCGTCTCCGCGCGCGGCCACTCGAGCTTCATGTCCTTGCGCACGATCGGCTGCAGCACGATCTCGCGATACGCGCACTCGAGCGCGGTGAGACTGACCTCACCGTTGCCCTGACGGCAGTGCGAGTCGCCCGTCCACAGCAGCGCGCCCTTCACGAACACCGGCAGGTACAGGGTCGAGCCTTCCTGCAGCTCGTTGAGGTCCATGTTGGAGCCGTTCTTCCATGGCCGCAGCGTGCTCGTCCGTCCCTTGGCGTCCTTGATCGGCGGCCCCGCCTTCTCCTTCGGCTCGTTGGGATCAGGGCCGACCGCGATGGTGCCGGGGAACGGCTGCAGATCGATGACGATGCCCGGCTTGAACTCCGTCTGGCGCTTGTCCCAGTCGAGGTAGTAGTAGCGGACGAAGCCCTGGGGAAACTCCGGCGCGAGCTGGCCCACGGTCGGGAACTGCGCGCCGGGCAGGTGGAAGTTCGTGGCGAACGCCTTGGGCACGATCTTCTTGATGCGGATCTCCAGCGTGTCGCCGGGCTCGGCGCCCTCGACGTAGACGGGCCCCGTCATCGAGTGCGGTCCGCCGCCGGGATTGGCCAGCCGCAGCTTGACGATGTCGTCCATCGTGGTGCCGGGCTGGATGGCGTTGTGAGCGTGCATCATGGTCTCGATCGCCACCGTGTCGCCCGACTTGATGGAGACCTTGGGCGGCTCGGCCGGATCGAGCCAGCCCCACTGCGTGGTCTGCAGCGTGGCCGGCAGCACGTGGTATTTCCCGCCGGCCGCGTCCACCGAGCGGTCCCGCTTGGCCTCGTCCATCGGCGTGAGCTGGTACGGCTGCTGGGCGACGGCGTACAGACCCGCGGCGAGGACGACGACGGCGATGGTGAGGACGGTGATGAGGCGCTTCTTGGTGCGGACGCTGGGCATGAGCGGTTCCCCCTTCTCCTCCGGTCGCGGTGTGCGTGCAGTCGACCTCTCGGACGGCGCTGTCAGGAGGATCGCGATGTCGCGGCGCATGATCGGCCACAAGCCGCGGGAGCGTCAAGTGGGATAATGGCCGGCATGCGCGACGCCTTCCATCTCACCGACGACGAGCGCCAGACGCGCGAGCTCGTGCGCGCGATCGCGCGGGAGCGCATCGCACCGCGCGCCTCCGCGGTGGACGAGGCCGAGCTGTACCCGGCGGAGTCGTTCGAGCACCTCGCGCGGGCCGGCCTCATGGGCCTCTACGTCCCCGAGGCCTACGGCGGCGCCGGCCTCGGCGCACTGGCCTTCTGCCTGGCCACCGAGGAGCTGGCGTGGGCCTGCGCCGCCACCGCGGTCATCTATCTCGTGCAGTACGCGGCGGGCTACCCGATCGTCTCGCACGGCACCGAGGCGCAGAAGCAGCGCTACCTGCCGCGGCTGGCCGCCGGCGAGATCACCGCGGCGCTGTCGATCTCCGAGCCCGGCGCGGGCTCCGACGCCGCCAGCATGACGACGACCGCGGTCCGCAAGGGCGACCGGTACCTGCTCAACGGCACCAAGATGTGGGTGACCAACGGCAGTCACGCCGGCGTGCTCACGCTGTTCGCCACCGTCGACCGCGGCCGTGGCCACAAGGGCGTCACCGCGTTCCTCGTGGAGCCCACGTTCCCCGGCTTCGCGGTGGGCAAGGCCGAGCGCAAGATGGGCATCCGCGGCTCGCCGACCGTGGCCCTGCACCTGAGCGATTGCGAGGTGCCCGTGGAGAATCGGCTCGGCGAGGAGGGCGAAGGCTTTCGCGTGGCGCTCGGCGCCCTCGATCGCTCGCGCCCCGCCGTGGGCGCCCAGGCCGTCGGCATCGCGCAGGCCGCGCTCGATGCCGCGGTCGGGTACGCCAAGGAGCGCCGCCAGTTCGATCGCCCCATCGCTGACTTCCAGGCGATCCAGTTCATGCTCGCCGACATGGCCATGCAGGTGCACGGCGCGCGGCTCATGGTGCATCACGCTGCCGGCATGGTGGACCACGGCATCACCGGCACGGCGCTGGAGGCCTCCATGGCGAAGTGCTACGCCGGCGACGCCGCCATGAAGGTGGCCATCGACGCCGTCCAGATCTTCGGCGGCTATGGCTACACGCGCGAATACCCCGTGGAGCGCTTCATGCGCGACGCGAAGATCACGCAAATCTACGAGGGCACCAACCAGATCCAGCGCGTCGTCATCGCCCGCGACCTCCTCGGCCTCCGCTGACGTTTGTAGGCTTTCTAACGCCGGCGCCGGGCAGGCCGGTGGCATCCCGTTCGCAACCCTCTCGAGGTGAATCGCACATCACGGAGGGGACGACAACATGAAGCAGCGCATCGCTCGATTCACGGGGCTCTCGCTCGCGGCGCTCGTCATCGGTGTGGGTCCGGCCCTCGCCGCCGACCCGGCCACCACGTCGGGGCAGACGCAGAGCCCGTCCAGCAGCGGCTCGTCGTACACGATCAGCCCCAACATCAGCCCGAACACCAACGTGAGCCCGTCCACCAACATCGGGACCGGCAACCAGAACAGCAGCTCGAACGTCGGCTCCGGTGATCAGACCACGACGACGAACCAGTCGAGCTCGACCAACGTCGGCTCCGGCACGCAGGGCACGATGACCGACCAGAGCGCCACCTCGAGCCCGAGCGCCAGCCCGTCGACGTCGGGCGCTGATACCAGCAACACGAATCTGAACAACAACGTCAACAACAACACCAACGTGAACACCAACACCAACACGAACGTCACGCCCGGCGTGAGCGGCGGTGTCAGCGGCTCGTCGAGCACCGGCGTCTCCGGCGGTGCCAGCAGCGACTCCAGCGCCACCAGCGGCTCGGCCAGCGGCACGACCAGCAGCGGCCCGGCCGGCGCCAGCGGGTCGATCAACACCAACGACAACACCAATACGAACATCAACACGAACACGAACCTGAACACCAATCAGGAGCAGCCGTCGGCCAGCCCGCGCATGGGCGACGACAAGGACAAGTTCGACGACAAGGACAAGATGGACAAGGGCGACAAGAAGACGGGCCTGGACCGCGCCGATGAGGCCGCCGGCTCGCACGGCCAGCAGGGCCGCGACAACGCGCGCGACAAGCAGCAGCGGTAAACAGATCGGATAGGGTAGCCAGCGACGGCGGCGCAGGGTTTCTCCCGAGCCCTGCGCCGCCCCTTTTTGCCGGGCGTCCGTTGACTCCGATCTGCAGTGATGTTTAGATGTCCTGACATCCTGACAGCGGAGGACACTTGCGACAGTGAACTTCCGGCCCGGTATCCCGCGCTACCTGCAGATCGCCGAGACCCTGCGCCGCGACATCAGGGGCGAGGGCGAGCGCATCCCCTCCGAGCACGCGCTGTGCGCGCGCTTCCGGGTGAGCCGCCCCACGGTGAGGCAGGCGCTGGACGTGCTCGTGCAGGAGGGGCGCCTGTACCGTCACGCCGGCCGCGGCACCTTCGCGACGGCCTCCAACGGCAACGACCGGCGGCTTCGCGTCATCGGCTCGATCGACGACATGATGGCCATCAGCGGGGAGACCTGGTTCAAGCTCTTCTCGCGGGAGATGGCGCCGGTGCCCGCGAACATCGCCCAGGCCCTGCGCTTGCCGCCCGGATCCAGCGCCTACCGCATCGCGGGGGTGCGGCACGCCGACAGCGGGCCCTTCCAGCACGTGACCGTCTGGCTGCCGCCGGCCATCGGCGCGAGCGTCTCGGACGAGGACCTCTCGAACACCTCGCTGCTGGGCGTCGTCGAGCGGCACACCGGCAACCAGGTGAAGTTCATGGAGCAGACCGTCGATGCCGCCCTGGCCCCGCGCTCGGTGGCCGAGCTGCTCCAGCTCCGGCCCCGCTCACCGCTGCTGCTGTTCGAGCGCGTGTACTTTTTCGCGAACGGTGAGCCGGCGCAGTACGCGCTCACGTACCAGACCGGTCGCCGCTATCCCTACCGCGTCGCGCTGTCCCGCTCCGAGCGCCGGAGCTGAGTGATCCGTGTCGTATCGCGTGGGCTTCGACGTCGGGGGGACGTTTACCGACTTCGTGCTGCAGGCGCCGTCGGGCGAGCTCACGACCGGCAAGCGGCTGACGACCTATCCCGACCCCTCGGCGGCCTGCCTCGACGGCCTCGATGAGCTGATCGCCCGCGCGGGCGTGCCCTGGGGCGAGCTGGCCCAGGCAGTCCACGGCACCACGCTCGGCTCCAACGTGGTCATCGAGCGCAAGGCGCAGGGCGTGGGCCTGCTCACCACGCGCGGCTTCCGCGACGTGCTCATCATCGGCCGCGAGAAGCGCTACCAGGTCTACGACCTCCAGATCGAGAAGCCGCGCCCGCTCATCCGGCGCCGCGTCATCGGCGAGGTGACCGAGCGCGTGCTGGCCGATGGCCGCGTGCGCACGCCGCTCGACGAGGCCGACGCGCGGCGGGCGATCCGCGCGCTGGCCGCCCGCGGCGTGACGACGCTGGCCGTGTGCCTGCTCCACGCCTACCTGAACCCGGTGCACGAGAAGCGGCTCGCCGCGCTGGTGGGCGAGGAAGCGCCGCAGATCGCCGTCACGCTCTCGCACGAGGTGTCGCCGACGTTCCGCGAGTACGAGCGCACGTCCACCACCGTGGTGAACGCCTACGTGATGACCGCGGTGCGCACGTACCTGCGGGGCCTGCAGCAGGCCCTCGGCGAGCGCGGTTATCGCGGCCGCCTGTTCGTCATGCAATCCTCCGGCGGCGTGGCGACGGCGGAAGCGATGGAGCGCTACCCGGTACGGATGATCGAGTCCGGCCCGGCGGCGGGCGCGCTCATGGCCGCCGTCTACGGCGAGCTGACGGGCCACCGGGACCTCATCGCCTTCGATATGGGCGGCACCACCGCCAAGCTGGCGCTCATCGAGGACGGCCGCGCCTTCACCACGACGGCCTTCGAGCTGCACCGCGTGAACAACGCGCCGGGCAGCGGCCTGCCCATGAACATCCAGGCCATCGACCTCGTGGAGATCGGCGCCGGCGGCGGCTCCATCGCCCGCGCCGCGCTCGGCGTGATCGCCGTCGGGCCGGAGAGCGCCTCGTCGACGCCGGGCCCCGTGTGCTACGCGCGCGGCGGCACCGAGCCCACGGTCACGGACGCCAACGTCGCGCTGGGCTACCTGAACCCCGAGTACTTCGGCGGCGGCAGCATGCGTCTGCACCTGGGCGGCGCCGCCCGGGCGATCGAGGAGCGCGTCGGCCGCCCGCTCGGCCTGTCACTCGACGAGGCGGCGTGGGGCATTCACACGATCGTGAACACGAACATGGAGCTGGCCACGCGCGTGGTGTCGATCGAGCGCGGCCGCGATCCGCGCGGGCTCACCCTGGTGGCCTTCGGCGGCAGCGGGCCGGTGCACGGCTGCCGCCTCGCCCAGGCGCTCGGCATCCCGCGCGTGATCCTGCCGGCCGCCGCCGGCGTGACCGCCGCCATCGGCCTGCTCGCCGCCGAGGTCCGCTTCGACGTCGCGCGCACCTACGTGCGCCGCCTCGACGCCCTGGAGCCCGCACGGCTGGACGCGATGTACGCGGAGATGGCCGCGCAGGCCACGGACGTGGTGCGCGAGTCGGCGAGCGGCGGCGCGGTGACGGTCACGCGCACCGTGGACGCGCGCTACGTCGGCCAGGGCTTCGAGCTGACGGTGCCGGTGCCGCACGGCCCGCTCGACGCCGCCGCGCTCGGCCGCGTGCGCGCGGCGTTCGACGAGATCTACGCCGCGCGCTATGGCTACGCGCAGCCGCGCGAGCCCGTCGAGGTGGTGACGTGGAAGCTGTCGGCCGTGGGCGGGGCCACGCGGGTGAGCCTGGCCAAGGCCTCCGACACGCCGATGCCCGGCGGCCTCAAGGGCCGCCGCCGTGCGTATTTTCCGGAGACGGGCGGCTGGGTCGACTGCCCGGTGTGGGACCGCTACAAGCTCGCCGCCGGCCAGCAGATCGCCGGCCCGGCGATCGTCGAGGAACGCGAGTCCACGTCCGTGCTGCCGCCGTCCACCGTGGCGACGGTCGACGAGTACGCCAACCTCGTCGTCGAGATCCCCCCGCGATGAGCGCGCTCGATCCCATCACGCTCGGCGTCGTGTGGGGCGCGCTGCAGTCGATCGCCGTCGAGGTCGGCACCACGGTGCACAAGACCGCGTACTCCGAGCAGGCGCGCGAGGGCCAGGACTTCTCGGTCGCGGTGTTCGACCCCGAGGGCCGGATGGTCGCGCAGGGGCCGTACTCGCCGGGCCACATGGGCGCGATGTCGGCGGCGGTGCGCAACGCGCTGGCCGCGCATCCGGTGGAGACGCTGCGGCCGGGCGACGCCATCCTCCTGAACGACCCGCTGCTGGGCTCGGGGCACTTTCCCGACTTCTTCGTCACGCAGCCGGCGTTCCACGAGGGCGCGCTGCTGGGCTTCGTGGTCAACATCGTGCACCAGACCGATGTCGGCGGCTCGCGGCCCGGCAGCCAGGGTGTCGAGGGTATCTTCGACTACTTCCAGGAAGGCCTGCGCATCCCGCCCACCAAGGTCTGGCGCGAGTACCAGGAGGACGCCGGAGTCGTCGGGATCATCGCGGCCAACACGCGCACGCCGGACAAGGTGCTCGGCGACCTGCGCGCCCAGCGCAGCGCCCTGCGTGTGGGCGAGCTGCGACTGCTCGAGCTGGCCCAGCGCTACGGCCGGGACACCGTGCTCGCGGCGATGGGGGACATCATCGCGCGCAGCGAGGCGAGCGTGCGCGCGGCCATCGCCGCGATCCCCGACGGCGTGTACACGTTCGAGGATTTCCTGGACGACTACGGGCCCGGGACCCCGCCGCTGCGCGTGCACGTCACCGTGACCGTGGCCGGCGACGGCGTGACCATCGACTACGCCGGCTCCAGCGCGCAGACGCCGTCGGGCATGAACTCCTACATCAACTACACGCGCTCGTACTCGTACGCGGCCATCAAGTGTCTGACCGATCCACTCGGGCCCATGAACGAGGGCGCGCTGCGCCCGGTCACGGTGACGGCGCCCGAGGGCTCGTTCCTCAACCCGCGGCCGCCCGCCGGGGGCGGCCCGCGCGCGATCATCTCCTATCGCGTGTTCGAGTCCGTGCTGGGCGCGCTGGCGTCGGCCCTGCCCGGGCGCGTGACCGCGGCGGCGTCCCACTTCGCCAATCCCACGTTCGGCGGCTGGGACCGCGCCCGCAACCGGCGCTTCGTGGCCTACGAGCTGGTGATCTCCGGCACGGGCGCCCGCGCCGGGCGCGATGGCTGCGAGGGCATGGGCTGGGCGTTCAACGCCTCGAACATCCCGGTGGAGGCGCAGGAGGCGGCGCAGCCCATCGTGGTCGAGCACTTCGGCTTTCTCCGCGATTCGGCGGGCGCCGGCGCGTTCCGCGGCGGCTGCGGCATCCGGCGCGACCTCCGCTTCCTGGCCGACGAGGGCAAGCTGACGAATCTCTCCGAGCGTCAGCGCTTCGCGCCGTACGGCCTCTTCGGCGGCCAGCCGGGCCGCCTCGCACGGACGGTCATCAATCCCGGGCCGGACGAGCAGGTGGTCCACGGCAAGCAGTCGCGGGAGTTCGCCCATGGCGACGTCATCTCGTTCCAGCAATCGGGCGCCGGCGGCTACGGTGATCCGCTGGCGCGCGATCCCGCGCTGGTGCTGGAGGACGTGCTGGACGATTACGTGTCGCTCGAGATGGCGCGCGAGGCGTACGGCGTGGTGATCGTGGGAGAGCAGATCGACGCGCACGCCACCGCCGTGCTGCGCGCGAGCCGGAGGGGTTCGAGGGGAACCCTCGTGGGTTCCCCTCCAACAGGACGGCCGTGATCACGTTCACGCCGGAGCAGGAAGAGTTCCGCCGCTCGGTGGCGCGCTTCGTGGATGCCGAGGTGGCGCCGCAGGCCGATGCGCTCGACGAGCGTGGGGAGTTCCCGCGCGATCTCTTCAAGCGCATCGGCGCGCAGGGCTGGCTGGGCCTGCGCTACCCGGAGAAGTACGGCGGCGCCGACGCCGACATGGTGACGTACTGCCTGCTCGCCGAGGAGATCGCGCGCGGCTCCCTGTCGCTGGCGGCGGCGGCGATGATGCAGTCGCTGATGGGCACGCATTTCGTCTACAAGCACGGCTCGGAAGCGCTGCGCCAGAAATACCTGGCGCCGGCGCTCCGCGGCGACATCGTGGCCACCTTCGCGCTCACCGAGCCCGACGCCGGCTCCGACGTGGCCAACATCTCCACGCGTGCCGAGCGGCGCGGCGATCGCTGGATCCTGCGCGGCACCAAGACGTGGGTGACCAGTGCGCCGGTGGCCGACATGCTGACGGTGGCGGCCAAGACGTCTGCCGACCGCGGGATGAAGAACATCGCGCTCTTCCTGGTCGACCGTCACGCCATGCCCGGCGTGACGCTCGGCAAGCCGATCGACAAGATCGCGGTGCGGGCCTCGGTGACCGGCGAGATCGTGCTGCAAGACGTCGAGGTGCCGCACGAGCACCTGCTGGGCGGCGAGACCGGCGGTGTGGAGTCCATCGGCGGAATCCTGGCCGAGATCCGCATCATGACGGCGGCGCTCTCGGTCGGCCTCATGCGCGCCGCCTACGATGCCGCGCGCGCGTACGCGCGGCAGCGCACGGCCTTCGGCAAGCCGATCGGCGAGCACCAGGCCATCGGCTTCAAGCTGGCCGACATGCTGACGTCGCTGCAGGCCTCGGCGCTCATGACCTACCAGGCCGCCGCGCGGCTGGACGCCGGCAAGCCGATCGGCCGCGAGGCGGCGATGGCCAAGCTCTTCGCCTCGGAGGCGGCCGTGCGCGTCACCGACGAGGCCGCGCGGGTGTTCGGCTCCTACGGCCTGGCCACCGAATACCCGGCGCAGCGCTACTTCCGCGACGCGCGCTTCCTGCTGCCGGGCGGCGGGACCTCGGAGATCCTGCGCGTCGTGATCGGGCGCGAGCTCGACTGGGACCGCGGGGGCGCCTTCGCATGAGCGGCGCGCCCACCCCGCTCCTGGCGGCCGTGTATCGTGGCAAGGCGGACGAGATCGCCGCTGCGCTGGGCGGCCGTCCGGCGCCCACGGTGTTCGAGGCGGCCGCACTCGGCGACGCCGTCCGGGTGCGCGCGCTGGCGGCGGCCGATGCGGCGGCGGTGGCGCAGCAGAGCCCCGACGGCTGGCCGCCGCTGCACCTGGC
>JBKPRI010000368.1:0-7394 GCA_046734515.1 Candidatus Methylomirabilota bacterium | reverse complement strand
GCTTCCAGCATGCGCGGTCCGGAGCCCGCCACGTAGATGGGCACGGGCCGGGCGCCGTCGAGCCAGGCCAGGCGCGTGGCCGTGCCGTTCTCGAGCGGCGCGCTCTCGGCGGCGAGCAGACGGCGGATCGACGTGACCATGGTGTCGAGCGTGGCCAGGCGCGCGGCCCGCTGCACGCTCATGCCCATCGTTTCGGCGCTGCTGCCGCCGGTGCCGATGCCGAGGATGACGCGGCCGGGTGCCAGCTCCTCGAGCGAGGCGATGGCGCTGGCCGCCACCGACCAGTGCCGCGTGTGCGGGACCGTGACGCCGGTCCCGAGCTTGATGCGCGAGGTGCCGACGGCACACGCCGCGAGCGTGACCCACAGCTCGCGGCAGATCAGGTGCGAGTCGGTGATCCAGACGGTGTCGTAGCCGAGCGACTCGGCGAGCCGCGCCTGCTCGACGATGGTGGCCACCGGCTGATTGTTGACGATGCCGACGTCGAACTTCACCGCGCCCCTTGTGCGCCGGGCAGCCTGCCACCCGCGAGACGGCGATGTGCCGGCAGGACGCCCGAGCGGCCCCCGGCAGCGTGACGAAATCGCCCACGATCCCGTGTGGCACCGCGTATGCGAGCGAGTCTCGTCATTCTTCGTCCCAGGAGGATACGATGAAGGCGAAGAGCCGCGGCAAGGGCAAGCAGACGGGCAAGCGCAGAGTCAAGGATCTGTCCGTTTCCGAGGCCAAGGCGAGGAACGCCAGGGGTGGGCTCGCGAGTGCCACCAGCGAGGTCCTGAAGAATTTCGGCTCGGCGCTCCAGACGGCGGCGCGAGGCGGTTGAGGCGCGCGCGCCCCGGCACCGCCGGGGCGCGCTGAACGTGTGAGGGTGGGGGCCAGGTCGGGGCCCCCCATCCCAAATCAGACGTGAACGGGCTTGTAGGTCGGCGTGCGCCACTCGGGGTGCTTGGTGTCGACGCCGCGGACGAGATCCATGTACGCGCTCGCGATGCGCTTGGTCACCGGGCCCACCGTGTCGCCGGCGGCCATCGTGAACCGATCGATCGAGAGGATCGGCGTGATCTCGTAGCCGCTGCCGCAGAAGAACGCTTCCTCGGCGACGTAGAGCTCGGTGCGATCGATGTCGCGCTCCACGACCTCCATGCCGAGCACCTGCGGGCAGATGTACTCGATCAGCGTGGTGCGCGTGATGGACTCGAGGATGTCGGAGCTCGAGTGGGGCGTGACGATGCGGCCCTTGCGGACCATGAAGAACGTCGCCCCGCTGCCCTCGGCGACCTTGCCCAGCCGGTTCAGGAAGATCGGCTGATCGTAGCCGTCCGCCTTCGACTGCAGCGTGGCCAGCCGGCCGTTCTGGTAGTTGGAGCCGGACTTCAGGCGGATCGGGATGGCGTTGTCGGAAGTGCGCGTCCACGACGACACGTTGCACTTGAGGCCGTTGCCTTCCATCACCCGCGGCCGCTTGCGCGGGTTGATGTAGAGCCCGGTCTGCGTGGTGGCATCCAGCCCCGGCGCGCCCACGTAGGCCACGCAGTGCATGTGGATGTCCTCGCGGAGCTCGTTGCCCGCCACCACCGTGCGCACGGCCTCGAAGAGCTGGTCGTCGCTGTAGGGAATCGTGAAGCGCATCATCTTCATGGACTCGCGCAGCCGGGCGAAGTGGTCGGCGAGGCGGAAGCCGTACATCTCGCCGTCCCGCTCGCTCCAGTAGGAGCGGATGCCCTCGAAGACGTTGGTCGCGTAGAACACCGCGGCGCTGTTGACCGGGAGCACCGCCTGATCCTGGGGCACCAGCTTGCCGTTCATCCAGATGTTGAAGGTCGCCATGTCCGCTCCTCTATCCGTGTTGGACGTTCGCGTACGGAGCCGACACTAGACGAGGGACGGGCGGGAGTCAAATCGAGGCGGCAGTGTGCCCGATCCGCCGGCATCTGCCCGACGCCCCGGCGCCCGAAGCCCCGCACCGCCGCGCGCAAGTGCGCGACTTGTCGCTCGTCATCCGCTCCAGGGGTTTGGCACCGAACGTGCCATCTCTACGCGCTCATGAACGACGCCCGAAACGACCGACGGCTACAGGAGGGCGGAGACATGGCGACGCGCAAGACGGTTGGCGCCGTGGTGGCGGGGCTGGTGCTCTCGAGTGTGCTGGCGAGCGGCGGCGTGGAGGTAGCGCGCGGGGCCGACCCGAGCGCGCCCCGCCAGGTGATCGCGCCCTGGGCCGGACATCTGGCGACGATGGACGTGGCCCTGGCCACCGGCGACGTGGTCACGGCGCAGGCGGCATGGCGCGAGGCGTACGGCCTCGCGCTGGGCACTCGCCGCTGGGACGGCTGCGCCGACGCAGCCGACGCCGCTCTCCGCCTCGGCCGCGCCTCCGGCTCCCCGCAAGCCGGCGTCCCCCGCGCCCGCGACCTCTATCTCTCGGCGTTGTTCCGCGCCCGCGACACCGGCTCCCTCGACGGCGTCCTCCGCGTCGCCTCGTCCTTCAACACCCTCGGCGACCGCGAAGTCGCCACCCAGGCCGTCCGCATGGCCGACCGCCTGGCCGCCAAAGGCGCCACGCCCTCCCAGCGCGCGCAACTCGCCGCCGTCGCCGATCGCCCGATCACAATCCCCGCCGACATCTAAGAAGCGCGGTCGACTAAGAAGCGCGGTCGACCGACCGCAACGGACCGCTGGGGCTCGGCTATGCCGAGCCCCAGCGCATTCCGAACGCTCGAGTCGCGCGCCTACCAACCGTGAGGCGGCCGCTCAAAAGTGGCCAGATGCTAGGCGCCGACGAACGACGACTGAGACGTGGGCCGCCCACGTCGCAGGGAGGAGTGAGGAGGCAACGACGCAGATGGCCGCTTTTCAGCGGCCGACCGCCTACCGCCCGATGAACCGCCTGCGCGACTTCACAAAATCAACCACCACGTACTCGCCCAGCTTCTCCGGCGCCGCCATAAACGCCCGGCCATGATTGATCTTCGCCATCTGCTCGATGAACGACACCAGCCACGGGCTCCGCTCCAGCATGAACGTGTTGATCGTGATGTCCTCGCGCGTGCAGCGCTGGACTTCCTTCAGCGTCTCCTCGATCGTCCGCCGGGTGGGCGGGTAGGAGAAATCGGCCACCCCGTCCTCCAGGTGGGCCGTGGGCTCACCGTCGGTGACCATCAGGATCTGCTTGTTGCCGCCCTTGTGGCGCGCCAGGAGCTGGCGTGAGAGCGCGAAGCCGGCGTGCATGTTGGTGCCGATGTTCCACTCGCTCCACGACAGCGTGGGCAGCGACTCCGGCGTGAACGTGCGCGCGTAGAGCGAGAAGCCCACGATGTAGAGGGCATCGCGCGGGAACTGCCCGCGAATGAGCGCGGAGAGCGCCAGCGTCACCTTCTTGGCGGGCAGGAAGTAGCCGTTGTTCAGCATCGAGCGGCTCATGTCGAGCATGACGACGGTGGCCGCCTGCGTGCGCAGCTCCGTGCGATAGACCTCGAAGTCGGACGGGGCCAGGCGAATCGGCGTGCCGGCGCCCTGCCGCTCGACCGCATTCATCACGGTCTCTTTCAGGTCGAGCAGGAACGGGTCGCCGAACTCGTACTCCTTGGTCTCGTCGGTCTGGTCGCCGCCGGCGCCGCGGCGCTGGAGCGCGTGGCCGCCGAGGCGGTCGCGCTTGAGCACGGAGAAGACGTCGCGCAGCGCCTGGTCGGCGATCTTGCGGATCGCCCGCGCCGTCAGCTTCATCTCGTCGCCTTCGCCCTCGAGATAGCCGGCGTCTTCGAGCTGCTTGGTCAGGTCCTTGAGCTTCTGCAGATCCTCGCGGGCCTGGGGGCCGAGCAGCGCCTCGACCTTCTCGGACTCGACGCGATCGAGATCCTCGAGGTTGCGGATCCCGCGGATCTCGCGCTCGAGCTCGTCCATCTTCTGCATCTCCTCCATGAGGCGCATGGCCTCCTGGAGGTTCATCTCCTGGTCGCCCTGGAACGGATAGCGCTGCGCCATCTCGTCGAGCGGCAGGAACTCTGACAGGTTCATGGCCAGCTGGCGCATCTGGGCTTCCAGCCGCTCGTCCTGCAGCATGAGGTCGCGCATCATCTGGTCGAGCTGGCCGCGCTGCTCGGGCGTGAGGCTCTGCATGAGCGACTGCATGGCGGCCATCTGGCGGCCCATCTGCTCGATGAGCTGGTCGAGGCTCTCCACGCCGGGGAAGTTCTGCCCCCACTTCTGCTTGAACGCCTCGAAGTCGGGCTCCTCGCCGTCGGCCTTCTGGCGCAGCATGCGGTTGAGGTCCTGCATCATCTCGCGCATGCGCTTGAGGTCGTCCGGCGTCATGTTCTTGAGCGCGTTCTGCATGCCCTGCATGAACGGCTGCATCATCGACTGGCGCATGGAGGCGAGCAGCTCGTCGAACTTCTGCTTGGCCTCGGGGCTGACGAAGTCGTACTTCTGCAGATCGCGGAGCTGTCCGGCCGGATCCTTGGGGATGGCGTCGAGCTTCTTCTGCTGGCCGGCGCGCTGCTTGGTGTCGGGCGTCTGCTTGATCTTGTCCTGCTCGGTCAGCATGACCTCTTCCAGCTTCTTCTTGATGTCGTCGAGGCTGGAGCCGAGGTCGTAGCGCTGCAGGCGCTCCTGCCGCTGGCGCTTGAGGCGCTCCAGCAGGTCGCGCAGCCCGGGCATGCGGCCGCCCTCGGGCATGCGCGCGCCCTGCTGCATCATCCGGCGGAGGGCGCGCGTGGGATCGCCGTCGTAGAGGAGGTCGTCGGCCATCGCCGACAGGAGCTGGTCGGCATCGAGATCCAGCTTCTGCGTGCCGTCCCAGCGCGAATACCGGAAGAGCGGCACCGCTCAGCTCCGGTAGCGGTAGCGGCCGGCCTGGACGTCCTTGTTGAGCTTCTTGCCGAGGTGCAGCCCTTCGAGCACGAATTCCATGGCGGCGGCCACGGCGGCCGGCTCGGTGGCGCCGAGCTTGGCGGCCGCCGCGCGCAGGCCGGGCATCTGGCCGGCCTGCTTGACGTACTCGTCGGAGGGCATGGTGTCGGAGGCCTGGATGACGGCGCCGCCCTCGAAGCCCTTCACCACGTCGCCCAGCTCCGCCGCGTTGAAGGAGCGGCCGAAGACGTTGAGCACCGCCTTCTGCATGAGGCGGCCGAGGATCTTGTCCTCGCCACCCTCGCCGACCGTCTCCAGTTCGATCTTGCCGGTGGTGGAGGCGCTCAGCGCGGCGAGGTCGCTCACGCGCGGCACCGCCAGCGTCTCGTGCAGACGGATGGCCCGCTTGAGGGCGCTCGAGAGCAGGTTCTCGTAGTTGCAGATCGACACGCGCACGGACACGCCCGAGCGCTGGCTGATGTCGGAGGACTGCCGCGCCAGGTGCGTGACCTCGGCCACGATCTGCTTCATGAACTCCGGGCTCACCGTGCGGATGCCGTCCACCGGGAACGCGGTGCGCTCGGCCTCCATGATGGTGATCTCGTCGTCGAGCTTCTTGGGATAGTGCGTGCGCACCTGCGAGCCGAACCGGTCCTTGAGCGGCGTGATGATGCGCCCGCGGTTGGTGTAGTCCTCGGGATTCGCGCTGGCCACCACGTAGACGTCGATCGGCAGCCGCACCTTGTAGCCGCGGATCTGCACGTCGCGCTCTTCCATGATGTTGAGCAGACCCACCTGGATGCGCTCGGCCAGGTCGGGCAGCTCGTTGATGGCGAAGATCCCGCGGTGGGTGCGCGGCAGCAGGCCGTAGTGGATCGTCAGCTCGTCGGAGAGATAGCGGCCCTCGGCCACCTTGATCGGGTCGACCTCACCGATGAGGTCGGCGATGGTGATATCCGGCGTGGCCAGCTTCTCGCCGTAGCGGCGGTCGCGCGGGACCCACGCGATCTCGGCGGCGTCGCCCTGCTTGGCGAGGCGCTCGCGGCACGCCTGGCAGATGGGGGCCAGCGGATCGTCGTTGATCTCGCAGCCGGCCAGCGTCGGCATCGCCTCGTCGAGCAGGCCGATGAGCATGCGCGCGATGCGTGTCTTGGCCTGGCCGCGCTCGCCGAGAAAGATCAGGTCCTGCCCGCTGAGCACCGCGTTCTCGATCTGCGGGACCACGGTGTCGTCGTAGCCGACGATGCCGGGCAGAAACGAGCTGCCGCTGCGCAGCCGGGCGATGAGGTTGTCGCGCAGCTCCTGCTTGACGGATTTGCGCTGCCAGCCGGTGGCGCGGAGTTCCTTGAGCGTGCGGGCCTGGGTCATTGAGCGATTCCTCGGCCACTATGCGACCGTGACCGGAGACTGTCAACCTCGGAAGGCGCTATGATCCTCGCCGTGCTGAGGGTGCTCTTCGTCGCCGATCGGTTCCCGCCGGCTCGCGGTGGCGTGGCGGCCTCGGCCGCGCGGCAGGCGGCCGTGCTGGCGCCGTGCGTGGAGCGGCTCGACGTGCTCGTGCCCGTGCCCGGTCTCGCCCCCGGCCGCGTGGAGCTCGAGGAGATTGGCCCGCTGCGCGTCTTTCGCGTGCAGCGGGCGCCCGAGGCCGACGAGTCCCTGCAGCTCGTGGTGCGCACGGCGCAGAACCTGATCGCCCGCGAGGGCCACACGCTCGTCCACGGCGTCGGCGCGGTCCACGCCGGCTACGTCGCCGCCTGGGTGGCGCGCCTGGCCGGCCTGCGCTCGGCGGTCAGCCTGCGCGGCAATGACGTGGACCGTGCGATGTTCCATGGTCCGCGGCTGCCCTTCCTCGCGTGGACGCTCGAGCACGCCGATGCGCTGCTCGGCGTGTCGAGCGAGATCCTCGACCACGTGCGCGCGCTCAGCGGGCGCCGGCACGGGCTGCGGCGCGTCCCGAACGGCGTGGACACGAGCATGTTCCGCCCCGACGCGCCGGCGCCGGCCGAGATCGAGGCGCTGGCCGGGGCGCCGCGCCCGTGGGTGGCGTTCAGCGGCGAGGCGCGGCTGAAGAAGGGGCTGCCGATCCTGCTCGATCTCGCGGAGCGAATGACGACGGGCTCGGTCGTCCTGCTGGGCGGCGTGCGGGCCGAGGCCCGCCCGCTGGTGGCGCGCTGGCGTGCGCGGGCCGGAGCGGCGGCGGCCGGACGGCTTCGCGAGCTGCCGTACCTGGACGACGCCAAATCGCTCGCCGGGCTCTACGCGACGATGGATCTCTGCGTCTTCCCCTCGCTCTGGGACGGCATGCCGAACGCGGCGCTGGAGGCGATGGCGGCGGCGCGGCCGGTGGTGGCGAGCGGCGTGGGCGGGCTGCCGGAGATCATCGAGCACGGCGTGAGCGGGGTTCTGGTGCCGGCGCCCGCGCTCGGCGAGTTCGTCTCGGCGACCCTCGCCGTGCTCGCTCGGCCGGCGGACGAGCGAGCGCGCCTGGGGGCCGCCGCCCGCGCCTGCGTGGCGCGCGACTTCAGCGTGGAGGCCGAGCGCGACGC
>JBKPRI010000367.1:0-11375 GCA_046734515.1 Candidatus Methylomirabilota bacterium | reverse complement strand
GAGCGACTACACCGGTATGTGGCTGCTCTACGTCGGCATCCTCTTCCTGGCCACCGTGCTGTGGGCGCCCGTGGGCCTCGCCGGCATCCTCATGCTGCACGCCCCCGCCTGGCGGGCGGGACGGATCGGCCGGCTGCTGGGGCCGTACGGGATCGTGGCCGCGCTGGGCCTGGTGGCTGCCATCGGGATCATCGGGCTGCTGGAGATGCTCCACGTCGTGATCGCTGCCGACACCCCGAGCGGCCTCAAGCGCGTGTTCTGGACGACCGTGAACGTGCGCGCCGTGGCGCCGTGGCTCGGCTTTCTCGCGCTCGCGGCCGCGGGGGCCGCCGGGCTGCGGTGGGCGGGGCCCCGGGCGGCGGGGGCGCTCGGCGACGCGAGCCGAGCCGGGGTCACCCGATGACGGCGGCCCTCGAGCTGGCCGGGGTGTACAAGGCCTTCGGCAACACGTCGATCATCCGCGGCGTCAATCTCACGATCGAGCCGGGCACGCGCCAGGCGCTGATCGGCCCCAACGGCGCCGGTAAATCCACGCTGTTCAACCTGATCACGGGCAAGTACCCGGTCAACAGCGGACACATCCGGCTCAAGGGCGAGGCCATCACCGGCCTCACGCCCTACGAGATCAACCGCCGCGGGCTCAGCCGATCGTTCCAGGTGACGAACATCTTCCCGCGCATGACGGTCTTCGAGAACATCCGCTGCGGCGTGCTGTGGGCCCTGGGCTATCGCTACTCGTTCTGGCAGCGCGCCGATGCCGCCCGAGATGCCACCGCGCGCACCGAGCAGGTGCTGGAGCAGCTGAACCTGACCGCCCGCCGCTTCGTGCCGGCCGGCGTGCTCTCGTACGCCGAGCAGCGCGCGCTGGAGATCGGCATCACCATCGCCGGCGGCGCCGACGTGATTCTCCTCGACGAGCCCACCGCCGGGATGAGTCACAGCGAGACCGAGCACGTCGTGCAGCTCATCCGCGAGGTGACGCAGGGCAAGACGCTGCTGATGGTCGAGCACGACATGAGCGTGGTCTTCAACCTGGCCGACCGGATCGCGGTGCTGGTGTACGGCGAGGTCATCGCGCACGACACGCCCGAGCGCATCCGCGCCGACGCGCGCGTGCAGGAAGCCTACCTCGGCGTCCCCCAGGGCGTGGCCTGATGCTGGCCGTCCACGACCTGCACGCGTACTACGGCAAGAGTCACATCCTGCACGGCGTCAGCCTGCGCGTGAACGAGGGCGAGATCGTCAGCCTGCTCGGCCGCAACGGCGTGGGGCGCTCGACGACGATCAAGGCCATCATGGGCGACGTCCACGCCGAGGGCTCCATCCGCTTCCGTGACGAGGAGCTCTGCGGGCTGCCCCCGTACGTCATCGCGCACAAGGGCCTGGGCTACGTGCCGGAGAACCGCGACATCTTCCCCACGCTGACCGTGCGCCAGAATCTCCTGCTCGGCGTCAAGAACACGCGCCGGACCGGCCGCTGGTCGATGGACGACATGTTCCGGCTCTTCCCCGCCCTGCGCGAGCGCGCCGACACGCCGGGTGGCGTGCTCTCCGGCGGCGAGCAGCAGATGCTGACGATCTGTCGCACGCTGATGGGCGACCCGCACCTGATCATGATCGACGAGCCCACCGAGGGCCTGGCGCCGATGCTGGTCAAGCAGGTGGCCGAGATGCTGGTGCGCATCGCCGAGCGCGGCGTCTCCATCCTGCTCGTCGAGCAGAAGCTGACGATCGCGCTCACGATCTCCCGCCGGGTCTACGTGATGGGCCACGGCCGCGTGGTGTTCGAGGGCGCGCCCGAGGACCTGCGCCGCGCGGAGAACGTGCGCAAGGAGTGGCTGGAGGTCTAGGCATGGCCCCGGCGGGCGGCGGACGCGAGGTGGAGTTCAAGTTCCGCGTCGACGGGCCGGAGGCGTTCGCGGCGCTCGCGCGCACGGCCCGTGCGACGCCGAGCGCGGCGAGCGTGCAGACCAACCACTTCTTCGACACGCCGGACCGCGCGCTGGGCTTCCGGCGTCATACGCTGCGGCTGCGCGAGGAGGACGGGCGCTTCGTGCTCACGGCCAAGGGCCCCGGCGAGCGGGCGGGCGTGCTGACCTCGCGCGCCGAGGAAGAGGTGGAGGTGCCCAAGCCCGAGGCCGAGTCCCTCATCGTCGGCGGCCGCTCTCCGCTCGCCGCGCTGGAAGCGCGGGCCGATCCGCGGGCGCGCGACCTGCTGGCGACGATGCGCGCGATCGTGGGGCGCATGCCGCTGCGCCATGCCGGCAGCTTCCAGAACGAGCGGGCGCGTCTCGACGTCGCGCTCGGCGTCGAGGGCCGCACCGTCCCGGTCACGTTCGAGCTGGACCGGACGACGTTTCCAGGCGGCCGGGTGCACTACGAGGTCGAGGTGGAGATCGCCGGAGCCGACGCGGCGGCCGTGGAGCGCGCGCTGCGCGACTTCTTCACGAAGGCCGGCGTGGCCTGGCGCGAGGGCCCCAGCAAGGCCAGGCGCTTCTTCGACGCCGCCGCCGGCAAGCCGATCTAGGGGAGGAGCCTCATGAAGATCACGCCGCTGCATCCCGCCCTGGGCGCCGAGGTCTCGGGCGTCGATCTCGCGCAGCCCGTCGAGGCGGCCACGCGCGAGGCGCTGAGCCGCGCGCTCGCCGAGCACCTCGCGCTGGTCTTCCCCGCGCAGTCGTTGACGCCCGAGCAGTACCTGCGCGCGGCATCCATCTTCGGCCCGCCGATGGAGCAGCACTACTCGCAGCACAACATGCCGGACGCCCCGCTGATCGGTCTGATCTGGCACCGCAACGGTCAGCAGCCGGCCGAGGCGTGGCACACCGACCACACCAACCGCGAGCGCCCGCCGGCGGCGACCATGCTCTACGGCGTGGAGATTCCCTCGGCCGGCGGCGCCACCAGCGTGGCGAGCATGCGCGCGGCCTACCGCGCGCTGCCGGCCGGCGAGCGCCGGGAGCTGGAAGGGCTGACAACCTTCAACGGCCTCGACGGGCACGCCGACACCAAGGAGGAGGATCGCGCCAAGTACGGCCGCCTCGTCGAGCACCCGATGGTCCGGACGCACCCGGTCCACGGCTCACGCGCGATCTATTTCCACGTCTCCAAGACCGATCACGTGCGCGGCATGACCCGCGAGGCCAGCCAGCGCTATCTGCGCGCGCTGCTCGATCGGATGATCCGGCCCGAGATTACCTACCAGCACCGGTGGCGGCGAGGCGACGTGCTCGTCATCGACAACCGCGCGACCATGCATCGCGCCCACGGCGACTACGATCGCGCCGAGAGCCGCGTCCTCTGGCGCATCATCGTCGAGGGCGATCGCCCCCGTCTCGTCTGAGCGCGTCGCGACCGGCGGGCGCCCCGGACCGGGGATGGTCCGAGGCGCCCCGGCGCGACTACTTCGTCTCGCGCGCCGCGGCGGCCGGCTGGGCCTCCCGCAGCTTCTTGCTCTCCATGACCCGCGTCCGCGCCTCGTCCGTGAACTTCATGGTGATGCCCGAGTGGGCCAGCGAGAAGTTCAGGCCCTGGCTCGTGGACGTCCAGACCATGTCGACATCGTTCTGGTTCTTCAGCGCCGCCGCACCGGCGCCGCCGCCGAGCGTGCCGCTGACGACCGCGGCCATGAACGTGCCCTCGAAGTCTTCCAGCTTGGTCAGCCCGTACACCTCGCCCTTGGCGATGCGCCTCGACACGCCCACGTCCACGATGCTGAAGCCCTTCACCGTGAACGGATACTCCTGCCCGCGATACTCCAGAACGCCCTGACCCCAGGTGTAGCCCAGCCCGGCGGCCACGCCCATGGTCTCAATTTTGACCTTGCCCGTCGTGTCTTCGTCGGCACGCGCCGGGCTCACGCCCACGCACAGCACGGCAGCGGCGACCAGAGTGCAGACCCATACTCTCGACTTCATCGTCTCGGCCCTCCCAGGCTCTCTCCATTCGCCCACGTTCGAAAATGCCTGCCCGTTCGGCCCGGGACAATCAGACCTTGGTCCCAGGTGAATCCCACGCGGCCTTGACGATGCCCGTTCCGAACCTCATATTTTGTAATGTGCACATCACCGCCATCGAGCCGATGCTCGTCGAGGTGCCGCTCCGCGCGCCGGTCCACGGCGTGCACGGCATCGCCGCCGTGCAGCGCAGCGTGCTCGTGCGAGTGGTGACGGATGCCGGCGTCGAGGGCTGGGGCAACGTCGACCCCACGCCCGGCTACTCACCGGTGTCGGCGGACGAGATTTACGTCACGGTGGGACGCCTCGCCGGCGTGCTGGCCGGCACCGACGCGTTCAACGTTCACACGGCGCTGGCGCGCATGGAGCAGGCCGCCGCGATGTCGGAGGCCCGCGCCGCCGTCGAGATGGCGCTCGTCGATCTCAAGGCGCGCGCGCTCGGCATTCCCGTCCACTCGCTCCTCGGTGGACGCGTGAAGGATGTCGTCACCTTGAACGCGTGGATCGGCACCGTGCCCGCCGACCAGGCGGCGCGGGAGGCGGTCGCGTGGCACGCGCGCGGCTTCCGGACGGCCAAGATCAAGATCTCCGGCGCGAGCGAGGCGGGCATCGAGCGTGTCGCCGCGGTCCGTGCGGCCGTCGGCGACCGGATGGCGCTCCGGGTGGACTTCAACGAGAGCCTGACGCTGGACGAGGCGGCCGCCTCCATCCGGCGGCTCGAGCCCTACGCGCTGACCCTCGTGGAGCAGCCGATTGCCCGCGCGGACATCGCCGGCCTGGCCCGCATCCGGGCCGCCATCGGCATTCCCCTCATGGCGGACGAGAGCGTGACGGACCCCGGCGCGCTGGTGGAGATCATCCGGCGCGAGGCGGCCGACCTCGTGAAGCTGAAGGTGATGAAGCAAGGCGGCTTGCTCCGCACGCTGGCGATGGTCGCCTGCGCCGCCGCGGCCGGGCTCCGCGTCGTGCTGGGCCACGGCTTCGGCCTCACACTGTCCACGCTGGCCGAGGCGACCGTGGCGGCCGTCAGCGACGCCGTCATCGACGGCTGCGAGGCCGTCGGCCCGCTCAAGATGGCCGGCGACGTCGTCGTCGACCCCGTCCGCCTCGAGGCCGGTGTCATCGCGCTCTCGGATGCGCCCGGGCTGGGCGCCACCATCGATCCCGACGCCCTCAAGCGTTACCGCGCGCGGTGAGGGCATCCCAACAGGAGGTCTCACGGTGAAGATTCGCACCCGTCTCGCAGGCTCGTTGCTCGCGCTCTCGCTCGCCGCCGCCGGCACCGCGCAGTCCGCCGATCGGCTCGGCAAGATCGACTTCCCGAACTCGTGCAGCCCCGCGGTGCAGGACAAGCTGCTCCGCGGTATCGCCATGCTGCACTCGTTCTACTACTCGGCGGCGCAACGGGCGTTCGAGGAGGTGGCCGCCGACGACAACACGTGCGTGATCGCGGCCTGGGGCTACGCCTCGATCCTCATGTCGAATCCGCTCCAGGGCATCGGCGCCTCGGCCAAGGGCGCCGAGCAGGCGCAGGCAGCGATCGACAAGGGCCGCAAGATGGGCGCCAAGACCGAGCGCGAGCGCGACTACCTGGAAGCGGTGGCCGCGTACTACGAGGACTTCGCTAATCGCCCCGAGCGGACACGCCAGCTCGCGCGCGCCAAGGCCTACGAGGCGCTCGCCGCCAAGTACCCGAACGACGACGAGGCGCAGACCTTCTACGCGCTGTATCTCGCCGGGACGCAGACGGCGTCCGACCAGACGTATGCCGCGTACCTCAAGGCCGCCGGCATCCTCGAGAAGCAGTTCGCCAAGCACCCGGATCACCCGGGCGTCGCGCACTATCTCATCCACAGCTACGACGCGCCGCCCATCGCGCCGCAGGGCGTGGCCGCGGCGCGCCGCTACGCCGACATCGCCCCCGATGCGCCGCACGCGCTGCACATGCCCTCGCACATCTTCACCCGGGTGGGCGCCTGGGCCGACGCGGCCGCGACCAACCGCCGCTCGGCCGACGCGGCGCGGCGGAGCAACGATGCCGACGACGCCCTGCACGCGCTGGACTACATGACCTACGCCTACCTGCAGCTGGGCCGCGACGGCGAGGCGCGCAAGGTCCTCGAGGAGGCACGCGGGCTGGCGCGGATCAATCCGGCCCGCGCCACCGGGCCGTACGCGCTCGCCGCCATGCCGGCGCGCTATCCGGTGGAGCGCGGAGCCTGGCGCGACACGGCCGAGCTGCAGCCGGCGCCGAGCAACTTCCCGTTCACCACGGCGATGACGCATTTCGCGCGCGCGCTGGGCGCCGCGCGGAGCGGTAACCCGGCGGCGGCGCAGGCCGACATCGAGCGCATCACGGCCCTGCGCGAGGACCTCAAGGCCCAGAAGAATGCCTACTGGGCCAACGAGGTCGAGGTGATGCGGCTGTCGTCGGCGGCGTGGGTGGCGCTCGCGCAGAACAAGAGCAGTGAGGCGCTCGAGCTCATGCGCCAGGCGGCCGACATCGAGGACAAGAGCGAGAAGAACATCGTCACGCCTGGGCGCCTGCTGCCGGCGCGCGAGCTGCTCGGCGACATGCTGCTCGAGCTCAAGCAGCCGGCCGAGGCGCTGAAGGCGTACGAGGCCTCACAGCTGCGTGAGCCCAACCGCTTCCGCGGCCTCTACGGCGCCGGACAGGCGGCGGCCCAGGCCGGCCAGCCGGACAAGGCCAAGCAGTACTTCACCCGGCTGGTCGAGCTGGCCAGCTCCGGAGAGCCCCGCCCCGAACTGGACCGCGCGCGCCAGTACCTCGCGGGGAAGTGACGGGTCAGGACGCGCTCAGCGCGCGCTGGGGAGGGTCGCGGCCCGGCTGATCAGCTCGCGGAGCCGCGAGGGCCGCAACGGCAGCGCCGTGATCTTCACGCCCAGCGGCGCCAGCGCGTCCGCGACCGCGTTGGCGACGGCGGCGCCGGCGGCCACGATACCGTCCTCGCCCGCGCCCTTGACGCCGAGCCGGTTCGTCGGCGAGGGATCCTGCTCGCGGACACAGACCTCCACCGGCGGCAGGTCCGCGGCCGCCGGCAGGTGGTACTCCATCAGCGTTCCCGCGGTGAGCTGGCCGGCCTCGTCGTAGGCCAGCTCCTCGTGGAGCGCAGCGCCCAGCCCCTGGGCGAGGCCGCCGAGGATC
Source organism: Candidatus Methylomirabilota bacterium (assembly GCA_046734515.1). Classification (GTDB taxonomy): domain Bacteria; phylum Methylomirabilota; class Methylomirabilia; order Rokubacteriales; family CSP1-6; genus AR5. Next base: position 4,253 of record JBKPRI010000367.1, on the reverse strand, counting down.
TGCGCCTCCACCAGCATCGGATTGATCGCGCGGCCGATGTCGTGGACGACGGCGTAGCGGAGAATGCGCACCACGCCGGTCTCGGCGTCCACCTCGACGAGCGCCACGTGCACGCCGTGGCCGTACGTCATCGTGTTCTGCGCGTAGTACTCGAGCGCCTCGAGACCGGGCTCCTCGCCGGCCGCCAGCGCACGCCCGGCGCCGGCGGCGCGCGCGACGTCGCGCAGGGTCAGCACGCGATCGGTGACGCCGCGGACGCGGACGCCGCCGTCACTCAGCTCGAGATCGGCTCGGTGCGCCTCCAGCTCGCGGGCCGCCACCGTCAGGATCTTGTCCCGCACGCGCTCGGCGGCGCCCAGCACGGCGTTGCCGCCGAGCACGGTGCCGCGGCTGCCGTAGGTGCCCACGCTGTCCGGCAGCGCGTCGGTATCGCCGTGGCGCACCGTCACGTCCTCGTAGCGCACCCCGAGGACATCGGCACATACCTGCGCGAACACCGTCTCCACCCCCTGCCCGACCGACGTGATCCCCGTGTGGACCACGACGGCGCCGGTGGCGTCGACCGCGACCCGCGCGGATTCCCACGGGCCGAGGCCGGACTTCTCCACGACGTACGCCAGCCCGATGCCGACGTGGCGACCGGCCCGGCGCGCCTCGGCCTGCGAGGCGCGGAGCGCGGCGTACCCGACGCGGTCGAGCGCCCACGCGAACAGCCCTGGGAAATCGCCGCTGTCGTAGACGACGGTGCTGCCGTGCGTGGTGGTGCCGAGGTCGTAGGGCATCGCGTCCGCGGCAATGAAGTTGCGCCGGCGGATCTCGGCGGGATCGAGCGCGAGCGCGCGGGCTGCCATGTCGACGATGCGCTCGCGGACGAACGCCGCCTCGAACCGCCCGGGCGCGCGGTAGGTGCCGGACGGCGTCTTGTTCGTCACCACGCAGGTCACGTCCGCGCGGTAGTGGGGCACGCGGTACGGGCCGGGGATGTACGCCGCCGTGTTGTTCGGCGCGGTGGCGCCGTGGGTGCGCACGTAGGCGCCCATGTCGTTCCAGAACCGGTCGTGGATGGCGACGATCGTGCCGTCGCGCCGCAGGCCCACGGCGATCTCGTGGTGCTGCTCGCGCGAGTGGTTGGCGGCCTGCAGGTGCTCGCGCCGGTCCTCGATCCAGCGCACCGGCCGCTGCGTGCGCATGGCCAGGAGCGCCACCAGGATGTCTTCCGGGTAGATCTCGCCGCGCACGCCGAAGGCGCCGCCGACGTCCGTCGAGAGGAAATGCACCCGATGCTCCGGCAGCCCGGTGTGCTCGGCGATGATGCGGCGGTTGATGTGGACCACCTTCGTCATGCCCCACAGGCTCAGCACACCGCGGCCGGCATCCCACTCGGCCAGCGCGCCACGCGTCTCCATGGGCACGGCCGTATGCCGCTGCACGTCGAACGTCTCGCGCAGGACGACCTCCGCCTCCCGCAGCGCGCGCTCCGCATCGCCGCAGGCGACGGTGTAGGCGGCAACGACGTTGGTGGACTCCGACTCGAACAGCCGCGGGGCGCCGGGCGCCGCGGCGGCCCGCGCGTCGACCAGGGCAGGCAGCGGCTCGTAGTCCACGGACACGTGGGCCAGCGCATCCTCGGCCCGGTAGCGGTCGTCGGCGAGGACGGCCGCCACGGGCTCGCCCACGTAGCGGACCTTGTCGTGGGCGAGTGGGCGCTGCAGGTACCGCGACATCTGGCCGCGCTCGGCCAGGCGCATCGGGATGGGGCGCGACAGCGCGGGCATGTCCGCGAAGGTGATGACGTCGACGACGCCGGGGCGGCCGCGCGCTGCCGCGAGGTCGACGGCGCGGATGCGCGCGTGCGCGTGCGGGCTCCGCACGAGCGCCATGTGCAGGGCGAACGGGCGCCGCACGTCGGCGACGTAGGCGCCCCGGCCCTGCAGGAAGCGCTCGTCCTCGCGCCGCTTCAGGCTTCGGCCGACGTGGGCCACGCCCGCGACAATCGCGCTCGCCGAACGTGAAGTCAACCGAGGTCGCAGCGGACCTTGCGCACGCTCGGGTCCTCGGCGCTCTCGACCGCCACGAAGCCGAGCCGCCGCGCCAGCCCGAGCATGCGCGTGTTGGAGGCGAGGATGTAGCCCTCCATGCGGGTGAGCCCGCTCGCGCGGGCGTGGTCCATGAGCAGCTCGAGGAGACGCCGCGCCAGGCCGCGGCCCTGCCAGGCGTCGGTCAGCGCGACGGCGAACTCGCACTCGGTGCTGCCGGTCTCGGAGGCGTAGCGTGCGCCCGCCACGATCGTCTCGCCCGCGCCCTCGCCCGTCACGGCGACGAGCTGCATGTCCTGCCCGGCTCTCGGGTGCGTCGCCAGGTCCAGCAGCGCGGGGGGAAGCTCGCGCAGCGTGCCCATGAACCGCGCATAGCGCGACTCGTCGGACATGGCGCGAATCGCGGACTGGAGCCTGTCGGTGTCGTCGGGCCGGATCGCACGCACGGTGACCCGGTGTCCCTGCCGCAGCGTCACGACGACGGGCGCGAAGTCCACAGCGGCGAGCTCGCTCAGCGCGCGGCGGCGAGGGCGGCGAACGGCGCGGTCCAGCCGACCAGGGCCCCCTGCGCGCGCACCATCTCGAGGGTCGCGCGCTTGAAGTCCGGGAAGTAGCTCTCCGTCGCGTCCTCGATCAGCAGGCACTCGTAGCCGCGGTCGTTGGCCTCGCGCATGGTGGTCTGCACGCAGACTTCCGTGGTGACGCCGGCCAGGATCAGATGGGTGATGCCGCGCCACCGCAGCATCTCGTCGAGCGGCGTGGCCCAGAAGGCCCCCTTGCCCGGCTTGACGATCACCGCCTCGCCGTCGAGCGGGGCCAGCGCGGGCACGATGTCGTTGCCCGGCTCGCCGTCGACGAGGATCCGTCCCATCGGGCCCTTGGCGCCGATGCGCACGGCCGGGTCCCCGCGCCGCTGTTTGGCCGGCGGGCAGTCGGCGAGATCGGGACGATGGCCCTCGCGCGTGTGCAGCACGGTCAGGCTCCGCGCGCGCGCCCAGTCGAGCAGCGCGCGCACGGTCGGCACGATGGCGCCCAGGCGGGCGACGTCGTTGCCGAGCGCCTCGCCGAAGCCGCCGGGCTCGATGAAGTCGCGCTGCATGTCGATGACGACGAGCGCGGTGGTCGCCGGCGCGAAGCGATACGGGTACGGCTGCGCGGCGACCTCGATCACGCCGGCACCGGCGTGGCGGCCGTGGCCAGCGGCGGGGCGTGATGGCCGGCCATGCAGGGGCCGATGACCGCGACGTCGGCGGTCGCGGCCGGCGTCTCGTGCACGAGGCGGCCGCCGAACATGACCACGATGCGGTCGGACAGCGCCAGCAGCTCGTCGAGGTCCTCGCTGACGAGCAGCACGGCGGCACCGCGCTCCCGCGCGGCCAGGATCCGCGCGTGGATCTCGGCCACGGCGGCGAAGTCGAGGCCGAAGACCGGATTGGCGGCGACGAGCACGGACACGTCCTCCGACAGCTCGCGCGCCAGCACCGCGCGCTGCACGTTGCCGCCGGACAGCGTGGTGATCGGCGCGTCCGGGCCCGGCGCCGTGATCTTGAACCCGGCGATGAGCCGCGCCGCCTGCTCGCGCAGCCCCCGCCGCCGCACGAACGGGCCGAACGCGATCGGCGCGCGGTCGAACGTCCGCAGCGCGAGATTCTCGGCCACGCTCATGCGCGGGACGCACGCGCTGCGGATGGGCTCCTCGGTCAGGCTGAACGCGCCGTGGAAGCGGATGGCATGACGCGTGGCCCGGTAGGGTGCGCCATCGACGGTGATGGCGCCGGCCAGGGGCGCGCGCTGTCCGACCAGCGCCTCGACCAGCTCGCGCTGGCCGTTGCCCGACACGCCGGCCACGCCCACGATCTCGCCCGGCCGCACGGCCAGCGTGACGTGATCCACCGCGACGCGCCCGCGGTCGTCCTCGACCACCAGCCGGTCGAGGGCCAGCCGCGGCGGGCGCGCGGGGGCGCTGCCGTGGCGGCGCGTGGCGTGCGCCTCGGGAATCTCGCGGGCCCCCACCATCATCTCCGCCAGGTGCGCGGGCGTGAGTTCGGCCACGCGCCCCTCGCCGGCCAGTCGGCCCCGGCGCAGCACCGAGACGGCATCGGCGAAGGCCATCACCTCGCGGAACTTGTGCGTGATCATCAGCACGGTGACGCGGCCGGCCTGCGTCATGGCGCGCAGCATGCCGAGCACCTCGTCGGCCTCCGACGGGGTCAGCAC
>JBKPRI010000366.1:0-8539 GCA_046734515.1 Candidatus Methylomirabilota bacterium | reverse complement strand
CCTCCACCGCATCCTCGATCGCGCGCGCTTCGCGCCGAGCGGGGGCAACCGCCAGGGCTGGCGCGTGATCGTCGTCCGCGACCGCGCCACCCGCGAGGCGCTGTCGGCGCTGAACGCGCCGGCGGCCAAGCGGTACGCCGCGCAGAGCGCCAACGGCGAGAGTCCGTGGAACACGATCGACCCGCCGCGCGTGGACGCCGCCACGATCGAGCGCACGATACCGCCGGCGCGCCTGCTCGAGAGCGTGCTGAAGGCCGCCGTGGTCCTGGTGATCGGCGTGGACCTGAAGGTCGTCGCCTCCACGGATGCCGAGCTCGACCGCGTGGGCGTGATCAGCGGCGCGTCGATTTACCCGTTCGCGTGGAACGTGCTGCTGGCCGCGCGCCAGGAAGGTTTCGCCGGGACCATCACCACGCTCGCCGTGGCCCAGGAGCCGAAGATCCAGGCGCTGCTCGGCATTCCCCCCCACGTGGCCGTCGCCGCCGTCATGCCGCTCGGCCGGCCCGTCAAGCAGCTCACCCGGCTCAAGCGCAAGGCCGTCGAGGAATTCGCCACGCTCGAGCGCTGGGGAGGCGCCCCGCTCGGGACGAAGGGCTGAGCGCGGTGGGGCGGCTCGCGGGCAAGACGGCGCTGATCACCGGGGGCGCCAGCGGGATCGGCGAGGCGACGGTGCGGCTGTTCGCCTCGGAGGGGGCATCGGTGGTCGTGGCCGACGTCCAGGACGAGCGCGGCCGCCGCCTGTCCGCCGAGGTCGGCAGCCGCGCGCTCTACGTGCATGCCGACGTCAGCCGCGAGGCCGACGTGCAGGCGGCGATCCGCGAGGCCACGGCGCGGTTCGGGCGGCTCGACTGCCTGTTCAACAACGCGGGCTACGGCGGCGTCACCGGCCCCATCGAGCAGATTGCCGTGAGCGGCTTCGACGAGACCATCGGCGTGCTGCTGCGCGGCGTCTTCCTCGGGATGAAGCACGCGGCGCCGGTCATGAAAGCGCAGGGCAGCGGCTCCATCATCAGCACCGCCAGCGTGGCCGGCCTGCGCACGGGCCTCGGCCCGCACATCTACAGCGCGGCCAAGGCCGCCGTGATCCACCTCACCCGCTCGGTGGCCATGGAGCTCGGCGAGAGCGGCGTGCGCGTGAACTGCATCTGCCCCGGCGGCATCGCCACGCCGATCTTCGGCCAGGGCTTCGGCCTCTCACCCGAGCAGTCACAGGACATCGTGCCGCTGATGAAGGGAGTCCTCGAGCACATGCAGCCCATCCACCGCTCCGGGCTTCCCGACGACATCGCGCAGGCCGCCCTGTGGCTGGCCAGCGACGACGCGACCTTCGTCAACGGTCATGCGCTCGTGGTGGACGGCGGCCTCATCGGCGGGCGCCAGTGGTCGGAGGTCCAGCAGCGTCGCGCGATGCTTCGCGCAGCCCTCGGGCTCGATCCGCAGTAACGCGCGACGGCCTAGACCGGGCGCGCGGACGCGAGGATCTCGGCGAGGCGCTCGGGGAACACCGGCTTGGTGACGTGCAGGTCGCAGCCGGCGTCGAGGGCACGGCGGCGGTCGTCGGCCTGGCCGTAGCCCGTCAGCGCCACCAGCAGCATGGAGCGGCCCCGCTCGGTGGCGCGGAGGCGGCGCGCCACCTCGTAACCGTCGATGCCGGGCAGCCCGATGTCGATGAAGACCACGTCGGGCCGGACGGCGGCCGCCATGTCGACGCCGGTCGGGCCGTCGGCCGCCGCGTGAACCTCGTGGCCGTCCTGCGCCAGCTGCGCACGCAGCATCTCGCGCGCGTCGGCGTTGTCCTCGACGAGCAGGATCCGGCGTGGGACACCCGTCGCCGCCGGGGTCGCCGGCGCCGGCTCCGGCGGGGGCGCGGCCGCCGGCGGCGCGGGAATCCGCGGCAGCCGGATCGTGAAGGTGGCCCCGTGCCCCGCGCCGTCGCTGTGCGCCTCCACCGTACCGCCGTGGATCTCCACCAGCGCGCGCGTGAGCGTGAGTCCGATGCCGAGGCCGCCCTGCGAGCGATCGAGCGTGCGCTCGCCCTGCACGAAGAGGTCGAAGACCTTGGAGAGCAGCTCGGGCGGGATTCCGGCGCCGGTGTCCTGAACCTCGAGCACCGCGCTCTCGCCCTCCGCGCGGACCCGCACGGTGATGAGACCGCCCGACGGCGTGTACTTGAGCGCGTTCGCGAGCAGGTTGCCCAGCACCTGCTCCAGCCGCGTGGGATCCGCCTCGACCCAGGCGGGCGCGGTCTCGAGCTCGACGCGATGCCGGGCGAAGCGCGCGGAGGCGCGCCACGAGGCGAAGGCGCTCGCCGCCACGTCGGCGAGATCGGTCGGCTCGCGCATCAGCACGACCTTGCCCGAGGTCACGCGGCTCACGTCCAGCAGGTCCTCGACGAGCCGGGCCAGGTGCTGCACCTGACGGTTGATGACCGCCCGCGCGCGCTGGGTCATCTCCGCGCCGCCGTCGCCGATGGCGAGCAAGCTGGCGGCGCTGCCGATCGCGTTGAGCGGATTGCGCAGCTCATGGCCGAGCATGGCCAGGAACTCGTCCTTGGCGCGGTTCGCGCGCTGCATCTCGAGGAACAGCTCGGCGTTGGCGATGGCACTGGCGGCCTGGTCGGCGAACGTGCTGGCCGCGCGCACGTCATCGGCCGAGAACGTCCGCCCCGGCAGCGCGCCGACGAAGAGCGCGCCGGTGATGCGGCCCTGCACCATGAGCGGCACCGCCAGCCCGACGCGGTGGAGCGCGGCCTCGACCCGCGCGCGCATGTCCGGCGGGTACACGATGCGCGGGTCCGCGAGCAGGTCGGTGCTCACGACTGCCGCGCGCGCCTGCACGGCCAGGCCCACGAGGCCGGTGCCGCGCGGCACCACGATGTTGCGGGTGGGCGCGCCCCCACGCGGCGCCTCGCCCGCCACCAGGAGGAGGCTGCCCGAATCGGAGTCGACCCGGAACAGCGTGGCGACGTGCGCGCGCAGTAGCGCGCACGCGCTCTCGGTGATGTTCTGCAGCGCGGCGTCGAGGTCGAGCGTGTTGATGGTGCGCGCGACGGCCGCCAGCGCTTCCGCCGCCGCGCGGGCATCCCGCTCGCGCCCCAGCAGATCCTCGCGCTCGGCCTCGGCGCGGTCGCGCTGCTCGGCGGCGGCGACGAGCGAGTCCCCCACCTCACGGATCTCGGCGATGTCGGTGGCCGGCGGCGCGAATGGCTCGCGCCGTCCCAGGGCCCGGGCGGCCGCGCTCAGCTCCGCCATCGGCGCGATGATGCGCCGGGCCACCAGGATCGCCGCCACGATACCGAGCCCGATCGAGAGCAACGTCCCGCCGCCGTACACGAGCAGCGAGTCGAAGGCGGCGGACTCGACGACCGCCGGCGGGATGCCGATCGCCACCGTCCAGCCCGTGGCCGGGGAGCGCACGTACGCCGTGTAGACCCGGTCGCCCTCGAGCGCGAGCGTCGTGCCGGCGCCCTCGGAGGGCCTCCGCTCCATCAGCGCCTTGAGCCCGGGCGCGGCCTCCTGCCCGAGGAATTCCTCGTGACGGCGCGAGCGTGCCACGCGCCGTCCCGTCGTGTCGAAGACCGACACCACCCAGTCCGGAGGCAGCCGCTGGCGGCCGAGCAGCGTGACGAACGCGCTCGGGTCCACGACGGCCGTCAGCACGTAGCGCAGAGCGCCACGATCCATCACCGGCACCCGCACAGGAAAGCGATAGCTGCCTCGCGAGCCGCGGCGCAGCGAGCCGATCACCAGTCGCGAGGTCCGGAGGACCTCCTGCAGGCTCTCGGACTCCGCGGTCGGCGGAAGTGGCTCACCGGCGGGGATGCTCGTGTTCAACAGCATCCGGCCATCCGTGTCGTGCACGATCGCCTCCGTCCAGTCCGGACGCGTCGCCACCGCGCGATCGAGAAGCTCGCGGAAGCGCACCAGGTCGCCGGCCTGGCCGTGCGGGTCGGCGGCCAGCGCCTGCAGCGCGGAGACCGAGCGCTGCAGCTCGCCGTCCACGGCGATCGAGAGCGCGCGGCTGAGCTCGATACCGGTCTCGGCCGCGCGGTGCTTCTGGTGATCGGCGAGCGCCAGCAGCGCCAGGCCGCACGCGATCGCGAGCGGCAGGATGCCGGCGGCCCCGACGAGAAGGAGACGCCGACGCAATGTGCTGGGCCCTACTCTGGCCAGCGTCCCGGCTTCCGCCGCAGATCGGCGTCGTGCTGACCCACCGCCGGCGGCGCGCGTCGGATGGACGGACGCGCGCCGTCGAACGACAGCGGCAGCGCCACCAGCGAGAAATCGTCGCCGGGCACGGGCTGGATCATGCCGAGCGCGCCGGCCTGCTCGTGCGCGACGGCCTCGGGCAGCGTGTGAATGGGCGCGCATGGCACGCCCGCGGCCTCGAGCAGGTCGATCCACTCGCCCTTGGCGCGCGTGGCGAAGATCGCCTCGACGTCGGCGAGCAGAGTCTCGCGGTGCTCCACGCGGGCGGCATTGGTGACGAAGCGCGGATCCTTGGCCCACTCGGGGTGGCCGAGCACCCCGGCCAGCTTCACGAAGAGCCGATCGTTGCCGGCGGCGACGATGAGCGGGCCCGTCTTCGTCTCGAACGCCTGGAACGGCACCACGCGGTTGCTGCCGGTGCGGTGCCGCTCCGGCACGCTGCCGGAGGCGCGATAGCTCGCGTAGTGCCCCTTGAGCCAGGCCAGGCCCGTCTCGTACAGCGAGGCGTCCACGACGCACCCGCGGCCCGTCTCCTTGCGCCGCACGAGACCGGCCAGCACGCCCATGGCCGCCCACATACCGGTGCCGAAGTCGAGCACGGAGGTGCCGATGCGGGTGGGCGGCCCGTTCTCGTCGCCGTTCATCATCATGAGCCCGGAGAAGGCCTGCACCATCGGCTCGTAGCCGGGCTTGAGCTTCATCGGTCCCGTGCGGCCGAACGCCCACACCGAGCAATAGATCAGCGTCGGAAACCGTTTCGTCAGCTCGTCGGCGCCGAGCCCCAGCGCCTCCAGCGAGCCCGGCTTGAGGTTCTGCACCAGCACGTCGGCCTCGGCGATCAGCGGCAGCAGCCGCTCGACGGCCGCGCGGTCCTTCAGATCCACGCTGATCGAGCGCTTGTTGGCGTTGACGGCGAGATAGCCCGGCGACGTCCCCTTGTGGAACGGCGGCCCCCAGCGGCGGGCGTCGTCCCCCTCGGGACGCTCCACCTTGATGACGTCGGCGCCCATGTGCGCGAGGATCTCGGCGGCGATCGGCCCCGCGAGGTTCTGCGCGATCTCGACGACGCGGACGCCCTCGAGCGGCAGCATCAGCGGAAGAGCTGCCGGGCGATGACCATGCGGTGCACCTCCGAGGGGCCCTCGCCGATGCGCCGCACGCGCGCCTCGCGATACCAGCGCTCCAGCGGGAACTCCTTCGACACGCCATAGCCGCCGTGGATCTGCACGGCGGCGTCGACCACGCGGCCCAGCACCTCGCTCGAATAGAGCTTGGCGATCGAGGCTTCCACGCGGGCGTCCTCGCCGCGGTCGGCCTTCCACGCGCCGTCCCAGATGAGCCAGCGGCAGGCGCGCAGCTCTACCTCGGCGTCGGCCAGCATCCATTGAATGGCCTGGCGCTGACTCAGCGGCTGCCCGAACGTCGAGCGCTGCTTGGCGTGCGCGATGGCCATGCGGTGCGCGGCCACCGCCACGCCGAGATTGGTGGCGGCGTACGGGAAGCGGTTCTTCACGAGGAGGCTGAAGGCGAGGTCGAGCCCCTGCCCTTCGGCGCCGACCAGCGCGTCGCCCGGCAGCACCACGTCCTCCAGCGTCACGTCGTTGGGAATCGACGCCGTGCGGATGGTGCGGATGTTCTTGGCGGTGAACCCGGGCGTGCCCGGCTCGAGAATGAAGCAGGAGATCCCCGCGCGCCCCTTGTCCTTGTTCGTGCGCGCCCACACCAGACCCCACCTGGCGTTGTGGGCATTGGAGATGAAGACCTTGCGGCCGTTCAGCACCCAGCCGTCGCCCTTGCGCTCGGCGCGCGTCTGGATGGCGCCGGCGGGATCGGAGCCGCCCGAGGGCTCCGTGATGGCGAAGAACGTCCGCCAGCCCTCGCGCACCGTGGGCTCGGCGTACTTCTTGATCTGCTCCTTGCTCCCGGCCCAGATCGCCGGCGGCGGGTTGCGACCGAACACGCCGCATCCCGCGTTGTAGAGGCCCATGCGATGCTGCGCCATCTCCTCGAGCACCACGCACATGCTGAACGTGTCGAGCCCCCCGCCGCCGTACTCCTCCGGTGCGCCGAGCGCCCACAGTCCAGCCGCTTTCGTCTTGGCGGCGAGGCGCGCCCAGTCGTCGTCGGGAAGCCCGGGCGCGTCGGGATCGAGCGTCTGCTCGAGCGGGATGATCTCCTCGCGCACGAAGCGGCGCACCTGCTCGCGCAGCACGCGCAGCTCCTCGGGGAGTGTGAAGCCGGGAAACATCGTCATGGGCCGGGATGATACCATCGCCGCCATGTCCGACGAGATCCTCACCACCATCGCCGACGGCATCGCCACCGTGACCATGAACCGCCCCGGCCAGCGCAACGCCATGAACACGGCGATGCTCACGGGGCTGCGCGCCGCCTTCGACGATCTCGACGGCCGGCGCGACGTGCGCGTCGTGCTCGTGCGCGGCAACGGCCCGGCCTTCTGCGCCGGCATGGACCTCAAGGAGATGGAGTCGCGCGCCGGCGCGCGCGATCCCGAGGGCGACGTGGTTGGCGTCCTGCAGCGCGTGGAGGCGTCGCGCCATCCGACGATCGCGCTGGTGCACGGCGACGCCATTGCCGGCGGCTGCGAGCTGGCCCTGCACTGCGACCTGCGCGTGATGGCGGAGGGCGCCCGCATCGGCATGCCGCTGGCGCGCATCGGCATGATCGTGCCCGTTCCGCTCGGCCGGAAGCTGGTGGAGATCATCGGGCCCGCCCACACGCGCCAGCTCCTCTTCACCGGACGGCCGATCGACGGCCGCCGCGCGTACGAGATCGGCATGGTGCACCAGGTGACGCCGGCCGCGGAGGTCGAGGCCGCCGCGCAGGCGCTGGCCCGCACGATCGCCGACAACGCCCCGCTGTCGCTGGCCGGCATGAAGGCGGTCGTGCAGCGCATCGTCGGGGCGCGCCCCGCCGTGGATCACGCCGACCTCGACGCCGACGCCCTCCGCGCGCGCAAGAGCGCGGACGCCAGCGAGGGGCGTCGCGCCATGCTCGAGAAGCGCAAGCCCAACTTCCGCGGCGAATAGCGTCCCTCAGCGCTGGGCTTCGATCACCACGGCGGTGCCGTAGGCCAGCACCTCGGTGACGCCGGCCGCCACCTCGTTGGCGTCGTAGCGCATGCTGATGATCGCGTTGGCGCCGTGCTCGGCGCCGTGGCGCAGCATCAGGTCGAACGCGTCCTGGCGGGCCCGCTCGCAGAGCTGCGTGTAGAGCGTGATGTTCCCGCCGAACAGCGTCTGCAGACCGGCGCCGATGTTGCCGATCAGGCTCCGCGAGCGCACCACGATGCCACGCACCACTCCGCGGTGCTGTGTGATGCGATAGCCCTCGAAGCCCAGCCCCGTCGTGACCCACTGCGCCTGGATCCCTCTCGGCTGACTCATCGTCCTCGCCCTCCCCGGCCCTCGGCCGTCATCAGGATGATAGAATCCGCCGCGAAGGAGCGCCTGCCATGAAGCTGGTCCGTTACGGCCGTGCCGGCCAGGAAAAACCGGGACTCATCGACGCCGAGGGCACGCTGCGCGATCTCTCGCGTGTCGTGAAGGACATCACGCCGGAGATGCTCACCGGCGCCGGGCTCAAGAAGCTGCGCGGCGTGAAGACAGCGCGTCTACCGGTCGTGCGAGGCAAGCCGAGGTTAGGCTGCCCGCTGGCGGGCATCGGCAAGATGGTGTGCATCGGCCTCAACTACACCGACCATGCAGCCGAGGTCGGCATGGCCCTGCCCAAGGAGCCGACCGTGTTCATCAAGGCCCCGAGCGCGCTCAGCGGCCCCGACGATCCGATCGTGCGTCCGCGCGGCAGCGTGAAGCTCGACTACGAAGTCGAGCTGGCCGCCGTGATCGGGCGCGACGCGCGCTACGTGGAGGAGTCGAGAGCGCTGTCGCACGTCGCCGCCTACTGCATCGTCAACGACGTCTCTGAGCGCGAGTTCCAGATGGAGCACGGCGGCACCACCACCAAGGGCAAGAGCGCCGACAGCTTCGGGCCCGTCGGCCCGTGGCTGGTGACGGCCGACGAGATCGCCGACCCGCAGGCGCTGGACGTGTGGACCACCGTCAACGGCGAGCGGCGGCAGCACGGCAACACCGCCAAGATGATCTTCACCGTGGCCTCGCTGGTCGCCTACGTCAGCCGCTTCATGTCCCTGCGTGCGGGCGATCTGATCTCGACCGGTACGCCGGCCGGCGTCGGCCACGGGTTCAAGCCGCCGCGCTATCTCGCCAACGGCGACGTCGTCGTCATCGGCATCCACGGACTCGGCACGCAGACCCACAAGGTCGTGGAGGGAAAGTGATCGTTCAGCA
>JBKPRI010000365.1:0-4958 GCA_046734515.1 Candidatus Methylomirabilota bacterium | reverse complement strand
AGTACACGATCCACGTCCTCGTGCAGATCTTCATCTGGTCGTTCATCGGCGGCGCCTGGGCGCTGATGGGCCGCTTCGGCCTGACCTCGCTCGGTCACGGCGCCTTCCTGGGGCTGGGCGCTTACACGAGCACGCTGCTGTGGAACAGCTTCGGCCTCACGCCGTGGGTCGGCGCGGTGGTGGCCGTGCTGCTCACCGCGGGGCTGGCGGTGATCGTCGCCTACCCGTGCTCGCGCTTCCAGGTGGTCGGCCATTACTTCGGGCTGGTCACGCTGGCCGTCGGCGAGGTCGTCCGCCTCCTGATCATCGCCGAGCGCGACTGGACGGGCGGCTCGCTCGGCCTCACCGTCAAGCCGGCCGGGGCCGACAGCCTGCTGGCCATCCAGTTCGCCGACCGGCGCATGTTCTATTACGGTGCGCTCGTCCTGTGGCTCGCCGGCCTCGGGGTGTGGCGATGGGTGGATCGCTCGATGGCGCGCTCGGCGATGGAGGCTATCGGGGAGGACGAGACGGCGGCCGCCTCGGTCGGCATCCATGTCACGCGCTTCAAGGTCGGCATCACCGTGCTGTCGGCGGTGCTCACGGCCATCGGCGGCATCGCCTACGCGCAGTACATCTCGTACGTGAATCCGGACACGCTGGCCGGCATCGGCGTGTCGCTCCGGATCGTCTTCGCGGTGGTGCTGGGCGGGATGTACTCGCTGCTCGGCCCGACCGTCGGCACCGCGCTCACCATCGCGCTCGCCGAGTACCTGCGCGTGCTCTTCGGCCTCAAGTTCATCGGCATGGCCGAGACGATCTACGGTCTGCTGCTGATCCTCTTCATCATCTTCCTGCCCGCCGGCATCTACGGCACGGTCCGGGAGCTGGTTCGACGTCGGAAGCTCGAGCGGGGCGCGCCGCCCGCTCCCGGCCGGGCCTTGGCACGCAACGCATGACCTCAGCGTCCGCTGGCATGGGACGCCGCTGTCGCGCGATGCCGGATGAGGGCATGGGCGTGCTCACCTGGTAAGGAAGCTCCGATCCGCCGGCGATGTCTGCGCCGGGCCAACTCGTACCGCACGGCCCGGCTCGGCCGCGAATCCAGGGTGAGTAGGACGAAGGCCCCGAGCCCCATGAACGCCACGACGATACCGGCCACCAGCATTGTCGTCCTCCCTTCCACTCCGTGCCCTTGAGATGCCGAGGGTGGCGCCCCGGTTGCGACAGGGCAGTCGGGCCCTGCTTACGGATCCGCTCTGACGTATCCTTAGGCCCCATGGCTGACTACGCGGTGTACCCGGAAAAGGAGCCGTCGAAGCAGGCGCGCGCGCTGGCCGAGCAGGTCGAGCGCGACGGCGGCCACGTGATGGCCGTCTACCAGGAGCCGATCGGCGAGCACTGGCAGCTCTTCGTGCTGCTGCCGCGCGCGAAGGTCGCGGCCAGCCCCTATCAGCGCGACGTGTCGCCGACCCACGTCAAGCGGCTCACCGAGGCCGTGAAGAAGATCGACCGCTTCGTGGACCCGATCCTGGCCGTGTCGCCCGAGCCCGGCGTGTACTGGACGCCCAACGGCAACCATCGCCGCACGGCGCTCGACAAGCTCAAGGCCGACTACGTGCCGGCCATCCTGGTCGCCGAGCAGGAGGTGGCCTTCCAGGTGCTGCCGCTCAACACCGAGAAGGCGCACAACCTCAAGGAGAAGTCGCTGGAGGTCATCCGGATGTACCGCGCGCTGGTCGAGCAGCAGCCGACGTCCACCGAGGACGACTGGGCGCTGCAGTTCGAATCCGCGCACTTCATCACGCTGGGGCTGCTGTACGAGACCAACAAGCGCTTCGCGGGCGGCGCCTTCGCGCCGATCCTCCGCCGCGTGGACAAGTTCCTGAAGGGCAGCCTGCGGAAGGGTCTGGAGGAGCGCACGGAGCGCGCCGAGATGGTGCGCGCCACGGACGAGGTGCTGGCCCAGACCGTCGCCAAGGTGAAGAAGCGCGGCATCAACCATCCCTACGTGAAGAATTACCTGCTCGCGCGCACCACGCCGCTGACGCGCGCGCGCAAGACGCTGCCGTCGTTCGAGCAGACCTTCAAGAAGCTGCGCGAGGCGCTCGAGGACTTCGACGTCTCCAAGGTGCGCTACGACGAGATCCAGCGCTCGGCCATCATGATGGCCCCGGCCGCGGCGGACTGACGTGCCGCGCGTGGCGCTGGTCACCGGCGGCAGCGGCGCCCTCGGGCAGGCGATCGTCCATCGGTTCCTGCGCGACGGCGACACCGTCTGCGTGCCGTACATCGTGGACGCCGAGCGCACGCGGCTGGAGGCCTCGCTGGACGCGGCGACGAAGCCGCGCGTGATGCTGGAGCGCTGCGACGTCACCGACGATACGGCCATGGCGCGGCTGGCCGGCGCCGTGGTCGAGCGCCACCGGCGCATCGACGTGCTGGTCACCGGCGTGGGCGGCTTCGCCGGCGGCGGTCTCGTCGAGACCGACCGCGCGACGTGGGACCGGATGCTCGCGATGAACCTCACCTCGGCGTTCACTGCCGCGCGCGCCGTGGTCCCGCACATGCTCGCCGCCGGCGCCGGCCGCGTGGTGATGATCGCCTCCCGCGCGGTGGTCCCGCCGGCCGGTGGCTTCATCGGGTACACGGTGGCCAAGGCCGGCGTGATCGCGCTCATGCAGGCGCTGGCGCAGGAGGTGAAGGGCCGCGGCGTGAGCGTCAACGCGGTGGCCCCGAGCACGATGGACACGCCGGCCAACCGCGCCGCGATGCCGGACGTCGATCCCAAGGGCTGGGTGCCGGTGACCGAGGTGGCGGAGGCCGTCGCCGCGCTGGCCGCCGCGAGCGCCGGCCACGTCACCGGCACGCTGCTGCAGATCTGATGTATCCGCATCAGACCGAGCGACTCGCCGCCGCGCTGGAACGCCACAAGCTCGATGCGCTCATCGCGGCCTCGCCGGCCAACGTCGCCTACGTCACCGGCTTCTCGAGTCTGGCCCGGCGCGTCTATCCGACGCAGGAGACGTATGCCGTCGTCACCCGCGACGCCACCGCCCTCGTGGTGCCGACGATCGACCTGCTGGCCGTGCTGGAGAGCGACGTGGACGTCAACCACGTCGCCTGCCACGGACGCTTCCATCTCGACACCGAGCACGCGCGCGGCGAGACCGCGCGCCACTTCGCCGCGCTGGTGGCCGAGCCGGCGGCCTCCGCGGGCGAAGCGCTCTTCGAAGTCCTGCGCCGGCTCGGCGTCGGCGCCGGGCGGCTCGGCCTCGACGACGCGCTGATTCCCGGCGCCACCACGGCGGCGCTGCGCCAGGCCCTCGGCGCCTATGGCGTCGAATCGGCCTCCGACGCGCTGGCCGCCGCCCGGATGGTGAAGAGCCCGTTCGAGCTCGACGCGCTGCAGCGCGCGCTGCACGTGGCCGAGGAGGCGATCAACGTGGTGCTGGCGCTGCTGGCGCCCGGCATCACCGAGCGCGAGGCAGCCGAGGCGTTCGAGCGCGAGGTCATCGCGCAGGGCGCGCGCCCGTACTGCACCATCGTCGCCTTCGGCGCGGGCTCCGCCGTGCCGGCGCCCTGGCCCACCGAGCGCGCGCTGCGCGCCGGCGATCTCGTGCGCTTCGACCTCGGCTGCAGCCTCAAGGGCTATCACTCGGATGTCGCGCGCATGGCCGTGATGGGCGAGCCCACCGCGCGCCAGCAGGCCGCGTTCGACGCCATCCACGCCGGGCTGGAAGCCGCGCTCGACGTCGTCGGTCCGCGCGCCAGCGGCGCCGACGTGTTCGAGGCGGCGGTGACGGCCACGCGCAAGGCCGGGCTGCCGCGCTTCGACCGTCACCACGTGGGCTACGGCATCGGGCTCGAGCCCGCCGAGGCGCCGCGCCTGGCGCCGGGCGGCGCCGGGCTGGAGATGGGGATGGTCCTGCGCGTCGAGACGCCCTACTACATCGTCGGCGAGACCGGGCTCAACGTGAAGGAGACGGTCCTCGTCACCCGCACCGGCGCCACGCCGATGAACCGCTCGCACCGCGGCCTGGTCGTCCTGGACTAGGCAGCCGGGCCGTAAACGCCGCCCGCCCGGCCGGCGTCCAACCAACATCAGTCCCATGGCAAGCTTCCTTGCCGCCGACGAACGAGGGGTGGGATGGTTGACGGCAGAGGGCGGATTGAGCCGGGAGACCACTGCTGGGGCCACCGCGGGGGAAGGACCCTCCTCCGATGAAGCGCTGTGCCGCCGGGTGGCGGCGGGGGACGGGGCGGCGTTCGACGTCCTGGTCGCCCGCCACCAGGGCCGCGCGTACCGTCTGGCGTGGTCGCTGCTGCGGGACCCCGAGGACGCACGCGACCTGTCGCAAGAGGCCTTCCTGCGGGTCTATCGCACGGCAGCGACGTTTCGCGGCGACGCGAAGTTCTCGACCTGGTTCTATCGGATCCTCGTCAATCTCTGCCTGGATCATCGTCGGCGGGGGCGCTGGTGGCGCCGGCTCGTCACCAGCGGCGAGAGCCCGGACGGAAGCGACCCGATCGAGCGCCAGGCCGCGCCGGCCTCCGATCCGGCCGACG
Organism: Candidatus Methylomirabilota bacterium; assembly: GCA_046734515.1. Taxonomy (GTDB): domain Bacteria; phylum Methylomirabilota; class Methylomirabilia; order Rokubacteriales; family CSP1-6; genus AR5. Next base: position 410 of record JBKPRI010000365.1, on the reverse strand, counting down.
CGCTCGGGCAGGCGCAGCTGATGGCCCGCGTGTGGGCCGAGGTGGAGCGGCTGTCGCCACAGCAGCGCGCGGCGCTGGTGCTGCAGGTCCAGGAAGGACTGCCGACGAGCGAAATCGCCGCGGTGCTGGCATGCTCGGAGGCAACGGTCCGTGTGCACCTGCACCGGGCGGTCGGCGCCCTGCGCAAGACCCTGAAGCGAGGCTGAGCGATGCATCCCGAGACCGAGCTCATTCCGTTCCTGCGCGGCGAGCTGCCGCCGGCCGACCACGACCGCGTGGCCGTGCACGTCGCGTCGTGCCCGGAGTGCCGGCGCGCGATCGAGGAGAGCCGGCTGGTGCTCGACGCGCTGGCCGCGCGCCGGGCGCCGGCGCCCGCCGTGGATTGGGGCCGCTATCAGGCGGAGCTGCGC
>JBKPRI010000364.1:0-8879 GCA_046734515.1 Candidatus Methylomirabilota bacterium | reverse complement strand
CGTCGAGTCCGCGCTGGCGCAGTCGTATCGTCCGCTGGAGGTCACGGTCGTCGACGACGGCTCGACCGATACCACCGCCGAGGTCGCTGCCGCGTTTCTGGACGTGCGCTGCCTGCGCCAGCGCAACCAGGGCGTGGCGGCGGCGCGCAACGCCGGGTTGCGCGCCAGCCACGGCGACTACGTGGTCTTTCTCGACGCCGACGATCGCCTGTTGCCGGATGCCGCGGCCGTTGGTGTGGCCGCGCTGGAGGCCCACCCGGCGGCGGCGCTTGCCGTGGGGCGCTACCGCCGCATCGCCGTCGATGGCGCCCCGTTGCCGACGCCGCGGCGCGCACGTGTACGGAAGGATCCGTACGAGTCACTCGTGCGACGCTGCTGGATGGGCGTGCCGGAAGTGATGTTTCGCCGCACTGCGCTCACCGCGGTGGGCGGCTTCGACCGTCGGCTCCGGTACGCCGAGGACTACGACCTCTATCTGAGGATCACGCGGCGCTATCCCATCGTCGATCACTACACCGAGGTCGCCGAGTATCGCCAGCATCCCGGCACGCTCAGCCGCAACCCCGAGCGCATGCTGATCGCGACGCTGGCGGTGCTGGCGCCGCACCGACCGCGCAAGGGCGCGACCCCGGCGCTCCGCAGCGCGTGGCGGGCTCGCGAGAACGCCGTCTGGTATTACGACCGGCTCCTGGAGGCCGCGGTCGATGACATCACGCACGGCCGCTGGGTCCCGGCCGCGCGGCGGCTCCTGATCTTTTCGCGATACCTGCCGTGGCACGGCGACTACGCGCGCCGGCGCGCGCGGTCGCTGCTGCGGCTGGGCGCGCAAAAAGTCCTGCGCCGGCCGCCGGAGGTCCGCCCCGCCTCGGCGTAGAACCGGCCGCCGGTGCAAGGCGGCCGCCAGTGAGACACGGGTACCGCTGGCACCGTTTTGGCTGGCATTGCAGTGGGACACATTCACGGGAGGATCGGGATGACGCTCGTCATGGAAGGCATCGCGCTTGACGACCCGCTGCGGCCGTTCATTCTGGAAAAGATGATCGCGGCGACGAGCCGCGGACGCCTGAAGCCTACGGCCGCCCGCGTGGGATTTACCGACGAGAACGGTCCCAAGGGCGGCGTCGGCATCCGCTGCGCGCTGACGGTGGAAATTCCGCGGCGCCCGGCCAAGCACGCCAGCGGCCTCGGCGAGACGCCCCGGCTGGCCTTCGACGCGGCCTACACCGCGCTCGAGCACGAGCTGTCGCGCGAGCGGCAGCGCCGCCGCGACGTCGCGCGGCGCCCCAAGAAGTACTTCGCGGCGAGCCAGGGTCATCTCCCCGAGGGCGAGGCGGGGCTGCCGCCCGTGCGGCACCGTCGCCGCAGCGCGTGAGCCATGGCGATGCGCACTGACGTGCAGACGCGCCTCGCCGAGCTCGCCAAGCTCCCGCCCTCGGCGCGCCCGGTGGTCAGCGTCTACCTGAACACGCGCTGGGCCGACGAGGACCAGCGCGAGCGCGTGAGAATCTTCCTCAAGAACAACCTGCGCGAGGCGCGCGCCGCCGCCATGCCGCCGGCCGAAGACGACCTGGCCTGGATCGAGGCGGAGGCCCAGCGCCTGATCGACCAGGTGGATCTCGTCGACACGAGCGGCGTCACCCTGATTGCCGGCGGCGAGGGGCTGCGCGAGGTGTTGCCCCTCCGGACGGCGTTCGAGGACGTCTTCGTCGTCGATCGCACACCGTACCTGCGGCCGCTGGCCGGGATGGCCCAGGAGGTGGTCCCGGCGCTCGTCGTGTTTGTCGACGGCCAGAGCGCCCGCCTTGTCGCGCTGACGTCGACGGGTCCCGCCGAGGAGGCCTCGCTCGAGAGCGAGGTGCCCGGACGCCACGCCGCCGGCGGCTGGGCGGCGCTGGCGCAGACGAAGTACCAGCGCCACATCGAGATGCACCGGGAGCAGCACTACGAGGCCGCCGCCGAGGCGGTCACGGCGCTGACCGATCGCCACGGCGTGCGGCGGATCGTGATCGCCGGCGAGGCGCGTGCCGTCGCCGTCTTCCGCCGCCACCTCGGTGATCCCATCGCGCGGCGGGTCGTCGGCGTCGTCGCCGGCGCGCGCCACGAGCCCACCCCCGTGATCGCCACGCGCGCGGCCGAGTACCTGGCACGTCTGGACGAGCAGGAGGACTCGGTCGAGGTCGACCGCATGCTCGACGCGGCCGCCAAGGGCGGGCGGGCGGTGGCCGGCGTCGATCCGACCCTGGAGGCCGTCAACCGCAACGCCGTCCAGCACCTCTACCTGGTGCGGGCCTTTGCCAAGCCCGGCGCCACGTGCGAGCAGTGCATGGCACTTCAGCCGCCCATCGGCGGCGCCTGCCGCTTCTGCGGCTCGCCGACCCAGCCCACCGAGCTGGGCGAGGCAATGACCAGCCGCGTGCTGGCCAGCGGCGGCGAGGTCAGCGTGGTCACCGGCCACGACGGCCTCGACGGCCGCGATGGGGTGGGGGCCCTTCTGCGGTACGTGGCGTAGAGGAGGGTGCGGCCGGGCCCTCAAACCAAACAGCCGGTAGTCGTCCGTGGGCATTGCTACAATCGCCGGTACCGATGCACACCCCACGGCTCCTGGCGGGGCTTCTCGTCCTTCTTCTGTGCGCCGGCACGGCGGGCGCCGGCCTGCCCACCGTCTCCCATGAAGGCCGTGCTTATGTCGAGCTCGGCCGGGTGGCGGAGACTCTCAAGACGCGCCTGGACACCGCGCCCGACAGTGCGCAGGCGCGGCTGCGCACGGGCCTGCACATCGTGACGTTCACGCGGAACTGGGCGCGCATCCTCGTCGACGGGGCGCCGGTCGTGCTCGAGGCCCCGGTCGTCGTGCGCAAGGGCGTCTGGCTGGTGCCCGAGACGTTCGTCACCCAGATCTTGCCGCGCCTGGCCGGTGAGACGACCGTGCTGTCGCTCGACGAGATGCGCACGCGGTCCTATCCCTCCTTCACGCGGATCGTGCTGGAAACCTCGGGCCCGGTGACGTACCGCGTGGAGCCGGGGGGCCCGCGCGAGATGCGCGTGCGGCTGCTGGGGCTGAGCGCCGACGCCCAGACCGAGTCGATCGGCGACGGCTTCGTCGAGCAGGCACGCCTCGAACGCGCCGGTGCCGACACGCTCCTGCGCGTGAGCTTCGAGGCTACCGCCGGTGAGCTGAAGGCGGTGGCCCTCACCGATCCGCCGCGCCTCGTCCTCGACTTCGGGCGCCCCGGCGAGCCTGCCGCGCGCGAGCGCCAGGCCTTCACGCCGCTGCGCACCATCGTGCTGGACGCCGGCCATGGCGGCCACGACTCCGGCGCGGTCGGCGCCGGCGGCCTGATGGAAAAGGACCTGGTGCTCGACGTCACCCGGCGCGTCGCCAAGCTGCTGGAGGACAAGTACGACGTCAAGGTGCGGCTCTCGCGCGACTCCGACAACTTCGTGGCCCTGCGCGATCGCACCAGCTTCGCCAACCGTGAGCGCGCCGATCTCTTCGTATCGATCCACGCCAACGCGCACCGGGTGGCGGCTTCCGAAGGCGTCGAGGTGTACTTCCTGTCGTCGGAGGCCACCGACAGTGCGGCGCGGCAGGTGGCGGCGACCGAGAACAGCGTGGCGCAGCTCGAGAAGCCGGCGAACGGCAAGGGCACGGCGCGTGCCGACATCGTCAAGAGCATCCTGTGGGACCTCGCGCAGTCCGAGTACCAGTCGGAGTCCTCGCGGCTGGCCGAGACGGTGCTCGACACCATGACCCAGTCGCTGAAGATCCCCAACCGCGGCGTCAAGCAGGCCGGCTTCTACGTCCTGGGCGGCGCCGCCATGCCGGCGATCCTCGTGGAGATCGGATTCGTGACCAATCCCAAAGAAGAGAAGCGGTTGAAGGAATCGCGCTACCGCGACGAGATCGCGCGCGCCATCGTGAGCGGGCTCGGCGACTACAAGCGCACCTGGGACGCGCGCGCCCGCGCCGCCGCCGACCGCACGCGCTGAGATGGCGCGCTCCGACGGCCGCGCACCCGATCAGCTCCGTCCCACCACGATCACGCGCGAGTTCCTGCTGCACCCCGAGGGCTCGGTGCTGGTGGAGTTCGGCGCCACCAAGGTGATCTGCACCGCTACCGTCGAGGACAAGGTGCCGCAATTCCTCAAGGGGCAGGGGCTCGGCTGGGTCACGGCCGAGTACGGCATGCTGCCGCGCTCCACCAACACGCGCATGGGCCGCGAGAATCGCGGGCCGAGCGGCCGCTCGCAGGAGATCCAGCGGCTGGTCGGCCGCGCGCTGCGCGCGGTGGCCGACCGCAGCAAGCTGGGCGAGCGCACCGTGTGGATCGACTGCGACGTCATCCAGGCCGACGGCGGGACGCGTACGGCCGCCATCACCGGCGGCTTCGTGGCCCTCGCCGACGCGCTGGGCAAGATCCCCGGCGTCAACCCCACCGCGGTGCTCCGGGACTGCGTGGCCGCGATCAGCGTCGGGATCGTCGGCGGCGCGGCGCTGCTCGACCTGAACTATCCCGAGGACTCCACCGCCGAGGTGGACATGAACGTCGTCATGACCGGCCGCGGCGAGTTCGTCGAGGTGCAGGGGACGGCGGAGCAGGTGCCCTTCGACCGCGCGCGCCTCGACGCGCTGCTGGCGCTGGCCGAGCGTGGGATCCGCCAGCTCGTCACGCTCCAGCGACGCGCCCTCGATTCGCGTGGTGACAAGACCTTCAAGCTCTAGGCCCCGCCTCGTCATCGCCACGCTCAATCGCGCCAAGGGGCGCGAGCTGCACGCGCTGCTGGGTGACCTGGCGTGGGAGGTCTCGCTGCTCGCCGACACGCCGGGCGCGACCCTGCCCGAGGAAACCGGCACAACCTACGCGGACAACGCCCTCATCAAGGCGCGCGCCGGCATGCGCGCCACCGGCGTGACCGCGCTCGGCGACGACTCCGGGATCGAGGTGGACGCGCTCGACGGCGGACCGGGTCTCTACTCCGCCCGCTGGGGCGGTCACGGGCTCGACGACGCCGGCCGGAACGCGCTGATGCTCGAGCGCCTGCGCGGCGTGCCGGCGGAGCGCCGCACCGCGCGCTACCGCTGCGTCATCGCCATCGTCGATCCGGATGGCCGCTTCAACGTGGTGCAGGGAACGTGCGAGGGCATCATCGCCGAAGCGCCGCGGGGTGACGGCGGCTTCGGCTACGACCCGATCTTCTTCTTTCCGCCGCTCGGCGCGACCTTCGGGGAGATCCCCGCCCCCGTGAAGCACCGGGTGAGCCACCGCGGGATCGCGGCCCGCGCCGCCCGCGCGCTGCTCGACGGCTGATATACTCGCTGCGGATTCACGCACGACACTCGGGGTGTAGCGCAGCCCGGTAGCGCACCTGCTTTGGGAGCAGGGGGCCGCCGGTTCAAATCCGGCCACCCCGACCATCCTTACGCCGCTCAGGGCGCCGGGATCTTTTCCCGCACGACCTCCTGGGACGCCGGCATCATCATGGCTTCCGTGCGGCCGGTGGTGCCGTCCACGACCTGCAGGCTCGCCAGGACCGGACAGGGATCGGGGGGGAGCGGGCGGCGCGGGACGGTCCTCGACCTGATCGTCGCCCGGATGGGCTCCGTCGAGCCGGGCTCGGCCCGGCTTCGATAGCGCAGCGTGAGCATCTGCCCCGAGGCCACCTGGCCCTGCACGGTGTCCAGGATGCCGCCTCGCTCGTCGAGGACGCTGATCAGGATGTCGCAGGCCGCGGCGTCGTCCGACGGCATCGCCACGGCGCGCACGCCGCGCGAGCGCTTCATGGCGACCTCCTCTGTCGGGCCAAGGGGTGTCCGGACGGCAGTATAGGGGGAAACCCTCACCAGCACGGAAGGCTTGGGCTTCCGGCCCCACTACGCAATACTGATTCGTCGGCTAGATTGTCGGCGCGCTTGGCGCCGGCCTGACTGTGGAGACTCGCTCATGGCCCTGGTGTGGAGAGGCGCTCTGGTGGGCGCGGTGGCGCTCGTGATGCTGATCCTGTCTGCGAAGGTCACACTGCCTTAGTTTCTCGCCCCGTGTCACGGACCTTCTTGCCGCTGGTGGCTGTCGCCGCCATCGCTCTCAGTCAGGCCCTCCTCCTCTTCCATCGCTGGCCGCTCCCCGTGCTGTGTCTCAGCCTCGCCCTGGGCGCGACCGTGCTGGCCGTGCTGACGCCCGCCGCGTGGCCCGCGGGTGTCAACGCGCACGCCCGGCGTGCCACGCTCGTGATCGTCGGCGCGGGGTGTCTCGTCCAGCTCTTCGATGTCGCGGTGGCGCGGCCAGGGCTCTACTTCGACCCCAGTCGCGCCGATCGTGTCCGGCTGGTGGTCGCGGCCGCGGCCGCGGCGGTCGTCATTGCGGCCGAGCTGGCCGGCACTCTCCGGCTCGCTCGCTGGCGGCTACCGGTCCTGATCGCAATCCAGCTCGCGCTCGGCATCTGGATCGTGCGGGCCTCGCCGGATCCGTTCATTGACGTCTTCACGGTCCACCTCGAAGCGCTGCGCGCGCTCGGCCAGGGGCTCGATCCCTACGGCCGCACGTTCCCGAACATCTATAACCACGACCACTTCTATGGTCCCGGCCTGGTGGTGAATGGCCGGGTCCAGTTCGGCTTCCCGTACCCACCGTTGAGCCTGCTCATGGCCGCTCCGGGGCAGTTCCTTGGCGGCGACTTTCGGTTCGGCAACGCGGTCGCCGTCGCACTGGCCGCGCTGTTGATCGGGACGTGCCGGCGCGAGCGTCTGGCGGTCGGCGCGGCGGCGCTCTTCGTGTTCACGCCGCGCGGCCTGTTCGTCGTGGAGCAGGGGTGGACCGAGCCGTACGTCGTCCTGCTGTTCGCGGCCACCGTCTGGTGTGCGTGTCGCGCGCCCGCGCTGATGCCATTCGCGCTCGGCCTGTTCTTCGCCGTCAAGCAGTACGCGATCCTCGCGGCGCCGCTCGTCGTGCTGCTCCATGCGGGACCCGGGGTCTGGCGGAAGACCGGGCGCTCGCTGCTGCAGGCTGCGCTGGTCGCTGCCGTCGTGACGGTGCCGTTCGTCGTCGCCGGCCCCGCCGCGTTCGTGCACGACGTCCTCATGCTCCAGATCGCGCAGCCATTCCGTCCGGACTCGCTGAGCTATCTCGCCGAGTGGGCCGGTTTGACCGGCCGGACACCGTGGACGTGGCTGGCGTTCGTCGTGACGCCGGTCGTCCTCGTGCTGTGCGTCCGGTGGGCGCCGCGGAACGTCGCGGGGTTCGCCGGCGCCGTGGCGCTCACAACCCTGGTTTTCTTCGCCTTCAACAAGCAGGCCTTCGTGAACTACTACTTCTTCGTCGTCGGCGCGCTCTGCTGCGCGCTCGCCGCCGCGGCGGCCGAGCCGGAGGCCGTATGATGTCGCCGTCATGCCCGACGGCGAGCCGCAGAACATCTACGACGATCCAGCCTTCTTCGCGGGCTATTCCAGGCTCGAGCGCTTCGGCGCCGGGTGGGAGCGCGCGTCGGAGCTCGGTGACCTGCTCGCCCTGCTCCCCGACGTCGCCGAGCGTCGCGTGCTCGATCTCGGCTGCGGCGCGGGACAGCTCGCGCATTATCTGGCCACCCGCGGCGCCGCCGAGGTCGTCGCGATCGATCTGTCCGAGCGGATGCTGGCGCTGGCGCGTGCACAGTGGTCGCATCCGCGCGTGCGCTACCAGCGTGAGGCGCTCGAGCAGGTCGCGTTTCCTGCCGCGCGGTTCGACCTGGTCGTGAGCTCGCTGGCGCTGCATTACGTCGAGGACTACCGCGGGCTGGTCAAGCGCATCGCGGCGTGGCTGGCGCCGGGCGGCCGGCTCGTCTACTCCACCGAGCATCCTCTCTATACGGCGCGGCTGCCGGACGAGGGGTGGGTGCGCGACGCGACCGGTACGCGCTGGGCCATCGACCGATACGCCGACGAGGGGCCGCGCGACGAGAGCTGGTTCGTCCCCGGCGTCCGGAAGGTGCACCGCACGCTGGCCACGCTGGTCAACGGTCTGGTGGATGCGGGCCTCGAGATCGAGCGCGTGCTCGAGCCGGTGCCGGGCGCAGCGTGGCTGCAGGCGCATCCACAATCGCAGGACGAGCGGCGTCGGCCCGTGTTCCTGCTGGCTCGTGCACGCAAGCCCTGAGTGCGAGACGGCGTGCTAGACTCGCGGCCATGAACCGGGTCATCCTCGTCCTCACCCTCGTGCTCGTGGCCGCGCCCGTCGCCCTGGCCTTCAACTGTCCCGTCGTCATCAAGCAGGCGGAGGACATGATCAAGAAGGCGGAGAGCGGCAAGGTCTCGGCCGACACCAAGCCTCTCATCGAGGAGGCGAAGAAGCAGGTGGCCGAAGCCAAAGTCCACCACGAGACCGCCAAGACCAAGCGTGATCACGGCGACGCCGTGCGCAAGGCGAAGGTCGCGGCGGCCTACGCCGAGGAAGCGATCGTCCTGCAGAATCCCTGAGGCACGGCCTCGGGCTGGTCATGAGGGGATTTCGTAACCAGACCGTCATGATCACGGGCGCCTCGTCCGGCATCGGCGCCGCGCTCGCCCGTGAGTTCGCAGCCCAGGGGGCCGATCTCGTCCTACTCGCGCGTCGCGCCGATCGCCTGACCGCACTCGCGTCCGAGCTCGAGCGGCACGGGCGCCGCGCGCTGGCCCTGCCCGCCGACGTCACCGTCGATGGCGATCTCGACCAGGCCGTGGCCCAGGCACGGGAGGCGCTCGGCCGGCTCGACGTCGTGGTGGCCAACGCGGGCTTCGGCGTCGTCGGACCGGTGGAACGGCTCACGCTCGACGACTACCGGCGGCAGTTCGAGACCAACGTCTTCGGCGTCCTGCGCACGGTGCACGCCACGCTCGCCGAGCTCAAGGCCTCGCGTGGCCGGCTGGTGAT
>JBKPRI010000363.1:0-8684 GCA_046734515.1 Candidatus Methylomirabilota bacterium | reverse complement strand
GGCGCCGGGCGCCGCCAAGGACCCGGCGTGGCGGAAGGTGGAGCTGCAGGCCCACCAGCGCCAGCAGAAGGTGCTCGAGAAGCTCCGCGCGCTCAACATCGGCAACCAGATCATCGACCGCGAGGACGGCGACCCGTCCCGACGCGGCCTGGTGCAGCGGCTGCGCGATCTGCTCGACGACATCGAGCGGGCCGAGCGCGTCATCCAGCTGTGGACCAACGGGCGCCGGCCGTCGGCGGAGGAAGTCCAGAATCTCATCTACGTGTCCTTCCGCGATCCGGCCACCGCGCCGACCAACGGCACCGCCGGCGACCTGCACCTCAAGGCCGCCAAGAAGTTCACCAGCCCCAAGCAGCAGCAGACGTGGGTAGCGCAGCAGGAGATCAAGGCGGCCGAGGACCGCGCCAACGCCAAGGCCGACGAGATCAAGCGCGTGATGACGATCATCAAGGAGGGCCAGCGCAAGGCCGCCATCGCCAAGAAGGAGATGGTGGAGGCCAACCTCCGGCTCGTGATCTCGATCGCCAAGAAGTACACGAACCGCGGCCTGCAGTTCCTGGACCTGATCCAGGAAGGCAACATCGGCTTGATGAAGGCCGTCGACAAGTTCGAGTACCGCCGCGGCTACAAGTTCTCGACGTACGCCACCTGGTGGATCCGGCAGGCCATCACGCGGGCCATCGCGGACCAGGCCCGCACCATCCGGATCCCCGTGCACATGATCGAGACGATCAACAAGCTCATCCGCACCTCCCGGCAGCTCGTCCAGGAGCTGGGCCGCGAGCCCACCCCGGAAGAGATCGCCACCAAGATGGAAGTGCCGGTCGACAAGGTGCGCAAGGTGCTGAAGATCGCGCAGGAGCCCATCTCGCTGGAGACGCCGATCGGCGAGGAAGAGGACAGCCACCTCGGGGACTTCATCGAGGACAAGCAGGTGGTGTCGCCCGTGGAGTCCATCATCGGGCTGTCGCTGCGGGAGCAGACGAACAAGGTGCTCAACACGCTGACGCCGCGCGAGGAGAAGGTGCTGCGCCTGCGCTTCGGCCTCTCCGACGGCTGCGAGCACACGCTGGAAGAAGTCGGACAGGACTTCGCCGTGACTCGCGAGCGCATCCGGCAGATCGAGGCCAAGGCGCTGCGCAAGCTGCGTCATCCGTCGCGGTCCAAGAAGCTGCGGAGCTTTCTCGAATCGTGAGCACGACCTAATGACGAGTGGGGCCCATAGCTCAATGGCAGAGCAGCCGGCTCATAACCGGTACGGTCTTGGTTCGAGTCCAGGTGGGCCCACCAACTGGGAGACAACGTGGATCCTCAGCTGCAGACCCTGATCGACCTCCAAGGCTACGACGCCCGCATCGCCTCGCTGGAGGCGGAGGCGGCGCGGCTCCCCAAGCAGATCGAGTCCATCCAGACCTCGCTGGCCGAGGCCAAGAAACAGGCGGAGACGGTCAAGGCGCGCGTGGACAGCACGCGCAAGGACCTGCGCGCCAAGGAAAAGGATCTCGAGGTCATCGCCGCCAAGCGCGCCAAGCTGGAGGCGCGGCTGTACGAGGTGAAGACCAACAAGGAGTACTCCGCCGCCCTGCTCGAGATCGAGGAGTCCAAGCAGGAGAAGGCCAAGACCGAGGAGGAGATCCTCGCCCTCATGGAGCTGCAGGAGCGGCTGGGCGGAGAGGTGCGCGAGGCGGAGACGCGCTTCAAGACACGCGAGGAGCAGGCGCGCCAGGACGAGTCCGTCGTCAGCCGCAAGCTGGAGGCGGTCACCCAGGAGCTGGCCGGCGTGCGCAGCGAGCGCAACGGCCGCGCCAAGGACCTGCCGGCCGGGCTGCTGTCGGACTACGAGCGCCTGCTGCGCGCGCGCCACGGCGTGGCCGTGGCCGCCGTCGGCGTCACCGCGATCTGCGGCGGCTGCCGCGTGACCATCCGCCCGCAGGCCATCCAGGAGCTGAAGTCGCCGGCCACCGCGATGATGCGCTGCGAGTCCTGCGGCCGCTACCTCTACTGGCAAGAGTGAGTCCGCCCGCCGTGACGGCGCCCGTCACCGTCTATACGGACGGCGCCTGCAGCGGCAATCCCGGTCCCGGCGGATTCGCCGCCATCGTCGTGGATCACGGCGTCGAGCGCGTGATCTCGGGCGCCGAGCCGCACACCACCAACCAGCGCATGGAGCTGCTGGGCGCCATCGAGGCGCTCGTGAGCATCCCCGACCGCCGCGAGGTCCATATCTATACCGACAGCGCGTACGTCATGAATTGCTTCCGCGATCGCTGGTGGGAGAAGTGGGAGCGCAACGGCTGGCTGGGCGCCGGCAAGAAGCCCGTGACGAACCGCGATCTCTGGGAGCGCCTCATCGCCGAGACGCGGCGCCACGACGTCGTGTGGCACAAGGTCAAGGGCCACAGCGGCGACATGATGAACGACCGCGTCGACGCCCTGGCCCGCGGGGCCATCGCCACGCTCGCCCCGCGCGGCTGATGGCCCGCATGACCGCCCGACGGATCGCGCTCGTCCTCCTGCTCGCGTTCGTCGTGACGCCCGCCGCCGCCCAGGCCCCGGAGAGCCGCGACATGCGCCTGGTCGGCGCGCACGACCTGCAGGCGCGCTCGGCCTACCAGCCGCTCATCGTCAAGCAGGGCGACCGATTCATCGCCTATGTCGGCCACCACGGCGGCAGCAAGCCGAATCCCCTCACCGGCAGCGTGGAGCTGAACGGCACCTCGATTCTCGACGTCACCGACCCGCGCACGCCGAGGTACCTGCACCACATCCCCGGCGCGGCCGGCGAGGCCGAGGCCGGCGGTGCCGCCATGGTGCGCGTCTGTGCGGGCGACGCGCTGCCGCGGGCGGTGAAGGGGCGCTGGTACCTCCTGCGCACGCTCGGACGGCTCGCCCACGAGATCTGGGATGTGACCGATCCGGCGAAGCCCGCGCTGGTGACGACGGTCGTCTCCGGGCTCGGCGAGACGCACAAGAACTGGTGGGACTGCGCGAGCGGCGCCGGCTACCTCGTCTCCGACGGCCGGCCGCAGGGCTGGCGCACCAACCGCATGACGAAGATCTACGACCTCGCCGATCCCGCGAAGCCGCGGCTCATCCGCGACTTCGGCCTGGCCGGCCAGGAGCCCGGCTCCACCGGCGAGGCGCCCGAGGGTGTCCACGGGCCCATCGCGCTCGGCGAGCGCGTGTACTTCGCCTACGGGACCGGCGCCAAGGGCATTCTCCAGATCGTCGATCGCAAGAAGCTGCTCGAGGGCCCGGCGGCGCCGACGCGCGAGAACCTCAGCGCGCCGGAGATCGGCCGGCTGGTGATGAACCCCGACTGGGGCGGCCACACGAGCTTCCCGGTCCTCGGTATCCCGATCGCCCAGCACGCGATCAGCCCGCGCAGGACGCGCGACTTCGTCGTGCTCGTCTCGGAATCGCTGCGCAACGAGTGTCAGGAAGTGCGCCAGCTCACCTTCATGGTTGACATCACGGATGCGACCCGTCCCCAGGTGGTCTCGACGTTCGACGTGCCACCCGGCGACTTCTGCACGCGCGGCGGGCGCTTCGGTCCGCACTCGTCGAACGAGTCGTTCACGCCGATCTACTACGGCAAGCTCGTGTTCCTGGCCTACTTCAACGCCGGCGTTCGCGCGGTGGACATCCGCGACCCCTTCCATCCGCGCGAGGCGGCGTTCTACGTGCCGGCGGTGACGCCCAACACCGATCGCCGCTGCGTGAAGATCGACGGCGCCGATCGCTGCAAGACGGCGATCCAGACCAACAACCTCGAGGTGGACGATCGCGGGTACGTCTATCTCGTGGACCGGGCGAACACGGGGCTGCACATCGTGGAGCTCACGGGCGCCGCGCGCGCCATCGCCACGCGCCCCTAGCCGCGTGCTGCACGTCCTGAACGGCGACGAGACCCGCCGCGTCTTCGAGCGCGCGGGCCTCGCCGGCGACGTGCTCGTCTGGCGCGATATCCTGGTCGAGGGTCCGGTGACCGCCGATGCCGACGCGGTGCCGGCGCTCGACGCCCGCGCGGCCTTCCTCGCCGACCGGCTGGCCATCGACCGCGACACCTACACGCGCGGTGCGCACGAGCAGGCCGCGGGCCTGGAGCGCGCCCGGGGCCTCGACGAGGTCGTGCTCTGGTTCGAGCAGGATCTCTTCTGCGCCGTCAATCTCTGGCGGGTGCTCGACTGGTTCGCCCACCGGCCGCCGGTGCCGAAGCTGTCGCTCGTCTACCCGTCCACCGACGACGTCAAGGGCCTCGGCGTGCTCGAGCCCGAGCGCCTCGCCACGCTCTTCGGCGAGCGAAGGCCGGTGACCGAGGAGACGCTGGCCCTCGGGCGCCACGCATGGGCCGGGTATGTCAGCACCGATCCGCTGGACACCGCGCCACTCGTGGACCGCGAGGACGCTGCGCTGCCCTTCGTGCGCGGCGCCTTCCGCTGCCACCTCGGCCGCTTTCCCTCGGTCGCCAACGGTCTGAACGAGCTCGAGTCCACGACGCTCGCGGCGCTGCGCCGCGAGCCCCGGGACTTCGGCGCGCTCTTCCGGGAGGTGACCGCGCACCCGCGCGTACGCCGCCACGGCATGGGCGACGTGCAATTCGCCGCCGCCGTGCGCGGCCTGGCGCCGCTGGTGCGCGCGATCGGCGGCGACGTCATGCAGGCCGAGCTCGAGATCACGCAGGTCGGGCGTGACGTGGTGGCCGGCGACACGGACTGGCTCGGCGTGCGGCCAATCGATACGTGGCTCGGCGGCGTCCGCCTGGTCGAGGGCCGTCCGCTGTGGCGCTGGGACGGCGCGTTCGGGCGGCTCGTGAGGGCGCCCGCGTGAGCACCGGCGTCGTGGCCGCCGAGATGCCGAGTGGCCGGATGGCGGAGCCGCGCCGTTGTTCCGCGCGGCCTTCGAGGCCGGCTGGAACGCGCCCGGTAATTGCCTGCCTGACCACGAGTGGGCGCGTGCGTTGCTGGACGAGTTCGCCGACAGCCCGTACGGTGCGCCCGCGCGGCCGTTGTGGCTCGGGCACTGAGCGACCGCTCGGCGATATACTGGGCGGGCGCGTCGGAGAAGGCCGGGTGATCGCCGGTCACGGCAACGTGACGGGAGGAAAGTCCGGGCTCCACAGGGCAGGGTGCTGGGTAACTCCCAGGGGGGGCAACCCCACGGACAGTGCCACAGAGAGGAGACCGCCGCCCGAAAGGGCGGTAAGGGTGAAACGGTGAGGTAAGAGCTCACCAGCGGCGTGGGTGACCACGTCGGCTCGGTAAACCCCACCTGGAGCAAGGCCGAATAGGAGAGCAATCGGGTGGCCCGCCCGGGCTCTCGGGTCAGGCTGCTGGAGGCGTCGAGCAATCGGCGTCCTAGAGAAATGATCGCCGCTCCGCTCACGCGGAGAACAGAACCCGGCTTACAGGCCTTCTCCGGCGCGCGTTTTTAGATTCGCTGCGTTCCGCTGAACTTTTGGCAAGGCCATGGCCTGCAGAAGCCGATCGTAGTCTTCATTCCTGGGCCCTGGACGTTACAGCGGCACCGGCCGGCGTCTCGCTCAGCGCCCGCTGCACCACCTCCGCGGCGTCGTCCACGAACACAAACCGCAGCGCGCCGCGCACCTCCGCGGGCACGTCTTCCAGGTCTCGTTCGTTGTGACGCGGCAAGATCACGGCGCGAATCCCCACGCGATGCGCGGCGAGAACCTTCTCCTTGATGCCGCCGACGGGCAGAACCTTGCCACGCAGGGTGATCTCGCCGGTCATGGCGACGTCGTTGCGCACAGCGCGCCGCGTAGCGTAGGAGGCAAGCGCAGTGACCATGGTGACTCCGGCTGAGGGGCCGTCCTTGGGGATGGCGCCGGCGGGCACGTGGATGTGAACGGTCCGCCCCTCGAAGAGCTTCGGATCGATGCCGAAGGCCTCCGCGCTTGACCACACATACGAGACGGCGGCCTGGGCGCTCTCGCGCATGACGTCGCCGAGCATGCCCGTGAGGACCAGACGCTCCTCGCTGGCCGGCATCATGGTGACCTCGACGAACAGGACGTCGCCGCCGACGGGCGTCCAGGCCAGGCCCGTGGCGACACCAGGCCGTGACGTTCGCTCGACCACCTCGTCGAAGAACCGCGGGCGACCGAGATACTCGCCGAGGTTGTCGGCCCCGACGCGGAACGGCCCGGCCGCGCCCTCTGCAACACGCCGCGCGACTTTTCGCGCGACGGCGGCGAGCTCGCGCTCGAGATTGCGCACGCCAGCCTCGCGCGTGTAGCGGCGCACGATCAACCGGATGGCGTCCGGCTCGACGACCAGCTCGCCGGCGCGGAGTCCGTGAGCGGAGAGCTGCTTGGGGACCAAGTAGTGCATGGCGATGCCGACCTTCTCTTCGTCCGTGTAGCCGGACAGCGTCAGAACTTCCATCCGATCGCGCAACGGACCCGGGATGGTATCGAGTGTGTTACCCGTCGCGATGAACAGCACTTGTGAGAGATCGAGCGGCACGCCCAGATAGGTGTCGACGAACGTATTGTTTTGCGCCGGGTCCAGCACCTCCAGCAGCGCGGACGAGGGATCGCCGCGCCAGTCGGCGCCAATCTTGTCGATCTCGTCGAGCATGAACACGGGATCGCGCGTCTCCGCCCGCCGCAGTCCCTGGACGATCCGGCCGGGCAGTGCGCCGATGTACGTACGGCGATGGCCGCGGATCTCCGCCTCGTCGCGCACGCCGCCTAGCGACATGCGCACGAACTTGCGGCCGAGCGCGCGGGCGATGCTCTGGCCGAGGCTGGTCTTGCCGACGCCCGGCGGCCCGACGAAGCACAGGATCGGCTCCCGCGCGGGGCTATCGCCCGTGACTCGGGGCGCCTCGGCATCCGTACCGCGCTCCTGGCGCAGCTTCCGTACGGCCAGGTACTCGAGGATGCGGTCTTTGATCTTGTCGAGGTCGTAGTGGTCCTCGTCGAGCACCTCGCGCGCGCGGCGGATGTCGATCGTGCCTCCGTCGGCCGTCTTCCACGGCAGGCTCGCCATCCACTCCAGGTAGGTGACCACCATGCCGCGCTCGGGTGAGCCGGGCTGCATGCCGGCCAGCCGCTTGAGCTCGCGCTCGGCCTCGCGGCGCGCGTCGTCCGGCAGGCCGGCGTCCTCGATGCGGCGCCGCAGCTCAGCGATCTCCGTGTCATCCTCGGCGTCCTCGCCCAGCTCCTTCTGGATGGTCTTGGCCTGCTCGCGCAGGATGAACTCGCGCTGCTTCTTGGACAGCCGCTGCTCGGTGTCGCTGGCGATCTTGCGACCGACCTCGCGCACGCTCAGGTCGCCTTGAAGGACGTCCACCAGACGCCGCAGCTTCTCGTCGACCGAGTCGGTCTCGAGCAGCGCCTGTCGCGTCGCCGTGTCCATGCGTACGAGCGAGGCGACGAAGTACACGACCTGGCGCGGGTCGGTGAAGCTCTCGACCGCGCCCGCCAGCTCATCGGGCAGCTCGGCGGAGACCTCGACGAGCTTTCGGAACAGGTCCACGACGGCGTGGCGCAGCGCCGCGACCTCGGGGCCGGCGGGGATCTGCTCCGGCGCGCGCTGGATGCGGGCGACGAGGTACGGGTCCTTGGCGACGAAGTCGAGCAGCCGGACGCGCTCGAGCCCTTGCACCATCGCGCGCACGCTCCCGTCGGGCATGCGGGCCATCTGGTGGATCGCGCCCGCGGTGGCCACGTGATGGACGTTCTCCGGTGCACTGGGGCCATCCGGCCGCGGCTCACGCTGCGCCGCAAACACCAGGAGGCGGTTGCCTCGCATGACGTCGTCGATGACCCGAACGGCCGCCGGGTTGACGACGAGCAGCGGCACCGCCGTCAGCGGGAACACCACGCCGTCCGGCAGCGGCAGGACGGGCAAGGCGTCGGGAAGCGTGAAATCCGCCGGGCCGCCGGGTTGCGTCGCCATGGGCTGGGCGTCAGGACCGCTTCGGTAACGTGACGTGCAGGAGGCCGCGGTCGTAGCGCACTTCCACGCCTTCGGGATCGGTCCGCGCTGGGAGCGGCAGCTCGAGGCGGAAGAAGCCCTGCGGGATGCCGGCCGCATGGTACACGGCGTCCTCGCCGCACGACGGCAGGTGCCGGCGCCCCTCCACGACCAGGCCGTTGTCGAAGAGTTGGACCTCGAAGTCGTCCTCGTCGACGCCGGCCAGATCCACGGTGACCTCGATGGACCTCGTCGTCTCGGCCACGTCCGTGGCTGGCCGCCAGCGGGCGTGCACCAGCAGGCGGAGGGTCTCGTGCTCCCACGCGGCGCCGAACGGCCACGCCTGCACGGCGATGCGCAGGGTTGCCGAGCGATAGGTCACCCGTCGGTGACGCATTACGCGGACTCGATGGTGCGTGCAACGCTCCGATTGTCAATCACGTCTGACCTCGCTCTTGTTTCCGGTCGGCGTCACCGAGAGCTTGATGCTCTCGGCGCCCCACAGGTCGCGGCGGGGCCCACGGTAGAATCCAGCAAAGCGCAGCAGCATGCCGAGAACCGCCAGCAGCGCGGTGGCGACGAGCAGCTGGGGCCAGGGGGCTTCGAGCGGACCGCGCAGGATGATCTCTCGCAGCACGCTGATGATCGCGATCTCGACCATCGTGCCCACGGCGACGTGTCGTTCGCGGAGGTAGTGCATGACGACGCGGAACAGCTCGACCAGGATGAGCACGTAGAGGA
>JBKPRI010000362.1:0-7181 GCA_046734515.1 Candidatus Methylomirabilota bacterium | reverse complement strand
ACCGCCTTCCACAGCGGCTCCCACATGGGATGCCACATCGGCTCCATGTCCCACGAGCACGACAGCTCGAGTCCGCGCAGCCCCAGCTTGGCCACGCGGTGGATCTCCGTCACCGCGCCGTCGATGTCGCCGTAGGGCAGGCAGGCCAGCCCGATGAAGCGATTGCGGTCGTACTTGCAGAAGTCGACGAGCCAGTCGTTGTAGATGCGGAACATCTCGTTGGCGGCCACCGGATCGTTCAGCCGCGTGGCGGCGCCGAGGATGCCGAAGATCACCTCGGCCTGCACGCCGTCGAGGTCCATGTCCTTGGCGCGCAGGGCGGGATCGGTCGGATGACGGCGGCCCTTCTGCCCGTCCTCGTAGAAGCCGGTGGCAGCCATCTTGTCGACGCGATAGTTCTGGCCGGGGACCAGCTTCTGGCCGGCCGGGCCCACGCCGTTCAGCAGGCCGAACGAGCCGCCGTTTTTGCACGTCCAGAAAGGGCCGTCGGGGCCGTCCTTCACGAACGGCATGCGCTCTTTCAGCGACGGCGAGGCGTTGCTGGTGAAGAAGTCGGGCGCGAGCATCGGGAGATCGATGTGGCAGTCGGCGGAGATCCTCGTGTAGGTCATCTCTTCTCCTTGATCCGCAGCTCCTCGAACGGCGCCGTGTAGGGGTACGACGTGATCAGCGTCGCCGCCGCCTCCTCCACGCGGGGACCGATCCCCGTGATGGCGGCATTTTCCCATATCCCCGCGAAGACCACACGATCGGCCAGGATGCGCTGGATCTGGTGCAACAGCTCCTCGCGCTTCTTGCGGTCGAGCTCCCGGGCCTGGCGCTGGAAGAGATCTTCCACCTCCGGCAGCACGCCGTAGGTGTAGAGCCCCTGCTTCGTCGCCACGCCCTCGATACGGGTGGCCGCGTTGCCGCCCGCGCCCTGGGCGGCCAGCAGCACGCCGCGCAGCTTTTTCTCGCGCCAGGCGGTCAGCCAGGCCGCCCGCTCCATCGTGCGCAGGCGCAGCCGGATGCCGATCGCGCCCAGGTTGCCGATGATCGCCTCGCCCTGCGAGAAGTACGGCGGGTTGGGCGACAGGTCGCCGCCGTCGAAGCCGTTGGGATACCCGGCCTCGGCGAGCAGCTGCTTGGCCCGCCGGGGATCGAACGCGGGCGGATCGACCGGCAGCGCGAATTCCATGTGCCGCGGCACCACGCTGTGCGTGATCCCGGCGAAGCCCAGGAACTCGGCGTCGTTGATCGCCTTGCGATCGACGGCGGTGCTGGCGGCCAGCCGCACGCGACGGTCGGCCCACGGCGACTTCGGCTCCCATTGATCGAGGAAGTCGAGATAGAACACCGCGTTGCTGCGCGCGCTGGCGATCCGGACCCCCGGCGTGCGACGCAGATCGTCGGCCACCGGCCCGGTGAAGATGTACCCGAGATCGACGTCGCCACTCTTGAGCGCCGCCGCCCGCGTCGATTCATCGGGGATGTTGCGCATCACCACGCGCTTGACGGAGGGCGGCTTGCGCCAGTAGCCGTCGAAGGCCTCGAGCACGAGCTCGACGCCCGGCGTGAAGGACAGCACCCGGTAGGGACCGGCGCCGATCGGCGCCTTCTTGAAGCCGTCGTCGCCGACCTTCTCCACGTACTTCTTCGGCACGATCCAGCCGGCGCCGGTGGCGGTGGTGCCGTAGAAGGTCATGAAGTCCGGCCACGGCTCCTTCAGCGTGAAGCGCACGTGGCGCGCGTCGACGGCCTTGACCTCCTTGATCTTGCTCTTGAGCAAGGGGGCGGCGCCGCCCTTGTAGCGCTCGAAGGAGAACTTCACGTCCTCGGCGGTGACCGGATCCCCGTTGTGGAACTTCGCCGCCCGCAGCTTGAAGTCGTACGTGAGCCCGTCCGGCGAAGCCGACCATGACTCGGCCAGGCACGGCGTCATCGGACTGCCCGGCATCGGCTTCACCAGCGCGTCATGGATCGCGTAGAGCACGAGGAACGGCGTGATTGCCGACTCCGTCTCGCCGGGATCGAGCCAGCGCGGCGCGATCGTGATGTGGGCGCCGATGGTGATCTGGCCCTCGGCAGCGAGGGCGGCGGCGGGCGCGGCCAGCAGCAGCGTGAGGAGCAGCGTGGCCAGTGGCCGCGGAGTACGTCGCATGAGTGGTCCCCTTATGTGGGGGAACCCTCGCAGGGTTCCCCCCGACCCTCTCCAGTGGCGTGTGTTCAAACTCACTCGTACGCGCCGAGGGTGGTCATGACGCTGACGTCGGGATAGAGCACGCCGGCGGCGGCCTTCACGCTCGAGCGCGGCGTGTACCAGACGGCGCCCTCGCGCGTGATGGCCAGCTTGGGCTGGTCGGTGATCTGGGGCGTCGGATAGTACGTGTACTTCTCGGTCTTCGGCTCGAAGCGGATCAGCGCGCCGCCCTGGCCGCCGTCGCTGATCCAGATGTTGTCCCAGCGATCCGGCCAGACGTCGTAGGGCTCGGAGAACGGCATGGGGATGTCGTACTCCTTGATCGCGCCGGACTTGGGATCGATGCGGCCGAGCTTGCCGTTGTTGAAGCCGCCGTACCAGACGTGCCCGGTCGAATCGATGCCGAGCCGGCGGATCGTGCACGGCTGCGTCGGAGCCTCGTACTCGGTGAACTTCTCGAGCCTCGGCTCGAACTTGCCGATCTTGCAGCGCCGGAACTCCGTGAACCAGACGTTCTCGTCCCGGTCGAGCGCGATACCGTAGGGCGCTGCGCCCGCCGTCGGCACCTTCCACACGGTGGACTTGCCGGTCTGGCGGTCCCACTTGCCGAGCATGTCGCCGCCGATCACCGTGAACCAGACGTTCTGCTGGCTGTCGGTGACGGGGCTGTGGCCGCGGCCCTTGCGCTGGCCGGTGGAGTCCATCGGGTAGCGGATCATCGAGCCGGTGGCGGGATCGAGCCGGCCGAGGTGGAAGCCGACCGTTTCCGCCCAGAAGACGTGGCCGTCCTTGTCGACCGTCAACCCGTGCGGGTCGCCCTTGGGATCGGGCATCATCCAGTCCTTCACCTCGCCGGTGCGCGGATCCACGCGGCCGATGCGATTGGGCACGCTGCGGTCGGTGTACCAGACGTTGCCCTGCGGGTCGAAATGCGGCTGCTGGGTGCGGCGCTGCTTGTTGCCGGCGTCGATCTGCTTGTCGAGCGGCAGGTAGTACTCGACGTACATCGCCTTGCCGAGCGCCGCCTCGTCGAGCGGGAACTGGGCGTCCATCCGCAACCCTCGCCGCTCGCTGGCCGTTCCGAAGTGCTTCGTCAGGTAGGCGAGCAGCGTGGTGCGGTCCGCCGCGCTGAGCGCGCCGGCGGGGACCATCGCGCCGCGATCCGCAGACGCGCCGACGCCGAGCATGACGTCGATGAACGTGTTCCACGTCGGCTCCGGGTACTGCTTGACGGGGAAGAAGTTCCGTCCGTGGCAGTACATGCACTGCTTCTCGAGGATCTCGCGCCCGGGCTCGCGCGGGTAGAGCTCGTCGTAGGTCACCAGCTTGACGTTGCCGCTCACGCTGGACGTGAACCCGAACTCACCCTGGCGGACCGGCGCCATCGCCTGCTCGCGCAGCGCGAAGTCGAGCGTCTTGGGTTCGCCCGCCGCCAGCTCGATCGTCTGGGGATCGGCGGCGAACCCGGCCTTCTTCACCGTCACCTCGTAGCGGCCAGGCAGGAGATTGATGGCCTGATAGCGGCCCCCGCTCGTCCACACCATGAAGAGGACGTTCTTGTCCACGTTCATCAGGTGGACCTGGGCGGCCTGGAACGCCTTCGGCGCCTGCACCGTGCCCGAGAGCGCGGCGGTGCCGGCGATCGGCGCGGCGTCGGCCCGGAAAGAGAGGACGGCGACGAGCATCAGGACGACGGTGAGCATCACGCGGGTGCGCATGATCGTGCTCCTCAGGCGTGCGTGGGTGCGAGGCTTTCGAGCAGGCGGCCAAACCCCTTGATCGGCGCGGTGAGGCCGAGCGCGCGGAGCGCGAGCCAGATGCTGGCCTGGTTCGACGTCACCACCGGCTTGCCCGTGCGCCGCTCCAGCTCGGCCACGGCCTCCACCGAGCGCCAGGCCGTGCACGAGCAGAGGAGCGCGTCGGCCTCGGGCCGGCACACACGCGCGGCGAAGGCCACGACCTCCTCGGGATCGCGATCGTTGATGCCCTGGTTGCCCGAGGCGGCGGCGCGCGGCTCGCCCTCGACGTTGAGCACCTCGAAGCCAGAGGCCTCGAGATAGGCGCGCAGTCGCTGGTTGTTCCACTCGGGGTAGGGCGTGGCGACCGAGATCCGCCGCGCGCCGAAGTGACGCAGGGCCGCGACGACAGCGGGCGCGGCGGCGACAGCCGGCGCGCCGGACGCCTTGGTGATGGTCTCGATCAGCTCGCGGTCGTAGCCTGGGCCGCGGTAGAAGCTGCCGGTGGTGCAGCCGTAGGCCACGACGTTCACGTTCGCGGTGGCGAGATACTTCGCCCCGGCCTCGATCTCGCCGTTCATGCGGTCCATGCCGGCCTGGCCCTCGGCGTCGTTGGTCAGCCACATCCGCTGGCCGTGGATCGTGACGTCACGCGGGGCCACCAGCTGGAAGTCGGCCTCGAAGGTGGTGTTCGTCGAGGGCACCATCACGCCGATCCGTTTACGCAGGCTCATGCCTCACCGCCAGTCGTCGACCTTCACGGTCTTCTGATAGTTGCAGCCCATGATGCGCCAGTAGCCGTTGGTCTCGCCGCCCACGACCACCACGTGGATGTCCTCGCGCCGGAACATGGGGATGAGCTCGTCCGGACGGGCCTTCAGCTTGGTCGCCCACGGCTCCTCGCCGAAGGTGGCGCGCGGGTAGATGTAGTTCTGCACGAGCTGGTAGTCCCAGTACTCGCCGGCCGGCATCAGCGCGTTGTCGTGCAGCCAGTCGAGCAGCGCGTCCTTCTTGGTGAAGCCGCCGCGGTCCACGAACTGGCGCGCGGCGATCGGATCGAGCAGCAGCGTGGGCGGGCCGTTCGGATCGATGCCGCGCAGGAGATTGCGCACGTGCTCGCGCCAGTACTTCTCGCGCAGGCCGAGCGTGAAGGCCGTCGAGCGCACGCCGGAGAAGACGCTGACGGCGCTCTCCTCGGCCCGGCAGCCGTGCTGGACGTGGAAGGGCTCCCACGGGCTGCGCTCCTCGTTCTCGGCGAACGTCACGCTGTTGTAGGCGTAGCTGTTGCCCTGGTTGCCCATGTAGGACAGCCCGGGCACCGAGCCGCCCTGACCGTTCTGCGAGAGCAGGCCGTACGCCCGCCCGATCGTCGCGTTGGCGTGATTGTAGGGACCCATCGCGCCGGTGCCGGCGTTCATGCCGAGCTCGAGCCGCACGGGGCCGTTGACGACCGCCATGGCCGCCATCGCGCTCGAGCTGCTGCTGCGGGCGGTCACGCCGGTGGCGGCGAGGGCGAGGATCACCGGAAAGGACTCCGGCCGCGCGCCCGCCATGACCGCGTTGACCGCGACCTTCTCCACGCTGTAGGCCCAGTGCTCGCGGAAGTGTGTCGAGCGCATGCGTCCGACGATCTCCTCGGGCTTGCGCCGGGTGTGGCGCAGCATCTCGGCCACGCGCGCCTCGGTCGGCAGCACGATCGGCAGCATGTCCGTCCAGCGGTTCTCGAGGAAGAGCCGGTGCAGGTTGTCCTCGGTGTCGGCGGGGACGAGCCGTGGCGTGGAGCGGTCGAACTCCGTGGGGCCGAGCTCGTCCGCCTCGAACGGCCGCGTGAGCCCTTCGAGCACTTCCTGCATGACGGGCCGGCCGGTGATCGGGTCGATGCCGTCGATGTAGGCGCGCAGCTCGGCCGGCGTCTTGCCCATGATGGGCTGCGGCACGAAGACCTGGCGCAGCCCGGGCATGCCGTTGACCTGCGCGACCGAGCGCACCACGCGGTCGAACTTGTCCGTGTGCACGGCCACGGTGGGCACGCCGTACCTGATCTCGAGCGTCATCGCATGCGCGGCGACCGCCGGCGCGCAGGTGCTTCAGTGGCCGACGCCCAGGATAGCGGCCGATCCCTGGGCTTTGATCTCCTCCCACGTGGTGGGGTCGTCGTGCAGGTAGACATTCGAGATGCGCTTGACGAGCGTGCGCACGCGGGGCAGGTGCTGGTTGAACCACGCCTGCATCTGACCCAGGAAGATGTCGGAGTCGTCGAAGCGGCAGTCGACGAGGTAGACGGTCTTGCCGTCGAGGCCGTCCAGCCGGGCGGCCGGCGTCTGGCGGCTCACCTTGGGCGGGAAGCCGACGGGGTTGAGGACGGTCACGGTGCTCACGGCGCGATCACACTACCATGTCAATGCCGCCTCGGGCATCATGGGCTCCCGGAGGTGGGCGATGCCCTGCGACCCGGCGATCTTCGAGGCCATTCCGCTCTTTTCCCTGCTGGACGCTGACGAGCGCGCGGTGCTCGGCGAGCAGGTCGAGCTGCGCCACTTCGCCGCCCGGCAGCGGATCTATCGCGTCGGCGATCCCGGCGCCAAGGCCTACGTCGTGACGAGCGGCAAGGTCGAGGTCGTGGTGATCGACGAGGACAATCAGGAGGTCGTGCTCGACCGGCCGACCACGGGCGAGATGTTCGGCCTGGCCTCGATGCTGTCGGCCAGCGAGCACGCCACCACCGCCACCGCGCTGGAGGACACCACCGCGATCGAGGTCGATCGCACCGACCTCAGCAACCTGCTGCAGCGCAAGCCCCTGGCCGGCCTCGACATGCTGACGATGATCGGCCGGCATTTTCGCAGCGCCCAGGACCTCGTGCGCGCCCGCTCGGCCCGCAACCCGAACGAGATCATCGACGAGCAGCTGACGTTCGGCCAGCGCGTGGCCGATTCGGTGGCGCGGTTCGGCGGCTCGTGGTCGTTCATCATCACCTTCGCGGTCATCCTGGTCGTCTACACGATCGTGAACGTGACGCTGGGCGGCCGCGCGTGGGATCCGTACCCGTTCATCCTGCTGAACCTGTTCCTGTCGATGCTGGCCGCGGTGCAGGCGCCGGTGATCATGATGAGCCAGAACCGCCAGGACGCGAAGGATCGCGTGCGCAGCGAGCTCGACTTCTCGGTCAACCGCAAGGCCGAGGGCGAGATCATCCAGCTCGCCGCCCGGCTCAACCGCATCGAGGACAAGCTCGACGACATCCATCGCGACGTGAACACGTGATG
>JBKPRI010000361.1:0-23365 GCA_046734515.1 Candidatus Methylomirabilota bacterium | reverse complement strand
GATTAGTGTCTCGTGGGCTCGGAGATGTGTATAAGAGACAGGCCTTGAGCCGTGTCCCCACCGGATTGGTGTCGGGATCGTAGTGGCCCCAGATGCTGCCGTGCTCGAGGTTGATCGACTCCGAGAGGTCGGCGGCGAGCGTCACCATCCGGTTGTCGGTGACGTAGTTGATCCACTTCACGATCTCCGAGATGCCGCGCCGCGCGCCGGCCACCTCCCCCGCCTTGCGGAAGAGCGCGACCTTCAGCTGCTTCTCGGCGCCCGAGACCGGATTGCGCACGGTCAGCGTCTGCGGCTCCTCGGGGAGATTGGCCACGCGCAGGCGCTCGTCGAGGAAGGGGTCGTGCTTGACGTCGACGCGCGTCGGCAGCTCGTCCTTGACCGCGTCCGCGATCTGCAGCAGGCGCTCGGCCAGCCAGTCGCCGAGGCCGTTCTTGTCGAGCACCGACATCACCACGTCGATGTTCGTCTTGAACTGGACCAGCCGCTCGGCGGCATCGGTCACGGGGCCCTTGCGGATGCCGGCGAACTCCACGCCGTACTTCTTCTCGAAGGTCTGGGCGAGCGCGACGAAGTACTCGGAGTTCATCTTCATCGCGTACGGATGGCTCGGATAGCCGACGACCTGATCGCCGGCCCCGGGGATCTTGCCGTTCACCGCGCCCGGCCAGTAGCCCTTGGTGGTGGTGCCGATCACGATCATCGGGCGCCGATCCGCGGGATCCCACTCTTCCATCGTCTTCAGCACGCCGGCGATCTGCTCGTAGTCGTGCCCGTCGGGCAGCGTGAAGACGTTCCAGCCGTAGGAGGTCCACTGATCGACCAGCCGGTAGCCCTTGAACTTGGCGGCGACGACGCCGCCGATCAGCGAATCGTCGATGCCGGCGTTGTTGTCGGAGAGGAAGATCCGCAGCCGCTTGCCGACCTGCAGCGCCATGGCCTGGGTCTTGATCTCCTGCGCGTGGCCCTCGGTCATGGCGAACTCGCCCTCGAGGGCGATGATCTTCGGCGTCCCCATGGGCGCGCCGATGATGTCCCAGAAGGCGGCCTTCCCCGCCGCCGTCGCGATTCCCACACCCGACGGCCCGCCGTTGACGTCGTTGGTGACGTCGATCGACTCGATGTGTCCGGAGAGCGCGCGGATGCCCCGGCCCTTGGCCTGCGCGAACAGCGGATGCTCGGCCAGGCCCGCGTCCGTCAGCAGCGTCTTCAGCGCGCCGGCGCCGCGGCGGAATCCCAGCGCGTCCACCGGCAGCATGGCGACGTCCGGCGCGACGTGATAGCGCTTGTCGCCAGTCGCCTGGTGCTTGCGATACAGCGCCTGCCCCATGATCATCCAGAGCGCGTAGCACGTGGGCGCGCAGTGACCCGCGGCCAGCATGAACTTGTCGCTGTACGGATGCTTCGGGCGCCGGTAGTCGTAGCGTAGCCCGCCGAGCTCGGGCCCCACGAGATGCGCGGCGACGTTGAAGGGCGTGTAGGCCAGCGGCCCGCCGAAGTGGCCCGTCTGGGCGTAGTTGCCCAGCAGGGTGAGCGTCATGCAGGTCATGTAGCCGATGTCTTCGAGCTGCTGGCGATCGCGGATGGTCATGCTGAGGATTCCCTTCCTGAACTCATGGTCTACCCGGATAACCCCCGCATTCTACCTGATCGGGGGCCGCGCAGACGGAGCCGAGACGGGACCTACGAGCGCTCTTCTGACTCCTCGGGCAGCCGCTCGGCGATGAAGTGCTTCCGTTCTCGGGTCCAGATCACCAGACACGAGTCGTCGAGACGCATGCGGGCGAAGCTGGTCGTGACCACGTGTTCCATCGCTCCGATCGGGATCTCCCGACGACAGACGTCGCAGGGCCGTCCATCGCTGGGGTGGCGCTGAACCAGCGACTCAGATGGCGAGCGGGCCAGCTCACGAAGGATGTTGTGAACTTTGCGCGCATGCTCGTCAACCATGCCACGTGTGGGACTGGATGCGCTCCGTTCCTATTCATGTGCCCCGAAACGAAACGCGCGCCGATACGGTCCTGTTGTAGGATGCGGATCCGGAGAGGAGCCGACCAGCCATGGCCACGCACGCACTCACTCGCCGCGGATTTCTTCAGGGACTCGGGGGTGCAGCGGGAATCCTGGCCGCACCCACGTTTGCGAGCGCGGCCGTCACGCCCTTCAAGCTCGAGACCAACAAGATCGACGTCTACGGCACCCGCGATCCGCAGCTCATGTCGATGCCGAGCCTGGCCGAGGTGAGCGGCTACTTCAAGGACGAGGGCCTCACGGTGGTCCGTCATTTCGTGGCGTCCGCCGGGGAGCTGCCGAACATGCTGGCCAGCGGCAACATCAGCATCGGCTGCGGCGGCGTGACCACGCTCCTGATCCTCGGGGGTCAGGGCGTGCCGGTCTACGGCATCGTGCAGCAGGCGGACATCTCCGGTACCCAGGCGCTCGTGCTGGGCCGCAAGCTCGCCGGCACCACCGATCCGAAGGCGCTGAACGGCATCAAGGTGGGACAGACCCAGGGCAACTCGCCGATCGAGGTGTGGACGGGCCTGGCCACGGAGCTGGGCGTGGATCGAAACTCCGTCAAGGTCTTCAACCTCAAGCCGCCGGAGCTGGTGGTCGCGCTCGACAAGGGCGACATCGACGTGATGGCCTCGTTCCAGCCGTACATCTACCAGGCGACGCAGGCCGGCGCCAAGCTCATCGCCACCGGCAACCGCTCGTACTGGCCCGGGCGCGAAGGCCCCCGCAACTGGGTGCGCTCGAACTCGATGGTGATCGTCACCAAGGCCATGCTCGAGAAGAACCCCAACACGCTGGCCGCCTATGTGCGCGCGGTGACGCGCGCGGCGGCGGACGCCAACGCCGACACCGCAAAGGCCGCCCAGAAGCTGGCGCCCGAGCTCAAGATCGAGCCCGAGGTCCTGCTGCCGCTGATGAAGTTCAACGCGTATTCCACCGCGTTCGACGAAACGGTGGATGCCTCGTTCAAGTTCACCAACGCCTGGCTGGTCCGCGAGGGCCGGATCGCGAAGCCCGTGGAGGCCCGGGACGTCCTCACCACGAGCATCGTCGAGAAGGTGGATCCCAGCCTCGTGAAATGGCGGCCCGCGTAGAAGCACCGCGGGGCGGCGCGCCGCTGGACCTGGCGGCGATCGAGGCGGCGTCGGCCCGGCACGAGCGGCGTCGCCGCTGGCAGCGCGTCTCGACGCGAACGCTGTCACTCCTGGCGGCCTTCCTTGCCTGGTGGGCGATCGCCGCCGCGAACGCCACCTACTTCAAGTGGTTCAATCCCGTACTCCTCCCCGCTCCGCCGGCCATCGCCAGGGAGGCGTGGCGGCTGCTGGTGCTGGGCACGCTGCAGTGGGACGTGCTGGCGAGCCTGGCCCGTGTCGCGCAGGGCTTCGTGATCGCCGCGCTCCTGGGCGTGGTGGCGGGCACGCTCGTGGCCCGCGTCACGGTCATCGAGAACCTGGTGGAGCCGGTGCTCGACGTGCTGCGCCCCATCCCGCCGCTGGCCTTCCTGCCGCTGCTCGTGCTCTATCTGGGCATCGGCGAGTCCTCCAAGATCGCCTTCATCGCCTACTCCGCGTTCTTTCCGGTCTTCACGACGACGCGGGAGGGCATCAAGTACGTCGATCCCCTCCTGATCCGCGCCGCCGAGAGCCTGGGCGCCAGCGAGCGGGACATCCTGCGCTACGTGATCATCCCGGCGGCGATGCCGAGCATCATGACCGGGCTGCGCCTCAGCTTCGCGCTGTCCTTCTTCGTCATCGTGGCGGCGGAGTTCATCGCCGCCGAGCGCGGGCTCGGCTTCCTGATCAACGACGCGCGCGAGTTCTTCCGCGTCGACCGCATGCTGCTGGGGGCCGCGGCCATCGGCCTGCTCGGCTACGTCTTCAATCAGCTGTTCGGCCGGCTGGAGCGAGCGCTGGTGCCATGGAAAGGCTGAAAGGAGCGTCGGGCCATGACCGATCGTGATCTCGTCGGCTACGCGGACAACCCCCCGCGGGTGGCGTGGCCGAATGGCGCGCGCGTCGCCATCTCGCTGGTCGTGAATTACGAGGAGGGCTCGGAGAACCTCCTGCAGGACGGCATCGGCCGGCGTGAGTCGTGGGGCGACGCCATGTCGCCCGTGCCCCCGGACCAGCGGGACCTCGCCAACGAGTCGATGTTCGAATACGGCAGCCGGGTGGGCGTGTGGCGCTTCCTGCGCATCTTCACGAAGTACCAGGTGCGCAGCACGTTCTTCGCCTGTGCCGTCGCGCTCGAGCGCAACCCGGCCGTGGCCCGCGCCATCACCGAGCAGGGACACGACGTCTGCGGCCACGGCAACCGGTGGGAGGAGTACTACCTCATGGATCGCGAGACGGAGCGCCGGGCCATCCACGAGGGCTATGCCGGCATCGAGCGCACCACGGGGCAGCGCCCACTCGGCTGGTATTGCCGCTACGGCCCCAGCGAGCAGACCCGCGAGCTGGTCGTGGAGCACGGGGGCTTCATCTACGACAGCAACGCGTACAACGACGACCTGCCCTACTACACGATGGTGCGCGACCGGAAGTGGCTGGTCATTCCCTACTCGCTGGCGCTCAACGATGCGCGCTTCTGGCGGGGGTACTATGCCACCGGCGAGGATTTCTTCCAGGCGGCCAAGGAGACCTTCGACACGCTCTACGAGGAAGGCGAGACGACGCCCAAGATGATGTCGATGGGGCTGCACTGCCGGATGGCCGGCGTGCCCGGGCGGGCCAACGGCCTCGACCGCTTCATCGCCTACGCCAAGAGCCATCCGGGCGTGTGGTTTGCCGGCCGCTCCGACATCGCGAAGTGGTGGCTCGAGCACCAGAAGGCGTGAGATGACCGTCCGCGGCGCGATGACGGCGACGAAGGTGCAGGCCGAGCGCGTCAGCAAGGTCTATGTCACCCGGCAGGGGCCGATGATCGCGGTGCAGGATCTCTCCCTCGAGATGGGGCACCAGCACTTCGTCTGCCTGCTGGGCCCCAGCGGATGCGGCAAGTCCACGCTCCTGAGCATGATCGCGGGGTTCGTGACGCCGACCAGCGGGCGCATTCTCGTCGACGGACGGCCGGTGACCCGCCCCGGCAAGGACCGCGGCGTGGTGTTTCAGGAGTACGCGCTCTTTCCCTGGCGCACGGCCCGGCAAAACGTGGCGTTCGGGCCGCTCGTGCGCCGCCTGCCCCAGGCCGAGCAGCAGCAGGTGGCGGAGCGCTACCTGGCCATGGTGGGGCTGGCGGAGCACGCACAGAAATACCCGCGCGAGCTGTCGGGCGGCATGAAGCAGCGCGTGGCCATCGCCCGCGCGCTGGCCAACGCGCCCGAGGTGTTGTTGATGGACGAGCCCTTCGGCGCCCTCGACGCCCAGACGCGCGAGGTCATGCAGGAGGAGCTGCTCAAGATCTGGCTGGCCGAGCGCAAGACCATCGTCTTCGTCACCCACAGCATCAGCGAGTCGCTCTATCTCGCCGACGAGATCGTCGTCATGACCGCTCGGCCCGGGCGGATCAAGGAGATCGTTCGCGTCGACCTGCCTCGCCCCCGGGAGCGCGGCAGTCCGGAGTTCCTCGCGATCGCGCGCACCGTGGAGCGCCTGGTGAAAGAGGAAGTGCTCAAGGCCGGTCTCGTGTGAACGCGGCGTACCGACAGGAGTGATCCATGCTCGATCTGCTCATCCGTAACGGCCTCGTCATTGATGGCAGCGGCAATCCCGGCTTCTACGCCAGCGTGGGCGTGGAGGGCGACGCCGTCCGGATTCTCCGGGGTGACACGAGCGCGCTGCAGGCGGCGCGGATCATCGACGCCACCGGGCACGTGGTGGCGCCGGGCTTCATCGACATGCACTCGCACGCGGGCCTGACCATCCTGGGCGAACCGCGGCACGAGCCCAAGGTGCGCCAGGGCGTCACCACCGAGCTCATCGGCATCGACGGCAACTCGCACGCGCCGTTCAAGACGGCCGAAGATCGCGACCGGTACATCGAGCTGGACTCGGGCCTCAACGGCTATCCCGGACTACAGGCTGATTGGCTCACCGTGGCCGGGCAGCTCTCGACGTTCGACAACAAGGTCGCGGTGAACATCGCCTTCATCCTCGGCAACTCGCCGGTGCGGATCTGGTCCGTGGGCTGGGACGATCGTCCGGCCACGCGCGCCGAGCTGGACGACATGAAGTCCGTCGTACGCGAGGTCTGCGAGGAGGGCTCGTTCGGGATCTCCACGGGCCTCGACTATCCCCCGGGCTCGTATGCCGACACCCATGAGCTGATCGAGCTCTCGAAGGTCGTGGCGCGCGCGGGCGGCTTCTATCACACCCACACGCGCGCCATCTTGAAGGCCAAGGGGCTCCTGGCCCCGTGGCACGAGGCCCTCGAGATCGGCCGCGGCGCCGATATCGCCGTGCACTTCACGCACTACCGTCAGCGCTCGCAGGGCGACGGCTCGCATCTCGACTACATCGGCCTGGTGGAGAAGAGCCGCGACGAGGGGCTCGACGTCACCTTCGACTGCTATCCCTACGTCTACGGCAGCACGCGCGCCAACATCTGGCTGCCCGGATGGACGATGGACGGCGGGCCGGAGCGCCTCGCCGTGATCCTCGATTCGCCGAAGGAACGGGCCCGCTTGCGAGAGGAGATGAAGGCACGCAACTCGCTGGGCCGCACCGACGAGGGCTGGCTGACGTACTTCCGGAAGCCCGAGAACCTGCACTACGAGGGCCGCTCGCTGCTCGACATCTCGCGCGAGCGCGGTCAGGATCCGCTCGACACGTTCCTGGACCTGATGCGGAGCGAGGGCCACAGTCTCTGCGCCATCATGGTGGGGACGAATCCCCAGACGCTGCCCGCGTTCGTGTCTCACCCGCTGGGCATGGTCGGGAGTGACGCCATCCTGCTCGGCGAGTATCCCAGTCCCCGCACCTACGGCTGCTTCCCGGTCATCCTCGCGGAGTTCGTGCGCGCCGAGAAGCACCTGCAATTGCCCGAGGCGATCCGCAAGATGACGTCCTTCCCGGCCCAGCGCCTCGGCCTGCGCGATCGCGGCCTGCTGCGTGATGGCCTAAAGGCGGACATCGTCGTCTTCGATCCCAAGACGGTCAAGGCCACCTCGACGCCGCGGCAGCCGAAACAGTTCCCGCTCGGGATTCCCTACGTGGTCGTCAACGGCAAGATCGTCGTCGACAAGGGCGAGCACACCGGCGCGCTGCCGGGCCGCGCGCTCCGCTATGGGCGCTGAGAGGAGCCATCCATGAGTACGCGCGACTACCTCACACGTCTGGCCGGCCTGGCCGCGGGGACGCGGTTCGACGGCCTCGGCGCCGCCACCGTCGCCGCCGCGCGTGCCGTGACCCTCGACACGCTCGGCGCCATTCTCGCCGGCAGCCGCCTGACCGAGAACACGCGGCTCGCGACCGTGGCCGCCGAGCGCTCGGGGAGCCGCGCGGCCACGCTCGTGGGCCACGGGAGCAAGGCCGAGCCGATGCTCGCCGCCCTGGCCAACGGCACCGCCGGCGTGTCGCTCGAGATGGACGAAGGCAACCGCTGGGGTGGCGGACACCCGGCCATTCACGTGCTGCCCGCCACGCTGGCGGTCGCCGAGGAGCTGGGCGTAGACGGACGGCGGTTCATCGAGGCGCTCGTCGCCGGGTACGAGGTCACCTCGCGGCTGGGCGGCGCCTCGCAGGTACGGCCGAACGTCCACTCCCACGGCACGTGGGGCACGGCCGGCGCCGCCGTGGCCGTGGCTCGCCTGCGCGGGCACGATGCCGCGACCATGCGCACCGTCATCAACCTCGCCACGTCGATGAGTCCGGCCAACTCGTGGCAGCCCTGCTTCGAGGGCGCGACCATCCGAAACCTCTACCCCGGGCGCTCCAACATGCAGGGCATCCTGGCCACCCATCTGCTCGCCTGCGGCTACACGGCCATCCACGATGCGCCGTCCGATCTGTACGGCACCATCCTCGGTGACCGCTTCGATACCGACGCGGTCGTGGAGGGCGTGAGCGCCGAGGATCGGGTCGCCGTCTACCGGATCGAGCGGAACTACTTCAAGTTCCACGCCTGCTGTCTCTACAACCACGCCGTGCTCGATGCGGTGCAGTCGCTCGTGCACACCGAGGGCTTCTCGGCGCACGACGTCCAGCGGATCCGCGTCACCTCGCTGCCCTTCGTGACCCGCATGGCGGACCCGTCGCCCGCCAACATGCTGGCGGCGAAGTTCTCCGTCCCCTATGCCGTGGCGGCGGCGGTGGTCAAGGGCACGACCGACATCTCGGCGTTCACGGACGCGGTGCGCGAGGACCCGCGCGTGCGCCAGCTGGCCGCGCGGATCGAGGTGTCCGGGGACGACCGCATGTCGATGCGCGGCGGTCCCGATCGGCCGACGGGCCGGGTCTCGGTCGAGCTCGGGGACGGGCGCGTCCTGACGCGTGAGGCCGCCATCGTGCACGGTGACGCGGCCAATCCGCGGCCTCGTCAGGAGCTCGAGGCGAAGTTCCGGGCGCTGGCGTCCGAGGCGCTGGACGCCACGCGGGTGAGCGAGATGGTCGAGATGGTCGGGCGGCTGGAACACCTGCCCGACATCAGACGCGTTACGGAGCTGCTCTGAACTTCGAAGCCGGAACCTCGTCGACCTGGTAGTGGAGCCGTCGGCGTAGCAGCCACTTCACGGCCAGGAGATCGACGAAGGCGCGCACCGCGCGGTTGCTGACGCCGAACTTCGACGAGCCGTACCGGCGCGCGCGGTGGCGCACCGGCACCTGCGTGACGCGGAATCCGGACGCGCGGAGCAGCGTCGGGACGAAGCGATGGAGCCCGTTGTAGGGCAGCAGCGCGTCCAGGCAGTGGCGATGCAAGGCGCGCAGACTGCAGGCACTGTCGATCACGTCGTCGCCGAGTATCCGGGTCCGGATCGCGTTGGCGATCCGCGAGGACACGCGCTTGCGCCAGTTGTCGTGGCGCTGCACGCGCCAGCCCACGGCGGCATCGGCCGTCTTGAGCGCCTCCAGAAGTGCGCCGATGTCCCAGGGATCGTTCTGCAGATCGGCGTCCATGGTCACGACGATGCGCCCCGTCGAGTTCGCGTAGCCGGCGTCGAAGGCCGCCGTGAGGCCGGCGTGGGCCTTCATGCGGAGCAGGCGCACGCGCGGGTCCTTGGCCATGACCGCCGCGATGGCGTCGACACTGCCATCCGTCGAGCCGTCATCCACGAACAGGATCTCGGCCGGCACGGTCATCTGGTCGATGACCGCGAGCACCTCCCCCGCGACGATCGGGATGTTCTCGGCCTCGTTGAACACCGGAAGGACAATCGAGAGCTCCGTCATGGCCCGCTCCCCACCGTGACCATCGTTCGATCGCCCAGTTTAGCCGACGCGAGGACCCGCCATCCAGGGTGCGCGCCCGCGGCCAGCGTATTCCAGCGATCCCGCGTCATGATGAATGCATCTCGCGGCGTCTCCTGCAGGCGTGCCCGCACCGTGCCGTCGTCGCGGATCTCGATCACGCGATGACGATGGAGGTACACGTCATAGCTCAGGCGCAGGTCGGGATACCCGATCACCGAACCTCCCGAGGGCCTCACGCTGGCCGCCGCGGCGGCCGCCAGTGGCCGCACGTCGAACGCGCGCGCATAGCGGACCGGGTAGGTCAGGCCCTCCATGAGGAATATCACGGCCAGGGCCAACCCGAGAACCACCGCCCCGCCGGCCTCGCCGGTGCGGGCGCTGCGGATCAGAGCAACGAGCGCGATGGCAGCCAGCGCCACGAGCATCGCCTTCTCCCAGCCGGCGTGAGGGACGTAGGCTCCGTCCTCGCCGCTGATCAGCCGCGCCATCGGAAGAAAGGCGGCGATGCCCACCACGAAGACGAGTCCTCCGCAGACCACGAGGGCCACTGACCGTACTCGCCGCGCGACTCCGCTGACGGGCGCGGTCACCAGCTCCGCGGTCAGCAGCGCCAGGCCGGGGAACACCGGCAGCACGTAGCGCGCGCGATAGTGGCCGGAGAGCGTCGAGAGGATCCACATCGTCGCCGTCCAGAGAATGACCCGCCGCCGGGCGTCATCGGGCTGTGCTCGCCACCACCACGGTGCGGCGGCCAGGATCACCGTCCATGGCAGGAATGCCGCGAGCGGCACGTGGAGCGCCGCGAGTCGCGAGAGCATCGGGCCGACGAGATACCACGTGACGTAGTGGCCGGTGACGACGCGCTGCTCGAAGCCGCCCTGCGAGCTCACCTGGTACGGAATGAGCCAGGCAACGGCCGCGACACCCAGCACGAACGCGGAGCCGCGCACCAGCCGCAGCTTCCCGAGCTGGGCCGCGCCATCGCTGAAGATCACCGCCACGCCTGCAGCCGCCAGCGCTGCCAGCGCCTGAGGCCCCTTGCAGAGCAAGCCGGCCGCCAGGCAGGTATAGAACCCTGCCAGCGGAGCCAGTGTCCAGCCCTGCCGCTGCGCACGCATGAACCAGTACAGCGCCCACACGAGCCAGGCATTCAGCATGACGTCGGGCAGGACCTGATGACTCATCTCGAAGTTCATCGGCGTGGTGACCAGGATCAGGCCGGCCACCAGGCCGGCGGGCCATCCCCACAGCAACCGGCCGACGGCGATGGTGCCAGCCACGGTCAGCACCGATGCCAGCACCGCCGGGATCGCGGCCGTGATCTCCGTGACGCGCCCGAACGGCAGCGACGCCAGCGCCACCGCCCAGAAGAAGAGCTGCGGCTTGTTCAGATAGGTCTCACCACGGACTTCGGCGACCAGCCAGCGGCCCCGATCGAGGACGTCCTGCGCGAGCAACGCGAACCGGGCTTCGTCGGACGACCAGAACGGGCGACGGCCGGCAGGAACGGCGGCGACGATCAACGCCAGCAGGAGGACGCCGAGCGCGCACACGAGGGGGCGGCGCGCGATCACGAACGTGCAGCCACGATCAGCCGTTTGCGGAATAGGTATCCCAACAACTCCAGCGCCTTAGATTACACGACCAGCGCCTCGGGACCTTCGCACAAACGTGGGGTACTCAGCCGAGCGCTTCGTACCGGACCGCTTCGGTCTTGTCGAAGTGCGCCAGGAAGGCCTTCGGGAGTCGCCGGCGATGATGCGTGGGCGGGTGAGGCTCCGTCTCGTCCGGCGGGCCGTAGACCTTCTGGAGCCGCGCGATGTGGGCGGCGAGCGATTCCGCGTCTCGCCACTGCTCGAAGAGGATGAGCTCGCGCGGACTGTCACTCCGGCGATAGAACGCGTAGTTCAGGCAGCCGGAGTCTTCCGCACGCGTACTGGCGGTGGCCTCCTTGATCAGCGCCGCACACGCGGCCTCACGTCCCGCCTTCACTTCCATGTAGAAGAAGATCGTCAGCATCTACCTGCGTCCACTGCTGCCGCTCCCCCCGACACCGATGGCGCCACCGACACCGCCAAATCCGAATCCGCTACCTCCATTCACGCCGCCCCCGGCGCTGATTCCGAAGGCGCTCGTGCCACCAGCACCCGGCACACCGCCACCGCGAGGCATCTGACGCTGGCGAAGGTCGTCACCCGTGACCTGGGGGCTGACTGAACGGTCCTTGCCGCCCACTATGCGATCAACGATCTCCCCCGCTGGGGCCGCGTCGGCGCCGGCCGCTTGCAGGTTGCGCTCCGCGACCAGCTCATTCGCCGGCGCCGCCGCCGGCATGAGCCGCACCCGGAGGCTTGTGGCGAAATGCTCGGCTTCACCCAGCGTGAGAGTCGTGGGCGTGCCGAGGGGGTCGGCACCACTTCGCAGGAGACTCGTCAGCGGGCTCATCACGATCGCGGCGTCATCAAAGCCCGAGGCCGCAGGCGCGGCGACGCGCAAGGCGCCAGAGATGGATATGACGCGAGAGACAAAGGGCTGGACGTCCGACCGGGCCTCCACCAGGCTTGCGCCGGGGCCCTGCACTGCGATCAGGTTCGGCGTTCTGAGTTCCAGCCTCGCTGCCGATCTGACGCCTTCACCACCGACGGCAACGGCGATCATGCCCTGGCGCAGCTCGATGGACGGGGCGGGCGTGCTCGTAATCCTCACGTCCGCGCGCTCGCCGACTGTCACGACGATGCTGCGCGCGACGAACAGTCGCAGCGTCGACTGATCGCCGGTGACGATTCGATCCCCGGCCATCACGGCGTCCTTGAAGACGACCGGCTGACGTTCTGAGGCGGTCGCCCGCTCCAGCGTCGCAGCTCCCGCCACCGACGTGACGATCGCGATTGGCTCGAGGTCCGCCGCAGCCGGACTTCCGATGTCCTGGAGCAATGCGCCGACGAGGATGAAAGCCTGGAGCACCCTTTGCCTGCGATCCATGGTGTGCACTCGGCGGCTGGAGCCGCTCCGAAACCGTACGCTGCGCGACGTGTTCGCCGCCGCGGACTCTACGACGTCGTCGCTGCCGAGACAAGGCGGGTCGGGGTTTCCCTGACAGCAGGGATCGAATTTCGCGAAACTCCCTGTAACGCGGCACCCCGGCCGGCCCTCTCAAAGGCAGGAGAACACGTCATGAGGAAGGCAGTATTCGGCGCGATGATCGCAGCGGCCATCCTGACCGGGTGCGCGACGCTGCACACGACGGGAACACGATCGAGAGAAGCAATGCTCATCGACGCTGGCTTCTCTGTCGAGTCGGTCGACACCTCACCGGCAGTCGTCGCGGACGTCAGGACACCGCCGGCACGGCGGGTGCGGCGTGAGATACGCGACGGCAAGACCGTGTACGTCTACCGGGATCCGGAGCGGTGCCACTGCATCTACGTCGGCGGCCAGCCGGAGTATGAGGAGCTCCAGCGGCGCCTGCTCGAGCAGTACGTGTCGGACGACTGAAGCGGCGCTTCCGCGACTACCGGGTCCGGCGCACTCGGGAGGCGTTCAGCGTCACGGCCGCACGAATCAGGGCCTTCAATGCCTTCTCGTCGAGTTTGTCGCCCGCGCGGAGGTCGATGGCGCGCCGAGTGTTGCCCTCGAGGCTGGAGTTGAAGAGGCCAGAGGGGTCCTTCAGGGCGGCTCCCTTCGCAAAGGTCATCTTCACGACGTTCGTGTACGTCTCGCCGGTGCAGATCAATCCGTCGTGAGACCACACCGGGACCCCTCGCCACTTCCACTCTTCGACCACGTCGGGGTCGGCTTGCTTGATCAGGGTGCGGAGCCGTGAAAGCATCCGGCCCCGCCAGTCGCCCAGCTCCTTGATCCTCGCGTCGATCATCCGCGATGAGGACTTTGACCCACTCTTCCCTTCCGTGCGTGTCGCGCGGCTCACGTGCTGATTCTAGCTGGAAGTGAGCAAGAGGATGGTCGTCGTGAAGCGGGAGGACGTCAACGCCGGCGTCGTCAGCCGGATTTCAGACCGGCGGACGCGGCGCCGAAATCGCCGCGCTGGAACATTCGCAGCCAGCGCTCGAACGCACCAGCGCTGAGGACCGCATCGACGGCTTGGCGAAGCGCGCCGAGCGAGGCGAGTCCGAGCGCCTCGTTCCACAGCGCCTCATGCGCGTCCGTGACGGCGACGAGCATCTCCAGCGCCTGACGCGCCTCCGCGCGTCCGACCATCGTTGCCGTCTCCGGCTGAGGCGGTCGTCCCACTCTTTCCATCGCGCGCCCAAGCCCAGCCGTGAACAGATCGGCAGTGGCAAGAACGAAGAAGGAACCGGCGCCGTAGGTCGCCGTGAACTCGTCTGCCAGCAGGGGCAGAAAGCCGTCTACGTTGACCGTCGAGAAGTCGTCCACGCCCGTTCCTCACATCCGCCAGATCATCTCATGCCAACTCTCGGTCGCGGCGCCTCAACGGTGCCGGAACGTCAACAATTCACGGATGCGTTTACCGCCGATCACGGCCGACTCTTCGCGGATCATCTGCTTCACCTGGGGCGCGTACCAGATCGTCGTCACCCACGAATCGTTGCGGGTGTTTCGGCAGACCACGCGGAACGCCCGGAACGTACCGGCCGGTACCACCAACGACTCTTCGCCTTCCACGACGCATGCGCGTTCGATATCGTCACTCTGCCGATCCAACGGGCGGTCCTCGTGGTATTTCACCGTCCACGTGGCACCAACCGTCATAGGGAACGTCACCCACCGCCAGGTCGCTGGCGTGATTTCCCGAACGATCTTGCCCTCGACCTCTTCCCGCGCGAGCGCCAGGTCGTCGACCCGGTAGTAGATTCGCCGGCTGCCCGTCTTGATGACGTAATGCTGTACTCCGCCCAGCGGCTCGATGCGATCGACCTCCCAAACGAACGTCCCGACGCCGCTTGGCCCTTCAGACCGAAACGCCCACTCGTCCCCGACCCGCCAGAGCGGCGCGACGACGGGAGCCGTTGCCGCCTTCCCCTCCACGGGCGCAGCCGTCGCAACAGGAACGGCGGCCACGCCTCGACGCGCCTGGTCTTCACGAGCCTGGCGAATGCAGTCCTGCCAGGCGCCATAGTCGCTGGTATACAAAACCCAGATCTGACCGTCCTGGCGGATCTCTTTCAGCTGAACGCCGGGGAACCTATCGCACTGCTTCCACTGGTCCCATGCCATCTCCTGCGCAAGGGTCATCCGAGCCATCTGACAACCAGCGACTGCGCCTGAAATGATCAAGAGCGCGAGAAGAGGGCGGATTCGAGTCATCGGCCTCGAACTCGGCGGCAGGAGCCGCTCCGATCGGTGCGCTGCGCGCCATAGTTGGCGAGATGGAATCTACTGGAATGGAGCGGGCCGAGACAAGCGGCTGCCGGGTCCGGGTTTCCCTCAGACGCTTCTCGGCGAATCCCTCACCGCTTGATCGGAGCGCGACCCATTCCTTCGGCGGGAAGTACGATGTCGATCTGGGCGTCAACCGGTTTCTCCGAATCGTTCATTCCGCTGAGACGAATCCGTAGCATCGGCTGCGAATGGAGCCCGTCGGAGCAGCCGCCTTGAAAGTGGCAGGACATGTAGTAGAACTTAGGGAGCCGCCACTCCTGATCCGGTTTGAGCACCCAGCGTCCCGTCCTGATTGCCGTTGCTCCGTTCGAGCGCGGCTGGAAGCGATACTCGTCCATCTTCGTGAAGGTAATTGCCTCGGTGCTGACATTCTTCAGCACGAGCGTGAAGGCGCGCCCGTCGAACAGCTGTCCGTTGATCTCGCGAGTTTCGGTTCGTAGCTCGGTGACACTCCACACGACCGGGCCGCTGGCTCCTTCCGTTCGCGGGCCAAGACTCGCACAGCCGCTGACGAGAAGCGCCACACCCAGACCGAGAGCGAGACGACGAGCAGGAACAAGGTGACAGGTCAAGCGGTCCATCTGCGACCACGCGGCTGGAGCCGCTCCGAACCAGTGCGCTGCGTGTGACGGTCGTCGTCGTCGAGCCGTTGTATTACTCGATCACCTGATCGGCCCGGGCCAGGAGCGAGGGCGGGATGGTGAGGCCGAGCGCGCGGGCGGTCTTGACGTTGACGACAAACTTGAACTTCGTGGGTTGCTCGAACGGCAGATCGGCGGGCCTGGCGCCCCTGAGGATCCTGTCGGCGAGATCAGCCGCACGCCGCCAGAGGTCCTCCTCTTCCGCCCCGTAGCTCAGCAGGGCGCCCGCCGTCTCCGGATACGCCCGATCCAGCATGCTGGGCACTCGGCTTTGCGTGGCGGACTCCACGATCTGCCGCCCATGCTGCAGCGTCAAGCGATCGCCGATCAGGAGCAGCGCCTCAGGACGCTCACGAGCGATGTCCGTCAGGACACGCTCGAAGTCCTGCGGCCCGCGCACCGCCCGTGACTGGAGGCTGATGTGCAACGTCCGGGCGGCTTCCTGCAGCTCGGTCCACACACGCCCGTTGGCGGGATTCGCGGCGTTCCAGATGACAGCCACCGTGGAGACACGGGGTATGGCCTGAACGAGTAATTGCAGTCTCTTGGCGACGAGATCGGGCGCCTGCTGCGTCGTGCCGGTGATGTTCCCGCCGGGGCGAGCAAGGCTTGCCACGAGTCCCACGCCGACCGGGTCAATCGAATTGGGCAGGACGACGGGAATCGTGGACGTCACGCCCTTGACGGCGAGCGCGGCCGGCGTCGTCGTGGCGATGATGAGATCGACCTTGGCCTTCGCCAGCGCGGCGGCAAAGTCGGCGAAGCGTTCGGCCTGTCCCTCGGAATACCGGCGGTCCACGGTCAGGTTTCGTCCCTCGACATACCCGAGGGCCCGGAGTTGCTCGAAGAACACCCCTTCGATCTGCATCGCCGCGACCGAAATAAAGCCCATCCGCCAGACCTTCCTCGGCGCCTGTGCCTGCGCGAGCCGCGGCCCCGCGAACGTCGCGATCAGGGCGGAGAGAATGCGACGGCGGGTCAGCATGTTGAGGGGATTCTAGCGCCGGTGAGTCCCCGTCTGCCACGGGCCCTCACCCTCAGCCCGGACACGGAGCCGCGCGTCTATCGCATCACAGACGCCCAACGGCCGCTTGCTGGAGGGGATCGTCGCTGTCAACATCCGTGCATGACCATGGCGTGGTGGCAGAAGTTCGACTCGCCCGCTGCCGCATGGCTGCGCCGCGTGATCATGCGTCGCCGCAACGAGGGCAGTCCCGAGCGCGCATTCCAGCACGGCTTCAGCCCCGAGGTCATGTCGGCTGTGGCGGCGGCGATGAGGCATGGCGGCGAAGTGCGGGAGCTCACTGTGCTCTACGCGAACATCCACGGGTTCACCTCGGTGTCCGAGCGGCTGGAGCCCGGGCAGGTTGTGGAGCAGCTCAACGCGGTTTTCACGGCGATGACTGAGCCCGTGTTCAAGCACGGCGGCATCATCGATAAGTTCATCGACGACGGTATCCGGACCACGCCTTCAGCGCCGTACAGACCGCACTGGAGCTGCAGGAGCGCACGCGGGAGATGTCCCGCCGCTTCGGCCGCGCCATCCGCTGCGGGGTGGGCATCAGCACGGGCGACGCCTTCGTCGGCAACATCGGCTCCGCCCAGCGTATGCAATACGGGGCGGTCGGCTACACCGTGAACCTCGCCTCGCGCCTGGAGAGCCTGACCGAGGAGTACAACGTGCCGATCGTGATCAGCGAGACTTCCCACCAGCACCTCGCCGGTCGAATGTCGACGCGCGAGCTCGGTGATGTCGTCCCCAAAGACATGACGCAGGCCTTGAAGGTCTTCGCCGTGCTCACCTCAGCCGGGAACGGCGAAGTCTGAAAAGAGATGCCCGACGCCACGTCAATGCCCAAAGTGCCCCCTGCTGCCGTTCAAACGGCTGTGATACGGTCCTGCGAGGTGTGCGGAAACTGGAGGGCCGGTAGATGCATATGCTGAATCGGCGCGCCCTCGTAGGGGGCACCATTGCACTACTCGCCGCGCCGCTCGCCGCGATGGCGCAGGAGCCCACGCGGGTCTTTCGGATCGGTGCCGTGTCAGCAGGCGCGCCCCGATCGTCACCTCACTGGACGGCGTTCGCCCAGCGCCTTCGCGAGATGGGCTATGTAGAGGGCAAGAACATCGCGATCGAGTTCCGGACCGCTGAAGGTCGGCCCGAGCGTTTCC
This sequence comes from Candidatus Methylomirabilota bacterium, assembly GCA_046734515.1. Lineage (GTDB taxonomy): Bacteria > Methylomirabilota > Methylomirabilia > Rokubacteriales > CSP1-6 > AR5. The sequence continues at coordinate 5,829 of JBKPRI010000361.1, read as the reverse complement.
CCGGGCTCTTGACGGACTTGGTGAGATCCGGTGTCGACGTCATCCTTCCGGTGGGTCCCGAGGCGTCGCTCCGCGCGGCCCAACAGGCGACATCAGTGATCCCTATTGTCGTGGTGGCGATCGACTACGACCCGATCGCGCGTGGATATGTCGGCGGCCTTGCCCGGCCGGGGGGCAACACGACCGGCCTATTCTTGCGCCAGCCTGAGCTGACACCGAAGCGGCTGGCGCTGCTGACAGACGTCGTCCCGAAACTTCGGCGCTTGGTCGCCTTCTGGGACCCGTTCTCGGCCGATCAATTGAAAGAAGCGGAAGTCGCGGCTCGATCGGCCGGTCTCGAGCTTCAGGAGATCGAGTTCCGTGATCCCCCTTACAGCTTCGAAGCTGCGATGCGGGCCGCGGCACGGCAGCAGGCGGGCGCACTCCTAGGCCTGGCTTCGCCGATCTTCTTCCGCCAGCGCACGGACCTGGCTCAACTGGCAATCAAGCACCAGCTTCCTCTTATCGCCCCCTTTCGTGAGACAGCCGAGACTGGAGCCCTTCTCGCGTACGGGGCGAGCCTCCCGGATATGCTCCGGCGCGCCGCGGAACTCGTTGACCGCGTACTGAAGGGGACCCGACCGTCGGACCTCCCGATGGAGCAGCCGACGAAGTTCGAACTGGTCATCAATCTCAAGACCGCCAAGTCACTCGGCCTCACGGTCCCGCCCTCGCTGCTGGCGCGGGCGGATCAGGTGATCGAGTGATGGACCGTCGCCGCTTCCTGCTGACCGCGCTGGCCGCGGCATTCGCCGCGCCGCTCGCTGCGCGCGCGCAGCAGAAGGCGATGCCGGTGATCGGCGTCCTCAACACCGGGTCGCCCAGCGCGTCTTCTGGACCGTCGGGCGCATTCCGCGAGGGACTGAGGGAAGCCGGCTACGTCGAGGGACAGAACTTGGTGATCGAATACCGCTGGGCGGACGGCCATTACGATCGGCTGCCTGCATTGGCCGCCGATCTCGTCGGCCGCAAGGTCGATTTGATCATGGCAAGCAGCCCGCCTTCGGCGCTAGCCGCGAAAAGCGCGACCTCGACGATCCCGATCGTCTTCAGGAGTGGCGCCGACCCGGTCGCGGACGGGCTGGTCGCCAGCCTCGCCCGGCCGGGTGGCAACCTCACCGGGGTCAGCTTTGTCGCCGACGAGCTGACGGCTAAGCGGCTTGAGCTGCTGTCTGAGCTGGTTCCGCGGGCTGCGGTGATCGCCCTGCTGATGAACCCGAACAATGCGACTGCCGAGCGCGTCATTCGAGACGTGCAGGAAGCAGCGCGCACGAAGGGGTTGCAGCTCCACGTCCTGAAAGCCAGCAGCGAAAGCGAGATCGACACCGCCTTCGCCTCCCTGGTCCAACGGCATGCCGGCGCGCTCGTCGTAGGTGCAGATCCGTTCTTGAGCAGCCGGCGCGAGCAGCTCGTGGCGCTGGCATCGCGCCGTGCCGTTCCGTCGATCTATGCGTGGCCTGAATTCGCCGCTTCCGGCGGCCTGATCAGCTATGGACCAAGCCTGACGTCTGCCTTTCGCCTCGTCGGTCATTACGCGGCAAAGGTCCTCAAGGGCGCTAAGCCAGCCGATCTTCCGGTCCAGCAGTCGACCAAGTTTGACCTCGTCATCAATCTCAAGACCGCCAAGGCGCTCGGCCTCACGATCCCGCCGTCGCTCCTGGCACGGGCAGATCAGGTGATCGAGTGATGGACCGTCGCCGCTTCCTGCTGACCTCGCTGGCCGGGGCGGTCGCTGCGCCGCTCCCCGCCGGGGGCCAACACGCCGCGAATACTCCGCGCGTGGGCTTTCTTTCACCGAGTTCCCTTTCTGATGAACGAACCAGGCGCTATTTTGAGACCTTCCGCCAAGGCCTGCGCGAGCTGGGTTACTTGGAGGGTCAGAGCATCGCGATCGAAGCCCGATGGGCAGAGGGGAAATACAGCCGGCTCTCCGGCCTGGCCCTTGAGTTAGTACGTCTGAGGATGATGGTCATCGTGACGTACGGTGGCGCAGCGACCCAGGCGGTAAGACAGGCGACGTCGACTATCCCCATCGTCATGGCGGTGGTTCAGGAGGCCGTATCGACTGGGCTGGTCGCCAGCCTTGCCCGCCCAGGCGGGAACATCACCGGGATGTCGTCGATGATGCCCGAGCTGGTCGCCAAGCAACTACAGCTTCTCAAGGAGATTCTCCCCAAGGTGTCCCGGGTAGCGCTTCTTGGGAATCCGGCGCAACCCGGCCACGCCCCTCAGGTTGCCCACGCGCGGGATGCAGCCAGAGCCTTGGATGTGAGCGTTCAAGTCTTGGAGGCACGGGACCCCAGTGACATCGACAAGGTGTTCACTGGGATGACCACCGAACGTACCAACGCGGTCATTGTCCTTCCGGACTCGATGCTGCTCGATCACCGGACTCGAATCGCAAACCTGGCGATAGAGCGTCACTTGCCGTTGCTTTCGGCTCTGGGGAACCATGCGGAGGCCGGTGGTCTCATGGCCTATGGCCCAAGCGTTGCCGACACGTTCCGGAGAGCCGCGACCTACGTCGACAAGATCCTGAAGGGGGCGCGTCCGGGGGACCTGCCCATCGAGCAGCCCACCAAGTTCGAGCTCGTCATCAACCTCAAGACCGCCAAGGCGCTCGGCCTCACGATCCCGCCATCGCTACTGGCGCGGGCGGATCAGGTGATTGATTGATGGACCGCCGCCGCTTCCTGCTGACCTCGCTGGCCGGTGTGTTCGCCTCCCCGCTTTCAGCTAAGGCGCAGCAGACGGCGATGCCGGCGATCGGGGTGCTGCATGGGGTGTCAGCGACGCAGTGGGCTGACCGGATGCTCGGATTTCACCGAGGGCTGGCCGAAGCGGGCTTCGCCGAAGGCCGCAATGTAGGCATCGAATACCGTTGGGCGGAAGGCCGTTTCGACCGGCTGCCTGCAATGGCCGCCGACCTCGTTAGCCGAAGAGTCAGCGTCATCAGTGCGGGCGCGCCAGACGTGGCTATCCGGAGCGCGATGGCGGCAACGAAGACTATCCCGATCGTGTTCATGACCGCCTCCGATCCGGTCCGCGCGGGATTCGTGTCCAATCTCGGCCGTCCGGAAGGGAATGTCACGGGTGTGACCCTCATTGCAGCCGAGCTTTCCGCGAAGCGGGTGCAACTCCTGCAAGAGATCGCCCCTAGGGTTAGCCGCGTTGCGCTCCTTGTGAATCCCAACAATCCGACCCTCATGCAAGACAATATCCAGCAGTTTTCGGGTGCGCTGCATCGTCTCGGGCTGGAGATGTTAATCGTTAAGGCCGGAAGCGAAAGCGAGATCGAAAGCGCTTTTGCCGCAGCCGTGCAGCAGCGGGCCAGAGCAATGCACATTGGTGCTGACGCCTATCTGAGTTCCAGAAGCGCCCAAGTTTCATCCTTGGCTCTACGCTATGCGCTGCCCACATCGTCGGAATCTCGGGAGGGCGCTGCAGCTGGATTATTGATGAGCTACGGTCAGAGTCATGCGGACGTCTTTCGGCAGCTCGGCCTGTATGTCGGCCGCATCCTGAAGGGTGTAAAGCCGGCTGAGCTCCCCATCTTGCAACCGACACAGTTCGAACTAGTGATCAACTTCAAGACCGCCAAGGCGCTCGGCCTCACGATCCCGCCGTCCCTGCTGGCGCGGGCGGACGAGGTGATCGAGTGATGGACCGCCGCCGCTTCGTACTCACTTCGCTAGCTGGGGCGGTCGCCGTGTCGTTCGGCTCCGAGGCGCAACAGGCGGGAAAGATTTGGCGCCTCGGATATCTGCTTACCGGTTCGCTCGAATCTCCCGAAACTCGGGTGAGTGCCGACGCCATCCGGCAAGGACTCAGAGAAAACGGCTATGTGGAGGGGCAAAACCTTGTCATCGAGTACCGGGCCGCGGATGCGAAGCTCGAGCGGCTGCCGCGGCTCGCCGCCGAGCTTGTCCGGCTCAAGGTCGATATTATCGTCGCAGCCAGTACGCCGGTGGCGCGTGCGGCGCAGGACGCCACCAGGACCATTCCGATCGTCGCGGTGGCCCTGGGGGATCCTGTAGGAGATGGGCTGGCCGTGAGCCTCGCGCAGCCCGGAGGTAACTTGACCGGCTCGACGTTCCTTGGTCCTGGCCTCGTTCCTAAGCGTCTCGAATACCTCAAAGAGGCAATCCCCAGGATTTCTCGCGTCGCTGCGCTCTGGCACCCAGGGGCGTTTGGCGACGCCACGACCAAGCAGATGTTCGAGCAGACCGAGATGGTGGCTCGCAAGCTGGAGATTCGACTCAAGTTCGTCGAAGCACGGCGCCCGGACGACATCGATCAGGCCCTTTCCGCGATCGCCAGGGAGCGGGTTGATGCGCTGGTCACCTTTCCGAGTACGATGCTCTATAACCTGCGCCGACGTATCGTCGATCTCGCCGCTCGCCATCGGCTGCCCGCCATGTTCAACGCCAAGGAGTTTGTGGAACTTGGTGGCCTCATCGCATATGGAGCCAGCCTTGTGGACCTGAACCGCCGGGCGGGCCGCTACGTGGACAAGATTCTCAAGGGCGCCAAACCTGCCTATCTGCCGATCGAGCAGCCGACCCAATTCGAGTTGGCGATCAACCTCAAGACCGCCAAGACCCTCGGCCTGACAATCCCGCCCTCGCTGCTGGCGCGGGCGGATCAGGTGATCGAGTGATGGACCGGCGCCGCTTCCTGCTGACCTCGCTAGCCGGTGCCCTCGCCGCGCCGCTCTCCGTCGAGGCGCAGCAGGCGGGGAAGGTCTACCGCATCGGGTTCCTGCGCCCGGGCCCCCCGCCCAAGACGTTTGTCGAGGCCTTTCAGCAAGGCCTACGGGAGCGGGGATACGTCGACGGCCAGAACGTGGTCATCGAATTTCGATTCGGCGATGTCGACCGCCTCGCCGAAGAGCTGGTGCGATCGAAGGTCGATGTCATCCTGGCTGGTGGGGGCGCGCCACCGGCTCTGGCAGCCAAGAAAGCGACCACGTCGGTGCCCATCATTTTTGTGGCCGTGGTAGATCCCGTCGAGCTCGGACTCGTCGCGAGCCTGAGGCGCCCGGGAGGAAATATCACGGGAGTGGCCTACATCGCTGCTGATCTGGCGGGCAAGAGTCTCGAACTGCTGGGTCAGCTCGTTCCCAAGCTCAGGCGAGTTGCAGTGCTCTGGGAAGAGACGAATCCAGGCAACCTGGTGCAGCTCCAAAGTGCCGAGGTCGCAGCGCGCGCGCTAGGCATACAGCTTCGCTCGGTACCAATCCGGGGCCCGGATGACTTCGCCGCCGCATTCAAGACAATGCATGGCACCGACGGCCTGCTGCAGGTAGCTGCTCCCCTGTTCACGACGCATCGCGCTCAACTCGTAGGGTTGGCGGCCACGAACCGGCTGCCGGCGATCTATGGGACCAAGGAGATCGTGGACGCCGGAGGCCTCATGTTTTACGGTCCGGACGTCTCGGATCTGTTCAGGCGCGCCGCTACCTACATCGACAAGATTCTCAAGGGCGCCAAACCCGCCGATCTCCCTGTCGAACGGCCGACGAAGTTCGATCTGGTCATCAACCTCAAGACCGCCAAGGCCCTCGGCCTGACGATCCCGCCCTCGCTGCTGACGCGCGCGGATCAGGTGATCGAGTGATGGACCGCCGCCGCTTCCTGCTGACCTCGCTGGCTGGTGCGCTTGCCGCGCCGCTCGCCGCCACAGCGCAGCCGGCCGGAAAAGTGCGGCGGATCGTGCAACTCTTCGAACAGGCGCAGAGTGCCGAGCCCGTCTTGAGGGCTCACGAGGAGAGCTTGCGCGAGCTTGGCT
>JBKPRI010000360.1:0-21264 GCA_046734515.1 Candidatus Methylomirabilota bacterium | reverse complement strand
CAGCACGGCCAGGACGATATAGCCGTCCTTGGCCCGGAAGCGATTGGCGGTGGGCTTGCGGCTCACGGAGCCGTTGCCGATCTGCGTCTGCTCGATGCCGGCCACCATGTACTCCGACACCGGGCCCGGGATGAACGCCAGCGCGGCGTCGAGCATGGCCACGTCCACGAACTGGCCGCGCCCCGTGTGCGTACGCTGGTAGAGCGCGCTCGACACCGCCAGCGCGGCCGTCATGCCGCCGATGGTGTCGCAGATCGCGAAGCCCGCGCGCATGGGGCCGCCGGCCGGCTCGCCGGTGATCGACATAATCCCGGACATCGCCTGCAGCTTGCCGTCGAAGGCGGCCGTCGTCTTCTCGGGGCCCGAATGGCCGAAGCCGGACACCGCGCAGTAGATCAGGCGCTCGTTGAGCTTCGCCAGCGTGTCGTAGCCGAGCCCGAGCTTGTCCATGACGCCGGGCCGGAAGTTCTCCCACACGACGTCGGCCTTCGTCACGAGGCGCTTGACGATCTCCACGGCCTCCGGCCGGCGCAGGTCGAGCGTGATGCTGCGCTTGTTGGCGTTGACCGCCAGGAAGCCGGGCGGCATCTTGCGCTCGACCCATTCGCGCGCGGCCACGAGCTGGCCGCGGGTCTCGTCGCCGTCACGGGATTCGATCTTGATCACGTCGGCGCCGAGGAGCCCGAGCTGGTAGGTCCCGTAGGGGCCCGCGAGATAGCGCGTGAAGTCGAGGATGCGAACGCCGGCGAAGGGCTTGGTCATTTGCGCCCCGGCATGTCCTTGATGGTCGCCTTCACGCTCTCGAACTCCTTGCGGCGCTCGGCGATCTCCTCCGGCGTGAGCTTGGCGAGGTTGTTGTAATCGAGCTTCCACGACGCGTCGTCGTTCCAGCGCTGCGGCGACTGCACGGTGGTTCGCGGAGCCGGCGCGGTCTCCAGCACGCGCAGCGCGAGCTCGAGCGTCGCCGCCTGCGAGTCGGCGTCGAACGGCTTGCCGGCAGAGTTGCCGAGCGGGAAGTCGCTGAAGAGGAAGCGCGGCACGCCGCAGTGTTCGACGATGTCCTTGGCGCAGCCCATGATCACGGTCGGCAGCCCGTCCGCCTCGAGATGCCTGGCCACCAGACTCACGGTCTGGTGACAGACGGGTCAGCTGGGGACCAGCACCACGACGTCGGCAGCGTCCTCGCGACAGCGCCGCAGCAGCTCGGGCGCGTCGCTCTCCAGCGTCACTCGCTGGCTGCGGTTCGTCGGCGAGCCGTGGAAGCGCGGTGTGAGCGCGCCGATGCGCCCGGCCTTCACGCACGCCTGCAGCGCCGCCAGCGGAAACCACGTGCGCGAATCCTCCGCGGTCGTGTGCTTGCGGTCGTAGCCCACGTGCGAGATGCGCAGGTCGGGCACGCTCTCGGTCGTGTCGGAGTAGACCTGGTAGAACTTCGCGGCGGCGTTGTACTTCGCCCCCGGCCCCTGCTCGCCGACGCCCGGCTGGTAGGGCGCCGCCGTCGTGATCAGCGCCACCCGCGAGGCCACCAGCGGCTTGGCCAGCGGCGCGAACGGCACCTCGGCGAAGTGCGCCCAGCGGTACGCCGGGAATCCGAGCGCCTGGTAATAATCGCGCGTGCGCTGCATGTACGGGATCGGCACGTCGTGCTCGGCGGCGGACGCCATCGGCATCTCCCTCGGGCGGTCAGGGACCGCGTGCCGCCAAGTCTACCCCGTCGTGAGCACCACGCGAAACCGGGCCTTGCCGCTCATCATGCGCTCGTAGCCCTCGGCCGCGCGCTCCAGCGGGAAGATCTCGGTCATCGGGCGCACTCCGGCCTGCGTGGCGAAAGCCAGCGTGTCCTGCGAATCGATGGACGAGCCTGACGGCCAGCCCACGATCGAGCGCCGTCCGAAGATGAGTGGAATGACCGAGACTTCGAGCGGCTCGGCCGGAGCCCCGACGATGATGAGCTTTCCGTCGACACCCAGGCCGCCCAGCACCGCGCTCATGGCCGGCGCGCTGGTCACCGTGGCGAGGACCACGCGGGCTCCGCCCAGCTTCGTCAGCTCCGCGGCAGGATCGGTCGCCTGGCTGTCGATGTAGTGCTGCGCGCCGAGCTTGCGCGCCAGCGGGCCCTTGTCCGCGCCGCGCGCGATGGCGACGGTCTTGAAGCCCATCTTCGACGCGAACTGCACACCCAGGTGGCCGAGCCCGCCGATGCCGAGCACGGCCACGGTGTCACCCGGCCGGGCGCCGCTGTGACGCAGCGGATTGAACGTGGTGACTCCGGCGCACATCAGCGGCGCCGCCTCGACGGCCGAGAGCCCGTCCGGGATCGCGGCCAGCGCGCCCGCCGGCGCGATCACGTAGTCGGCATAGCCGCCGTCGTAGCTGACGCCGGTGATCTGGAACGCGACCTGACAGGTGACGAAATCGCCGCGCCGGCAGGAATCGCAGTACCCGCAGTGTCCACCGTGCCAGCCCACGCCCACCCGCTGCCCGGCGCTCCACCCGGTGACCCCCGCGCCGACCGCGTCGACGACGCCGGCCACCTCGTGACCCGGCGCCCTCGGGAACTCGATGCCCGGGAGGATCGCCTCCTTCGTGATGGAGTCGCTGTGGCAGACGCCGCACGCCTCCACCTTGATGCGCACCATGCCCGGGCCGGGCGCGGGAATCGGCTGCTCGACGAGCTCGAAGGGGCCCTTCGCACGGGTGACGCGCATCACCCGCATGGACGCGCTCACCGGATACCGCCGGCGATCAGCAGCGTCTCACCGGTGATCCACGCGGCGTCGTCGGACGCCAGGAACACCGCGGCCGGCGCGATATCGCGCGGCTGGCCGATGCGCCCCAGCGGCGTCCGCGACTCGATGTCCTTGCGAATGTCGCCGTCCACGAAGCCGCCCGCGCGCGCGCCCTCGGTGTCCACCATGCCCGGGTTGATCGCGTTCACGCGGATGTTGCGCGGACCCAGCTCGGAGGCGAGCGTGCGCGTCAGCGAGTCGACGGCGGCCTTGGTCGCGCTGTAGACGGAGGAGCCGGCCAGGCCGGCCGTGCTGGCCAGCGAGCTGATGTTGATGATGCTGCCCCCGCCCGGGCCAAATCGCTGCGCTGCTGCCTTGGAGGCGAGCAGCACGCCGAGCACGTTGAGGTCGAAGTGCCGGTGGAAGTGCGCCTCGGTCACCTGCTCGAGCGGCAGCCAGTCGTAGACGCCCGCGTTGTTCACCAGGATGTCGACCCGCCCGAACGCGCGCGTCGTCTCGGCGAACAGCCGATCGACGTCGGGTTGCCGGGCGACGTCGGCCTGCACCGCGATGGCTCGTCCGCCCTTGGCGGTGATCTCGGCGACCACCCGCTCGGCGCCCTCCTTGCTCGACGCATAGTTGACGACGACGGCGGCGCCTTCGCCGGCGAGATGACTGGCAATGGACGCGCCAATGCCCTTCGAGGCGCCGGTCACGATCGCGACTTTCCCTTCCAGCTTGCCCATCACCACGTTCCTCCTTCCTCTGAGATGCCTCGCGCGCGCCCGATGATTCGCACCGTCCGGCCCGGGAGCGTGCCGTCTCGTTTAGAATCACCGGACGATGGCGGCACGACCCGCACGGCGATTGAGGAAAGCGCGCGCGACGCGGCGGTCCGACCGCACGCCACTCGGCCGCTTGCGGGCGATCTGCCTGGCTCTCCCCGACAGCACGGAGAAGATCGCGTGGGGCGAGCCCACCTGGCGCGTGCGCGGCAAGCTCTTCGCGCAGCTCGACGATCACCACCACGGCGCCGACCATCTCGCCGTGTGGCTGCCGGCGCCGCTCGGCGAGCAGGAAGCGATGATCTTCACAGACCCCGCGCGCTTCTTCCGGCCGCCCTACGTCGGCCCGCGCGGCTGGGTCGGCGTACGGATCGACCGCCGCCCCAACTGGACCGTGCTAACGAAGCTCGTCGAGCAGGCGTACGGATTGGTAGCAGCACCAGCGAAAAACAGGAGGGGAAGAGGGGAACCCTCCGAGGGTGCCCCTACCCAAAAGACGGGAAGAGGGGAACCCTACCAGGGTGCCCCTACCCAAAGGAGATCTGGCTGATGCGCGTGATCGACATGGAGGCGAACGTACCCAAGCGCGCCGGCGCCGAGCCCGCCGGCGGCGAGCCGCCGGCGGCCGCCGACGCCGAGCAGCGACCCGCAGGCTACGGAATGGCGAACTACGGGCGCATCTTCCGGTCGCGCTCCGAGGGCCGCGACCCGAGCGCGAAGAGCGAGCTGGCGGACTACGTCGCGCTGCTCGATCGCGTGGGCATCGCACGCGCGGTACCGTTCGGCGTGTCCAACGACGAGGTGGCCGAGCTGCTGCAGGACTATCCCGACCGCTTCATCGGGCTCGCCCGCATCAGCGGACTGCACGGCATGCGCGGCGTGCGCGAGCTCGAGCATCGCGTGCGCGAGCAGAAGTTCGCCGCGCTCGGCATCTCCGCCCTGGTGGACGGCATTCCCGCCAGCGACCGCCGCTACTATCCGCTCTACGCCAAGGCGGTCGAGCTCGACATCCCCGTGCGGATCTACTCGTCGATGAACTACGCGACGGATCGGCCGTACGACCTCGGCCATCCCCGCCACCTCGACCAGGTGGCGATCGACTTCCCGGAGCTCACGCTGATCGGCGGCCTCGGCGGCTGGCCGTGGGTGAACGAGATGGTCGCGCTCGTGCGGCGGCATCCGAAGCTCCACCTCGACACTTCCGCGCACCGGGCGAAGTACCTCGGCCAGCGTGGCTCCGGCTGGGAGATGCTGATGCAGTTCGGCAACACCCTCATCCAGGACAAGGTGCTGGTCGGTCTCTCGACCGGCCTCGTGGGCCAGTCGCACGAGACGCTGATCGAGGAGTACATGGCGCTGCCGCTGAAGGACACCGTCAAGGAGAAGTGGCTCTACAAGAACGCCGCGCGCGTCTTCGGCGTGGAGTAGGCGAGGAGGCCAGGGCATGCGACTCGACACGAAGGTGGCGGTGATCACGGGCGGCGCGCTGGGGATCGGACGTGCCACCGCGCGGCTGTTCGCGGCCGAGGGCGCCACCGTCGCGCTCGGCGACCTCGACGACGCCGGCGCCGAGAAGGTGGCGCGCGAGATCGTGGAGCGGGGCGGCCGGGCGCTGGCGCGGCCGCTCGACGTCGGCGACGCCGGCCAGGTGAACGACTTCTTCACGGCCGTCGTGGCGCAGTACGGGCGCGTGGACGTGATGGTCGCCAACGCCGGCATCGCGCACTCGGCGCCGTTCCTCGAGCACCCCGAGGCGCAGTGGCAGCGCGTGCTGCGCGTGAACCTCACCGGCGTGTTCCTCACCTGCCAGGCGGCGGCGCGCCAGATGGTCAGGCAGGGCGGCGGCGGGCGCATCATCTCGATCGCCTCGATCAACGCCTTCCGTGGCGTCGAGAACCTGGTGGGTTACAACGCGGCCAAGGCCGGCGTGGTGGAGCTGACCCGGACGATGGCGGTGGAGCTGGCCCAGCACGGGATCACCGTCAACGCGATCGCCCCGGCCCAGATCGACACGCGCCTGACGCGCACGCTGCCGGACGACGCGCGTCAGCGGCGCGTCGATCGCATCCCGCTCGGCCGTTTCGGGGAGCCGGAGGACGTCGCGAAGGCCGCGCTCTTCCTGGCCTCCGATGACGCCCACTACGTCACCGGCCACACGCTGGCCGTGGACGGCGGCTATCTCGCCGGCGGCCTCTGGTCCCGCACCGACCGGCCGACGCCGCCGCCGAAGCGCTGAGCGTCAGCCCAGGAGCTGCTCGCAGACCTCCAGCCAGGCCTGCGTCGTGAGCGCGAGCGACTCGACGTCGATGCGCTCGTCGTTGCCGTGGAAGCGGCCCGACATCTTCTCGGCGGTGAGCGTGCGGGAGAAGAGACCGAAGCCGTAGGCGATCGCGCCCTTGTCACGGAAGTACGGCGCGTCGGTGAAGCCCAGGATCAGCCGCGGCATGAGACGCGCGCCGGGATAGTGCGAGGCGACCACGCGGCCGAGCACGTCCCACAGCGGCGTGCCGGTCGGCGACGCCGAGGCCGGCTTGGAGAAGAGCCGGTCCACCTCGACCTCCTCGGAGAGATCGCTCAGCGCCTTGTCCAGGTGCCGGCGCACTTCTTCCTCGTCGTCGCCGGGAATCGTGCGGATGTCCACCTCGATGTCGACCACGTCGGGGATGACGTTCGTCTTCACGCCGCCGCGACACATGTTGGGCGAGAACGTCGTGTGCGTGTTCGACCACGCCAGCTTGGCCAGTGCGGGCTCCAGCCGCGGGATGGCGTCGTCGACCTGCGCGGGATCGGTCAGCGCGGCCTTGAGCGCGGGGTCGAGGTCGAGCGTGCTGACGAACGCGCGCCAGAGGTCGTCCACGTAGGGTGACGGCCGGTAGTCGGCGATGCGGCTGACGACGTGCGCGGCCTTCACGAGCGCGTTGTCGGCGCCGTAGGGCATCGAGCCGTGGCCCGGCGTGCCCTTCACGCGCAGGCGGCGCCACGCCACGCCCTTCTCGCCGACGTGGACCGTCACGTTCAGCTCGTTGCCGCGCGCGGTCACCGTGCCGCCGTTCTCGGTCAGCAGGTAATCGGCCTTCAGCGCGTCCCAGTGACGGCTGACCACGTGGCCGGCACCGAGCTTGCCGCCCGCCTCCTCGTCGGCGCACGCCAGGTAGACGAGCGTGCCGCGCGGTTTCCAGCCGCGGCGCGCCAGCGTCTTGAGCGCGACGGCCTGCGAGGCGGTGAGGTTGAGCATGTCCACGGCGCCGCGCCCCCACACCTCGCCGGCGACCAGCTCGCCGCCGAACGGATCACGCGTCCAGGTCTTGGGGTTCACCGGCACGACGTCGGTGTGGCCCATCAGGCACAGCGTGGGCGCCTTGGGATCGCTGCCCTCGATGCGGGCCACCAGGCTGGTGCGGCCCGGCGCGCCGTCGGGCTCGTAGACCTCGAGGTCGAGGCCGCTGCCCTGGAGGTACGTCTTCAGCACGTCGCTGGTGCGCACCTCCTGGCCGGATTCCACCGTCCCGTCGTTCACGCACTGGTTGCGGATGAGCTGCTGCAGGAGCTCCACGGTCTGACCGGTCAGCGCGTCCGTCATGGTGGGCAACGATATCACCGCTTCCACCCCGCGCGGCACCCCGCCGCGTATACCCAGCATGACGGCGCTGATCGTCGCCTTCGGTCTCGAGATCGGCCTGCTGGCCCTGGCCTTCGCGCTGCTGAACGCTCGCGATCACCGGCGCGACCGTGCGATCGCGGCCGTCACCGCGGCCTGTCCCCGTCTGCTGCGCGGGGTGCTCGCGGTCCATGCGCGCGCTCCCGTGCTGTCGCGGCGGGTCGTCGTCACGCTCAACATGTCGGACTGCGACGTCGGCGACGTCTGGGCGGCGGTGCGTCCAATGGCCGATGCCCTGCCGCCCCGCGTCGCGCTGGTGATCGGCGCACGCGTCGACGACACGCTGCCGGTAACGCTGGGCGTGACCGTCGTGGCGCCCGCGGCGCGCTAGCGTCTCCGCGGAACGTCCGTCGCGCACCACACGCTTGCCGCGTCGGCTAGAATCACCGCCATGCTCACGCCCCAGATCATCGAGGCCACCGCCCGCACCTGTCTGGCGATGCACGACAAGCGCGAGCGCTATCGCCCGCTCGACGCCGCCGTCCGCGCCGCCCCGCTCGACGACGCGTATCGCATCCAGGACGCACTGCACGGGCTGCTGGCCGGAGCCGGCCGCGGCACGGTCGCCGGCTGGAAGATCGCGCTGACGTCGAAGGCGATGCAGCAGATGACCGGCGTGGACCAGCCCGCCGCCGGGGCCATCTTCTCGAGCGTGGTGCATCCCTCGCCCGCGCGTGTCGACGTGCGCGCCTATCACCATCTGGGCGTGGAGTTCGAGGTGGCGGTGCGCCTGGGCGACGCGCTGCCCGCCGGCAGCCAGCCGTGGACGCGCGTCTCCGCGGCCGATCGTGTCGCCGCCTGCTTGCCCGCCTTCGAGCTGGTCGAGGACGGCAATGCCGACTACAAGCAGCTCGACGCCTTCACGCTCATCGCCCAGAACACGTGGAACGGCGGCGTCGTGCTCGGCACGTCCAGCGGCGACTGGCGCCGTGTCGATCTCGAGACCGCCGTCACGCGCTGCTGGATCAACGATAGCCCGGAGGGCCAGGGCAAGACGGGCGATGCCATGGGCCACCCCTTCGAGGCGGTGGCCTGGCTCGCCAACCTGCTCAACCGGCGCGGCCGCCGCCTCGAGCGCGACATGATCGTGATGACGGGCAGCAGCATCACCACCAAGTTCCCGGCGCCGGGCGACCGCATCCGCTTCGTCATCGACGGCCTGGGCGAAGCAACTTTGGACGCATCGCGGTAGACGGATAGGGGAAAAGGAGCGGGCGATGGACCTCGGACTCCAGGGCAAGAAGGCGATCGTGACGGGCGGCAGTCTGGGCATCGGCAAGGCCATCGCGCGCGAGCTGGCACGCGAGGGCGTCGACGTGGCGATCGTGGCGCGCACCAAGGACCGCCTGGACGCGGCCGCGAAGGAGTTGAGCAGCGAGACCGGCGGCCGCGTGCTCCCGATCGCCTGCGACGTGACCAGCCGCGCGCAGGTCGACGCGATGGTCGCGCAGGCCGCCGCCCAGCTCGGCGGGCTGCACATCCTGGTCAACAGCGGCTCGGCGCCCGGCGGCTCGGCCACCGCGGTGGGGCCGCTCGAGACCGTCGTGGACGAGGACCTGCTCGAAGACTTCAACGTGAAGTACGTGGGCGCGCTGCGCTGCACGCGCGCCGCGGTGCCGTTCATGAAAGAGCAGCGCTGGGGCCGCATCATCAACATCAGCGGCACCAACGCCCGCACCGCCGGCAACCTCAGCGGCGGCGCCCGCAACGGCTCGCTCGTCCACCTGAGCAAGACGGTGGCGATGCAGGTCGGCAAGTTCGGCATCACCGTCAACTGCGTCCACCCGGGCATCACCCGGACCGAGCGCACGCCCCGGCTCCTCGCCGCGCGCGCCAAGGAGCTCGGCATCTCGCCGGACGAAGTGGAGCGCCAGGACTACCTGCCCGACTCGCCGCGCGGCAACGCGATCTGCCGGATGGTCGACGCGACCGAGGTGGCGTACGTCACGCTCTTCCTGGCCTCCGACAAGGCCTGGGCCATCAGCGGTCATCTGATCGTCGCCGACGGCGGCGCCGGCCGGGGTGTGTACTACTGAGATGATCCGCCGCTTCTCGACGCTGTACGTCGGCCACATCGAGCTGGAGCAATGCGGGCTCGACGGCGTGCCGGCTGACGATCGGCGCTATCCGAACGGCCGGCTCACCGAGACGTTCGACACGGCGGTGGCGATGGCACAGGCCGCCGATCGGCTCGGGTACGAGACGCTGTGGCTGGCCGAGCATCATTTCCAGCACGAAGGCTACGAGTGCATCCCGAACATTCCGATGCTGGCGGTGGACCTGGCGCACCGCACGCAGCGCGTGAAGATCGGCTGCGCGTTCAACATCGTCCCCACCTGGCACCCGCTACGCCTGGCCGAGGATTACGCCACGGCGGACATCCTCACCGGCGGGCGCGTGGTCTTCGGCGTGGGGCGCGGGTATCACAGCCGCGAGGTGGAGACGTTCGGCAACCCGATGCTCGATGCAGAGGCCAACCGCGAGCTGTTCGAGGAGCAGGTTGAGATCATCCTGAAGGCCTTCCGCGAGGAATCGTTCGCGCACCGGGGCAAGCACTACACGCTGCCGCCCGACGTGCCGTATCGCGGCTATCGCCTGCAGAACCTGACGCTGGTGCCGCGGCCGCTGCGGCCGGTCGATGTCTGGCAGCCGATCGTCAGCGGCAGCGCGCGCAGCCTGGACTTCATGGCGGCCCACGGCATCAAGGGCGTCGTGTCCGCCACCGCCGAGTCGGTCGTGCAGCGCTGGTTCGCCGATTATCAGGCGGCGGCGCAGCGTCACGGCCGCGCGCTGGCGCTCGGCGAGGATCTGATCCTCGGCTTCCGCATGTGCATCGACGACACCGCGGAGGCGGCGATCCGCCGGGCGCGGCCGTACTTCGAGGAGCACGCGAAGTTCATGGCGCCGCTCGGCATGCTCCGCTACAGCGAGGAGCACGTGAGCGCGGTGAAGGCGCGGCAGGCCCAGTCGGCCACCGGCGCCACGCTCGAGAACGGCGTGGCCAACCGCTCGTGGCTGTGCGGTCCCGCACGCGACATCGTGGCCTACCTGAAGGAGCTCGAGGCGCGCTACCCCGGGCTCGAGCACGTGATGATCGCCTGGGCGCTCGGCACGCCGCGCGCGCTCATGCTCGAGCAGCTCGCGCGCTTCACCGCCGAGGTGATGCCCGCGTTCCGCTAGATCTTCGCCACGCCCGCGCGCGCGCAGTCCTCGTCTTGCTGGGCGGTGCCGCCGCCCACGCCGCAGGCGCCTTCCACGATGCCGTTGCGGATGATCGGCACCGCACCCTGGCTGCAGATCATGTGGCCGCCCTCGGCGGCGGCGATGCCCTGCACGATCGGGCTGCCGGCGCGCTCCTGCAGCTCCCCGCTGGCCCGGCCGAACGCCACCGACGCCACGGCCTTGCCCTGCGAGCCATAGGCACCGGCCCAGATGGCGCCGTCCATGCGATTGAAGGCGACGAGGCGGCCGCCGGCGTCACACACCGCCACGCTGATGCGGATGTTCAGCTCCTGGGCCTTGGCCACCGCGGCGTGCACGATCTGATTGGCTTCGCTGAGCGTCAGCGCCATGGGGAATCTCCTTGAGCACGTCGTAGATTGCGGTCTTGATGTCGTTGCGGTTCGGCAGCGCGGCCTGCTCGAGCGGCGGGCTGTACGGCACCGGGACCGGCATCGCGCACACGCGGCGCACCGGCGCCTTCAGCGCCCGGAACGTCTCGCGGTCCTCGACGATGAGCGCCGCGATCTCCGAGGCGGCCGAGCAGGTGGCCGGCGCCTCGTCCACGATGACGAGCCGGCCCGTCTTCTGCACCGACTCGCGCAGCGTCTCGACGTCCATCGGCACCAGCGTGCGCGGATCGACGACCTCGACGGAGATCCCCTCGCCGGCCAGCTCCTCGGCGACCGCGAGTGACTCCTGGACGTAGTAGGCCAGCGCCACCACCGTCACGTCCGTCCCGCGGCGCTTCACCTCGGCCACGCCGATGGGCACGACGTGATCGCCGTCGGGCACCGGGCCCGTCAGCGCGGCGAGCCGGCTGCACTCGAAGGACACCACCGGGTTGTTGTCGCGGATGGCGCTCTTCAGCAGCCCCTTGGCGTCGGCCGGCGTCGAGGGCAGCACGATCTTGAGCCCGGCCAGGTGCATCCACATCGAGTACGGGCTCTGCGAGTGCTGCGCCGCGAGCCCGATGCCGCCGCCGGTGGAGCAGCGGTAGGTGACGGGAAAGTCCGCCTGCCCGCCGAACATGTAGCGGATCTTGCTCGCCTGGTTGACGACCTGGTCCATCGCCACGAACGAGAACGTCACCATGCGCCAGTTCACGATGGGGCGGACGCCGCAGCCCGCCGCGCCGAGGCCCATCCCGGTCAGCACCGACTCGGAGATCGGCGTGAACCGCACCCGGGACGCGCCGAACTCCTTGATCGGGTTCCCGGAGAAATCCGTCCCGAGCGTGATGACGCGGGGATCGCGCCGCATCTCCTCGGCCACCGCCTCGTCCAGCGCCGCCTGAAAGCTGATCTCGCGCATGGCTCTCACTCCGCGAACATGTCGGCCAGCAGGTCCTTGGGATCGGGAAACGGACTGGCGTCCGCGAAGGCAACCGCCTCGTCCAGCTCGGCCAGCACGCGTTCGCGGAGCGCGCCGGGCTCGTCGGCCGACAGCAGGCCGCCTGCGAGCATGTGCTGCGCGAGGCGCGCGATCGGGTCGCCGGCCTTCCAGCGCGCGATCTCCTCCGCCGGACGCGTCTCCGCGGGCGGGGCCGCCCGCATGGCGTGAAAGTGCCAGCGATAGGTCTGGCACTCGAGCAGGCTCGGCCCCTCGCCCCGCCGCGCCCGGCTCACGGCCTCCACGGTGGCCGCGTGGACGGCCAGCACGTCGTTGCCGTCCACGGCGATGCCCGGCATGTCGTAGGCGGCCGCGTGGGCGGCGATGTCGGCGCGCGGGTGCTGGGCGGCGACCGCATTGTTCGCCGCGTACTGGTTGTTCTCGCACACGAACACGATCGGCAGCTTCCAGAGGCCGGCGATGTTCATCGACTCGTGGAACTCGCCCTCGGCCACCGCGCCGTCGCCGAAGAAGCACACCGTCACCGCGCCCCGCCCCTCCAGCTGGGCGGCCAGCGCGGCGCCACACGCGATCGGCAAGCCGCCGCCCACGATGCCATTGGCGCCCAGCATGCCCACCGCGAAGTCCGCGATGTGCATGGAGCCGCCCTTGCCCTTGCAGTACCCGTCGACGCGGCCGAACAGCTCCGCCATCATGCGGCGGATGTCGGCGCCCTTGGCGATGCAGTGGCCGTGGCCGCGATGCGTGCTGGTCACCCGATCGGTGACCGCGAGCGGCGTGCAGACGCCGACGGCGACGGCCTCCTGGCCCACGTAGGGATGCACGGCGCCGTAGATCTTGCCGGCGATGCGGAGCTGGATCGCCCGCTCGTCGAACTCGCGGATCAGGATCATCGTCCGCAGCATCCGCACGAGCGCGGCCCTGTCGAGTGTCACGGCGTTCCTCCCAGGCCACAGACCGTAGCCGCCGCGCCCGGCGTGGTCAAGGCGTCGTGCGCGGTGTATGGTCGGCGTCACCTTCACCCCCCGAGGAGGTTCGCATGGCCTTGCCGGTGCCGCCGTGGATCCAGCCGCTGCAGCAGCGCGATCAGAAGTTCGTCGATTCCTACATGGCCCAGCGCGAGCACATCCTGCGCGAGGGCGCCATCCCGGCCAAGTACAAGCACCTGATGACGATGATCGTGGATGCGCTGCAGACGCACGGCGACGGCGTCAAGGCCATCGCCGACCGCGCGCGGGGCGCCGGCGCCTCCGAGGCCGAGGTCCTCGAAGCCGTCGAGGTCGTCTACCTCTTCGGAGGCACGCCGGCGCTGGTCACCGCGATGAACGCGTTCACCACGTAGTCAGGCCGTCACCCCGCGCTCGCGCAGGAGCGCGGCGATGGCCGGCTGCCCGCAGTACTCGGCCCAGCCGAGCGCGGTGGCCTCGTACTTGTCGTCGTGGATCGCGGGATCGGCACCCGCGTCCAGGAGCACGCGCGCGAGCTCGACGAGCCCGTGCTCGGCCGTCACGTGGAGGGCCGTCGCGTTGCAGTCCCAGAACACGCGCTTGGCGCTCGCCTCCGCGCCGTGGGCGAGGAGCCAGCGCACCGCCTCGACGTTCCGCCGGGACACCAGCACGTGCAGCGCCAGCGCATCACGGCCGGTGGAGCCGAGACGCGCGGGCTCTTCGGCCAGCAAGCGCGCGGCCTCGTCGTAACGCCCGAGGCCGAGGGCGGCCACGAGATCGAGCGTCGCGCCCGCGGCTTCGAGCACGGTCATCACCTCGCGATCGCCGCCACCGAGCGCCGCCACCGTGAGCGCCGTGGCGCCCGCCGCGTCGGTTGCGCTCACATCGGCGCCCAGCTCGAGCAGCAGCCTCACCATCGCGGGACGGCCGAGACCTGCTGCGTGATGCAGCGGCGTGCGCCGGTGCTCGTTGCGACTCATGCGCGCCGCCAGCAGCGCGGGTTCGGCGGCGACCAGACGGCGGACGTCGGCCTCCCGGCCGAGCGCGATGGCCGTCCAGATGCTCAGCCGGGCTCCATAGCTCAGCAGGTAGGCGGCGACGTCCTCCCTGACGCGACCGAGGCAGGTCGCCCAGCCGAGGACGCCGAGCTGGTGGTCGTCGCCTTCGCCGTTCACCTCCGCGCCCGCCTCGACGAGCGCGCGCACGATCTCGAGGCCGGCGGCCTGGGCGGCGAAGTGCAGGGCCGAGGCGTTGTCGCCGTAGTCGCGGATGTCCACGGCCGCGCCGGCCTCGAGCAGCAGCCGCACGCACGCCGCGTGATTGCCGCCCGCCGCCGCGTGAAGGGCGGTCCCGCCGAGTCGATCCACGCTGCGGGCGTCGAGCAGCTCGGGGTCCGCCTCAAGCAGGCGGCGCAGCTCGTCAGCTCGGCCGCCTGCGGCGGCAGCGTGGATGGCAGCCACGGTCTGCCGCACGTCCAGCGGCCGGCCCTCGTGCTCCTGGTGCTCGCGCATGAGGAGCTCGAGCTCGGTGTGGCCGGCGCGCTTGGCGATCTGGTGGACGCTGCGGCCGGCGCCGTCGGTGGTGCCGGGGTGGAAGCCGTGCTGGAGCGCCCGGCGGACAGCCTCGACGTCGCCCGAGCCGGCGGCGGCGAAGACGCGCTCGCGCTCGGCGGCGTCCACGGCGGCCTTGAGCGCGCGCCAGGAGGTGAAGCCGTGGTCGCGCGCGACGAGCCGCTGGGCCTCGGCGAGCTGGGCCTCGGCGTTCCGGCCTCGCAGCGTCCTCAGGCGCTGCTTGGCCTCGTTGCGGAGGTGCTCGAGATTGGCGCGGTCGGGAAGCTGCGGTGACATGGCGAACCTTCCTTCCCATGCGCCGGGCACAGGCCCGGCGGCGCGCCCGGTGTCCGCGAGTGTCGGGCAGGAAGTCAGGTCGTTCCGGTACGCCGTCGAGCGAGCGGGCTGAGCCCTTTACGCGGACCGTGGGCCCCTCGGTGGGCCGGACGTCACGGTAACGCGGCGCGCGGCTCGCCGCAACCGGAAGGTCCCGCCGGGCCTTGCGCCCCTGGCACCCCTGCGTCGATAATCGGGCCCCCCGACGCTGGGGAGTCGCGCCCGAGTCGCAAGGCAGCGAAAGAGGGAGACCGTCATGAGGCCACGCGTTCGCACGCTCCGTCCCCGGTTCATCATCGCGCTCGTGCTCGGCGCGCTCACCCTGGCCGCCGCCGGCGCGCTCGCGCAGCAGGGCAAGAGCCCGCTCATCGGCAAGCTCGAGGGACCCGAGGTCATCACCGACGCCTCGAAGGCGCCCAAGACCTTCAAGGAAGCGCCCCAGCTCGCCGCGCTGGTGAAGGCCGGCAAGCTGCCGCCGGTGGCCGAGCGCATCGGCCAGGACCCGCTCGTCATCAAGCCGCTGAAGGAGATCGGCAAGTACGGCGGCACCTGGCGCGCCGGCTTCACCGGCCCGGCCGACTTCTGGAACGGCTTCCGCTGCTGCTCGGGGCCGGATCACCTGATGTTCTGGGACTATACGGGCGACAAGGTCGTGCCGAACCTCGCCAAGGGGCTCGAGATGCAGGACGGCGGCAAGGTGTGGCTGCTCCACCTGCGCCGCGGCATGAAGTGGAGCGACGGCAAGCCGTTCACCGCGGATGACTTCGTGTTCTGGTTCGAGGACGTCTACCAGAACAAGGACCTCGTGCCCACGCCCTCGGCCATGCTGGCCATCAACGGCAAGCAGGGCGTGATCGAGAAGGCCGACACCTACACGGTGCGCTACAAGTTCCCCGAGCCGTACTTCATGTTCCCGGACGTACTGGCGGGATCCACTGATATGGCCGGCCAGATGTTCGGCTATCGGGCCATGGGCGGCTTCGCGCCCGCGCACTACATGAAGCAGTTCCATCCCAAGTACGTGGCCCAGGCCGAGCTCGACAAGAAGACCAAGGACGAGAAGTTCGACTCCTGGGTGCGCATGTTCCTGGCCAAGAACGACTGGGCCATGAACCCTGATCTGCCGGTGATCTCGGCGTGGAAGACGGTGACCCCGATCAACACGCCCACCTGGACGCTGGAGCGCAATCCGTACAGCGTCCTCGTCGACACCGCGGGCAACCAGCTGCCCTACATCGACAAGGTCGTGCTCACGCTGGCCGAGAACCTCGAGGTCATCAACCTGCGCGCCATCGCCGGCGAGTACGACTACGCCTCGCGGCACATGGACCTCGGCAAGCTTCCGGTGTTCCTCGAGAACCAGGCCAAGGGCAACTACAAGGTCTACCTCGACCCCGGTGACTACTGCGACCTGATCATCAAGTTCAACCTGAACTACGACGCGGATCCGGAGATCGGCAAGTGGTTCAACACGGCGGACTTCCGCCGCGCGCTGTCGCTCGGGATCGACCGGGACCAGATCAACGAGACGTTCTGGCTGGGCACGGGCACGCCCGGCTCGGTGGTCCCGGTGGACTCCAACAAGTACAACCCGGGGCCGCAGTACCGGAAGCTCTGGTCCACGCTGGACGTGAAGAAGGCCAACGAGATGCTGGACAAGATCGGCCTCGCCAAGAAAGACGCGCAGGGCTACCGGCTGCGCGCCGACGGCAAGGGCCGGCTGCGGATCGAGATCATGACGCTCGGCGGGCAGTTCGTGCAGTACACACAGATCGCCGAGATGATCCGCGAGCAGTGGAAGAAGATCGGCATCGACCTCCAGGTGCAGGAGGTCGAGCGCAGCCTGGCGCTCAAGCGCACGGCCGCCAACGAGCAGCAGCTCGCCGCCTGGAACAACGACGGCAGCGAGCACCTCTTCACGTTCCCCCTCCACGTGTTCCCCTACGAGCTCGCCGCGGTGGCCAGCTCGGGGCCGCACTACGTGAAGTGGTTCCATTCCGGCGGCACGCAGGGCAAGGAGCCGGAGCCGAAGATGAAGGAGCTGATGGAGAAGTGGAAGAAGGCCTTCGGCGTGCCGGAGAAGGAGCGCATCCAGCTCGGCAAGGACGTCTGGAGGATCGCGGCCGAGGAGGTGTACATCATCGGCGTGGTCGGCCAGGGCCCGGCCTCGATGGGCGTGCGGGTGGTCAAGAACAACATGGGCAACATCCCGTCGCGCATGTACAACAGCCCCGACGGCAAGACGCCGGGCATCTCGCGCCCGGCCACGTTCTTCTGGAAGAACTGAGTCCCCGAGCGACCCGGGCCATCGCCGGCCGACGGCGGTGGCCCGGGCCCTGACATGCTGGCGTACATCGGCCGCCGTTTCGTGCTCGCGATCTTCACCGTGTGGGCAATCTCCGTCCTCTCGTTCGTGATCATCCAGCTGCCGCCGGGCGACTACGTCAGCTCGTACATCGCGCAGATGGCCAGCATGGGCAGCGTGGTCTCTGATGAGGAGGCGCAGGCGCTCCGGATCCAGTATGGCCTCGGCCAGCCGATCTACGTGCAGTACCTGAAGTGGATGAAGCAGGTGGTGGTCGGTAACTTCGGCATGTCGATGGAGTGGAAGCGGCCGGTCACCGAGGTGATCGGCGCGCGCCTGTGGATGACCGTGCTGATCTCGGTGTCGGCGTTGATCCTCACGTGGATCCTGGCGCTGCCGATCGGCATCTACTCCGCGGTCCGCCAGTACTCCTTCGGCGACTACCTGGCCACCTTCATCGGCTTCATCGGCCTGGCGGTGCCGAACTTCCTGCTGGCCCTCGTCATCCTCTATTTCGGCTTCGTGCTCTTCAACGCGCACGTCGGCGGATTGTTCTCGCCCGAGCTGCAGGACGCCGAGTGGAGCGCGGCCAAGGTGTGGGATCTGGCCAAGCACCTGCCGATCCCGGCGCTGATCCTGGGGCTGGCCGGCACCGCGCAGCAGATCCGCATCATGCGCGCCAACTTGCTGGACGAGCTGCGCAAGCCCTACGTGGTGACGGCGCGCTCCAAGGGCCTGCCGGAGTCCCGCGTCGTCCTGAAGTATCCGGTGCGCGTCGCGCTCAATCCGTTCGCCTCCACCATCGGCTATACGCTGCCGTACATCGTCTCCGGCTCCATCATCGTGTCGCTCGTGCTGGGGCTGCCCACGGTGGGCCCGCTGCTGCTGAAGGCGCTCATCGCGCAGGACATGTTCCTGGCCGGCACCATCGTGCTGCTGCTCGGCGTGATGACGGTGATCGGCACCCTCGTCTCCGACATCCTGCTCGTCTGGATCGATCCGCGCATCCGCCTCGAGGACACGTGATGGCCGTCGCCGCCGCGACCCTGGACAGCCAGCGCATCTTCGTCGCCTCGCAGTGGCAGCTCATGTGGTGGCGCTTCCGCAAGCACAAGCTCGCGGTGGCCAGCGCCCTCGTGGTGGCGGGGTTCTACCTCGTCGTACTGGGCGCCGACTTCCTGGCCTATGCCGACCCCGACGTCTCGGAGGCGCAGCGCTCGCTGATGCCCCCGCAGCGCGTCCACTGGTTCGACGGCTGGCGCTTCGCGCCGTACGTCCACGGCTTCAAGGGCGCGCGCGATCCCCTCACCTTCAAGCGCGTCTACGTGCCGGATCCCGCCGTGAAGGTGCCGATCCGGTTCTTCGCCGAAGGCTTCGAGTACCGCATCCTCGGCCTCATCCCCGCGAACCGGCACCTGATCGGCGTGGACGGCGACGCCACCAAGACGATCTTCCTGCTCGGCACCGACGTGCAGGGCCGCGATCTGTGGTCGCGGCTCATGTACGGCACGCGCATCTCGCTCACCATCGGCCTGCTCGGCGTGACGGCCAGCCTGGTGCTGGGTGTCGTGCTGGGCGGGATCTCCGGCTTCTACGGCGGCGTCATCGACACCGTGATCCAGCGGGTCATCGAGATCCTCCGGTCGATCCCCACGATCCCGCTGTGGATGGGCCTGGCCGCCGCGCTGCCCCGCGAGTGGACGGTCCTCCAGGTGTACTTCGCGATCACGATCATCATCTCGCTGCTGGGCTGGACTGAGCTGGCGCGCGTGGTGCGCGGCCGCTTCCTGGCCATGCGCGAGGAGGACTTCGTGGTCTCGGCGCGCCTGGTGGGCTGCACGCAGCTGCGCACGATCTTCGTCCACATGGTGCCCTCCTTCATGAGCCACATCATCGCGGCGACCACGCTGGCGCTGCCGGCCATGATCATCAGCGAGACGGCGCTGTCGTTCCTCGGTCTCGGCCTGCGCCCGCCCGCCATCTCGTGGGGCGTGCTCCTGCAGCAGGCGCAGAACGTGCAGACGGTGGCTATCTCGCCGTGGCTGATGCTGCCCGCCATCCCCGTCATCGTCGCCGTCATGGCCTTCAACTTCCTGGGCGACGGATTGCGGGACGCCGCAGACCCCTATGGCCGATAGCCCGCTGCTGTCGGTCCGGAATCTCAAGACGTACTTCATGCAGGACGAGGGGACGGTCCGCGCGGTGGACGGCGTGAGCTTCGATGTGGCGGAAGGCGCGACGCTGGGGATCGTGGGGGAGAGCGGGTGCGGAAAGTCCATCACGGCGCGGTCGATCTTGCGGATCGTGGACCGGCCGGGACGCATCATCGAGGGCGAAATCCACTTCCGCCGGCCGTCCGCCAACGGCGGCGGCTCCGCCACCGTCGATCTCGCCCGGCTCGACGCCAACGGCGCCGAGATGCGTGCGATCCGCGGGGCGGAGATCGCGCTGATCTTCCAGGAGCCGATGTCGTCGTTCAGCCCGGTGCACTCCATCGGCAACCAGATCGTCGAGGCGATCCGCCTGCACCAGGACGTCACCCCGGACCAGGCCCGCGCGCAGGCCATCGAGATGCTGCGGCGCGTGGGGGTCTCCACGCCGGAGCAGCGCGTGAACCAGCTCGCGTACCAGCTGAGCGGCGGGCTGCGCCAGCGCGCCATGATCGCCATGGCGCTGTCCTGCCGGCCCACGCTGCTGATCGCCGACGAGCCGACCACCGCGCTCGATGTGACCACGCAGACGCAGATCCTCGAGCTGATGCGCCAGCTCCAGAAGGAAGACGGCATGGCCATCATGCTGATCACGCACGACCTGGGCGTGATCGCCGAGATGGCCACCGAGGTGGCGGTGATGTACCTGGGCCGCGTGGTCGAGCAGGCGCCCGTGGACGCGATCTTCTACGACCCGCGCCATCCCTACACGCGCGCGCTGCTGCGCTCCATCCCGCGTATGCGCGCGCGCAGCCGGGAGCGGCTCACCCCGATCGCCGGCGCGGTGCCGCATCCCTACGACCGCCCGGCCGGCTGCCCGTTCCATCCCCGCTGCCCGGAGTTCATGGCCGGCCGCTGCGACGCGCAGGCCCCTCTCCTCAAGCCCGTCGCCGACCGCCACGCGGTGAGCTGTTTCCTCTACGAATGAGCGCCACCGGGCCGCTCCTGCGCGTCACCGGGCTGCAGAAGCTCTTCCCCATCAAGAAGGGCTTTCTCAAGCGCACGGTGGGCCACGTCCGCGCGGTGGACGGCGTCGACTTCCACATCGACGAGGGCGAGACCCTGGGACTGGTCGGCGAGAGCGGCTGCGGCAAGACCACCACGGCGCGGTGCATCCTGCGCGCGATCGAGCCGACGGCCGGCGAGATCTTCATGCGCACGGCGAACGGCGCCACCGTGGAGCTGGGCGGCCTCAAGCCCGCCGCGCTGCGCGCGCTGCGCCGCGAGATGCAGATGATCTTCCAGGACCCGTTCACCTCGCTCAATCCGCGCATGACGCTGCTCGACCTCGTCGGCGAGCCGCTGCTGGTGCACGGCATGAAGAACCGCCGCGAGCGCGAGGAGCGGGTAGCCGATCTCCTGCGCCGCGTCGGGCTGCGGGCCGAGTACATGCGACGCTTTCCCCACGCCTTCAGCGGCGGCGAGCGTCAGCGCATCGGCATCGCCCGCGCGCTGGCGCTGCACCCGCGCCTGGTCGTGGCCGACGAGCCGGTCTCCGCGCTCGACGTCTCGGTGCAGGCGCAGATCCTGAACCTCCTGGTCGATCTCCAGGCCGACCTGGGGCTGACCTACCTCTTCGTCGCGCACGATCTGAGCGTGGTGCGCCACATCAGCAACCGCGTGGCGGTGATGTACGTCGGGCGCATGGTGGAGCTGGCCGAGACCGACGCGCTCTTCTCGACCCCGCGGCATCCCTACACCGCGGCGCTGCTGTCGGCCGCGCCCGAGC
Source organism: Candidatus Methylomirabilota bacterium (assembly GCA_046734515.1). Lineage (GTDB taxonomy): Bacteria > Methylomirabilota > Methylomirabilia > Rokubacteriales > CSP1-6 > AR5. The sequence goes on along the minus strand of JBKPRI010000360.1, from coordinate 443 downwards.
CCGATCCACGCTCGCGCGCCAAGCGCATCGTCATTTCCGGCGAGGTCGCCAACCCGGCGGCGCCGCCGAGCGGCTGCTACTTCCACCCGCGCTGTCCGCACGCCGTCGACATCTGCCGCACGCGCACGCCGGCCTGGCAAGAGATCGCCCCCGGCCACTTCGTCGGCTGCCACCGGGCCGACGAGCTCAAGCTGGCGGGCGTCGACTAGCCCGTTTCACGCGCGGGCGCCTGCGGGGTCTTCAGCGGGGGAGGATCCGGCCATGCCACATCCGCTCGTCACGCAGCTCCGCCTCACGCGCAGTGAATGGGTCCGCGGGCTCAAGGCCGTCACGGCCGAGGAGGCGACGCGGCGCTTCGGGTCCATCAACCCGATCGCCTGGATGATCGGGCACCTGGCCTGGCAGGAGCAGCTCTACTGGCTCGAGCGCGCGCAGGGCACGAC
>JBKPRI010000359.1:0-5268 GCA_046734515.1 Candidatus Methylomirabilota bacterium | reverse complement strand
AGCCCGACCGCCTGCAGCGAGCGGATGGCGGCCTCGCGGCCGGCCCCCGGCCCGCGCACGAAGACCTCGATCTGCTTCAGCCCGAACTCCATGGCCTTGCGGGCGGCGATCTCGGCCGCCGTCTGGGCCGCGAAGGGGGTCGACTTGCGTGAGCCCTTGAATCCGGCGCTGCCGGCGCTGGACCACGACACGACGTTGCCGCCCTTGTCGGTGAGCGTCACGATCGTGTTGTTGAACGTGGCCTGCACGTGAGCGATGCCGGTGCGAACCTCGCGGCGCTCGCGCTTCTTGCCACCCTTCTTCCGGGGAGCGGGCTTTGCGGCTTCTGCCATGCGTGTGAGCTCCTATGCCTTCTTGGGCGCCGCCGCGGGGGCAGGCGCGGCCGCCGCCGTCGGCTTCTTCTTGACCATGACGCCCTTGCGCGGGCCCTTGCGGGTGCGGGCGTTCGTGTGAGTGCGCTGGCCGCGCACAGGCAGACCCTTGCGGTGGCGGATGCCGCGGTAGGCGCCGATGTCCATCAGCCGCTTCACGTTCATCGAGATCTCGCGCCGCAGGTCGCCCTCGACCTTCAGCTCGCGCTCGATGAGCTCGCGGACGCGCGCCGTCTCGTCGTCGTTCCAGGCCTTGACCTTCTTGGCCGGGTCGACGTTGGCCTTGCTCAGGATGCGCGTCGCGGTGGCGCGCCCGATGCCGTAGATGTACGTCACCGCCACTTCACCGCGCTTCTCTCTCGGCAGATCCACTCCCGCCACTCGCGCCATGGGTCGTCTCCCTAACCTTGCCGCTGCTTGTGCCGCGGGTTCTTGCAGATGATGCGCACCACGCCCGAGCGCCGCACCACCTTGCAGTGCTCGCAGCGCGTCTTGATCGACGGTCTCACTTTCATGAGGAATCTGTCCTATTTGAATCGGTAGGTGATGCGCCCGCGCGTGAGGTCGTAGGGCGACAGCTCCACCTTCACGCGATCGCCGGGCAGGATCCGGATGAAGTTCATCCGCATCTTGCCGCTCACGTGGGCCAGCACGCGATGACCGCTCTCCAGCTCGACGCGGAACATCGCGTTCGGCAGCGGCTCCACCACGGTCCCCTCGACTTCGATCGCGTCTTCTTTGGGCATTCGCGCTTTCAGGCGGCCCGGGCCGCCCCGTTCCGGCTCGTCAACACCTCGGGCCCGCTCTCGGTCACCGCGATCGTGTGCTCGAAGTGGGCGGCCAGGCTCCCGTCCTTGGTCACCGCCGTCCACCCGTCGTCCAGGATGCGGACTTCCCAGCTGCCCATCGTCACCATCGGCTCGATCGCCAGCACCATGCCGGCGCGCAGCTGCGGCCCGCGGCCGGGATCGCCGAAGTTCGGCACCTGCGGCTCCTCGTGCAGCGCGCGGCCGATCCCGTGCCCCACGAAGGCGCGCACGACGGAGAAGCCGTGCCGCTCCACGTGCGACTGGATGGCGTGGGAGACGTCGGACAGGCGCCGGCCGGGCCGGCACTCCGTGATGCCCCGCTCGAGGCTCTCCCGGGTCACATCGAGCAGCTCCTGCACCCGGGGTGGCACTTCACCCACTGCCAGCGTGAAGGCGCAGTCGGCATAGTACCCTTCAACGATACACCCCAGGTCCAGACCGACGATGTCCCCCTCCTTGACGTGCCGGCTCGCCGAGGGGATGCCGTGCACCACTTCCTCGTTGATCGAGATGCACACCGTGGCCGGGAATCCCCGGTAGCCCTTGAAGGCCGGAATGGCGCCGCGGGACCGGATGAACTCCTCGACGTCCGTGTCGATCTCGAGCGTGGACATCCCCGGCTTCACGCTGGTGCGCAGGCGGTCCATCACCTCGGACAGGATGTGGCCGCCGCGCCGCATCAGACCGATCTCGCGGCCCGACTTGAGCTCGATCATCGCGGCTCCGTCACGGCCCGCCGGATGGCGGCGCCGATCGCTAACATGGCGCCATCGCCCTTGATGGTTGAGAGCACGCCGCGCCCTCGGTAGTAATCGAGCAGGGGCGCGGTCTGCCGCGCGTAGACGCTCAGCCGATTCTGCACGGTGGCCTCGCTATCGTCATCGCGCTGGTAGAGCTCGCCGCCGCAGCGGTCGCAGACGCCGGGCCGCTTCGGCGGCGCCGACACCGTGTGATAGGCCGTCTGGCACTGGCGGCAGAGGCGCCGGCCGGTGAGCCGTCGCAGCAGCTCGGCCTCGGGGACGTCGAAGTACACGACGGCGTCGAGCGACTGCCCCAGGTCCTTGAGCAGGCGGTTGAGCGCCTCGGCCTGGGTGATCGTGCGCGGAAAGCCGTCGAGGATGAAGCCGGCGGCCGCGTCGGGCTGGCGCAGGCGCTCGGCGATGAGTCCCACCATCACGTCGTCGGGCACGAGGGCGCCGCTCTCCATGATGCGCGCCGCCTCGCGGCCGAGCGGCGTGCCGGCCTTCACGGCGTCGCGCAGCATCTCGCCGGTGGCGATCTGCGGCACCCCCCACTCCTGGGCGAGCGCCTTGGCCTGCGTGCCCTTACCGGCGCCGGGAGGCCCGAGGAAGATCACCCGCACCCGGTCAGCTCCGCCGCGCGAAGGCGCCCGAGCGGGACTTCGACCGCTTGAGGAAGCCCTCGTAGTTGCGCATGAGCAGGTGCGATTCCATCTGGCGCACGGTGTCGAGCGCCACGCCGACCACGATCAGCAGGCTGGTGCCGCCGAAGTAGAACGGCACGTTGAACCAGCGGATCAGGAGGTCCGGCAGCACGGAGATCAGGGCCAGGAAGAGCGCGCCCGGCAGCGTGATGCGCGTGAGCACGTGGTCGATGTACTCCGCGGTCTTCTTGCCGGGGCGGACGCCGGGGATGAAGCCGCCGTACTTCTTCATGTTGTCGGCGAGATCGACGGGGTTGAAGACGATCGCCGTGTAGAAGTACGCGAAGAACACGATGAGGCCCATGTAGAGCATCGTGTAGGTGGCGTGCCCGGGGCTGAGCGCGTCGGCCACCGACTGCATCCAGCCGTACGGCATGAAGCGCGTGAGGGTGGCCGGGAACAGGATGAGCGAGCTGGCGAAGATGACCGGGATGACACCCGCCGTGTTGATGCGCAGCGGGATGTGCGTGGACTGGCCGCCGTAGACACGCCGGCCCACCACCCGCTTGGCGTACTGCACGGGGATCTTGCGCTGGCCCTCCTGCATGAGGACGACCGCCGCCGTCACCGCCACCATGATGGCCACGATGGCGCCGAACACGAACAGCTTGAGCTCGCCGGTGCTGATCAGGGTGTAGGACGCGGTGATGGCCGAGGGCAGCCGCACGACGATGCCGGCGAAGATGATCAGCGAGATGCCGTTGCCGATGCCCTTCTCGGAGATCTGCTCGCCGAGCCACATGATCAGGGCGGTGCCGGCGGTGAGGGTGACCATCGTCAGCAGCCGGAAGCCCCAGCCCGGCGTGGGCACGATCGACAGCCCAGTGGGGCTGCGCATGCCTTCCAGACCGTAGGCGATGCCGAGCGACTGCACGAGCGAGAGCGCGACGGTGCCGTAGCGCGTGTACTGCGTGATCTTCTTGCGCCCGGCCTCGCCTTCCTTGGCCAGCCGCTCCAGCGCCGGGATCACCACGGTGAGGAGCTGCAGGATGATGGAGGCCGAGATGTACGGCATGATGCCGAGCGCGAAGATCGACAGCCGTCGCAGGTTGCCGCCCGAGAACAGGTCGACCATGCCGAGCAGCGTGCCCTGCACCTGGTCGAAGAACTGGGCGAGCGCGTGGCCGTCGATGCCCGGCGTGGGCACGTGCGCGCCCACGCGATAGGCGAAGAGCAGCACCAGGGTCATCAGGACCCGGCGCTTGAGCTCCGGGATCTTGAAGATGTTCTGAAACGACTGCAGGCTCTCGATCACGAGGCCGCCGCCTTGTCCTTTCGGGAGTACGGGGTGGTCTTGGCCGGGAGCACCTCGACGCGGCCGCCGTGCCCCTCGATCTTCGTTTTGGCCGACTCGCTGATCGCGTGCACCCGCACCGTCAGCGCGTGCGGCACATCGCCGTCGCCCAGCAGCTTGACGCGGCCGCGGTCGGCCCGCTTGATGAGCCCGGCGCCCGCGAGGCCGTCGGGATCCACGGTGGCTCCCGAGGCGAACGCGCCCAACGCCTTGAGATTCACCACCGCGTACTCGGTCTTGCCGCCGTAGGGCAGGAAGCCGCGCTTGGGGATGCGGCGATAGAGCGGCATCTGGCCGCCCTCGAAGCCGGGAGATGCTCCGCCGCCCGAGCGCGACTTCTGGCCCTTCTGGCCCTTGGTCGACGTCTTGCCGTGGCCCGACGACGGCCCGCGGCCGACGCGCTTGCGGCGCTTGACCGAGCCCTTCGCGGGACGCAGGTCCTCAAGCTTCATCGCTCACCTCGAGCATGTGCGGGACCTTGGCGATCATCGCCCGCACCTGGGCCGTGTCCTCGTGCGTGACGGTCTGGTGCATCCGCCGCAGGCCGAGCGCCTTTACGGTCGCCTCCTGCTTGGGGCTGAGGCCGATGATGGACTTTCGCAGGGAGACCTTAAGCTTCTTGCTTGGCACCGACCGTCTCCTCCACCAGGTTGCCGTCGCCGCCGCGACGGCGCGCGGCGTGCAGATCTTGAAGACGCTTGATGCGCCGGAGCGCGTCGATCGTCGCCTTCAGCACGTTGTGCGGGTTGTTCGTTCCCAGCGTCTTGGTCAGGATGTCCTGGACCCCGGCCGCCTCCAGCACGGGCCGCACGGCGCCGCCGGCGATGACGCCGGTGCCCGGCACCGCGGGCTTGAGGAAGACCCGGCCGGCCCCGAAGTGCCCCGTGATCTCGCACGGGATCGTGGTGTCCTTGAGCGGCACGAAGATCAGATCCTTCTTGGCGTGCTCGACCGCCTTGCGGATCGCCTCCGGGACCTCGTGGGCCTTGCCGAGGCCGACGCCGACGTGCCCGCGGCCGTCGCCCACGACGACCAGCGCCGTGAACGAGAACCGCCGGCCGCCCTTGACGACCTTGGCCACCCGGTTGATGGAGACGACGCGGTCGTTGAGCTCCAGCACGCTGGGATCGATCTTCGCTTCCGCCACTCAGACTCTCCTGTCTAGAAAACGAGGCCGCCGGCGCGCGCAGCGTCGGCGAGCGCCTTCACGCGCCCGTGGAATTGGTAGCCGCCGCGATCGAAGACCACCTGGTTGAGGCCGGAGGCCTTGGCCCGCTGGGCCAGCAGCGTGCCGACCGCCTTGGCGGCGCCCACGTTGCCGCCCTTTGGATTGGCCGTGCGGAACTCCTT
>JBKPRI010000358.1:0-6968 GCA_046734515.1 Candidatus Methylomirabilota bacterium | reverse complement strand
AGAGCGAGCTCCGCCGCCAGCTCGGCTTCAAGAGCGGCGACGTTTTCTCGCGAGGTGCCCTGCGCGACGGCGTGCGCGGCATCACCGACCTGTACAGTACGATCGGACGCGCGTCGGCCGACATCTATCCCCGCACGGAGCAGCAGGCGGCCACCCGGACGGTGGACATCACGCTCGAGATCACCGAGGGCCCGGAGGTCTACGTCGAGCGGATCAACATCACGGGCAACACGCGCAGCGAAGACCGGATCCTGCGCCGCGAGCTGCCCTTCGTGGAGGGCGACCTCTTCACGCTGCAGAAGCTGCAGCGGGCCAAGCAACGCCTCATCAACCTCGGGTACTTCGAGACGGTGAACGTGCTGACGCAGCCCGGCACCTCGAAGAACCGCATCATCGTCAACGTCGAGGTGACCGAGCGCCCGACCGGTCTCTTCTCGATCGGCGGCGGCTATTCCTCGGCCGACAGCTTCGTCGGCACGCTCGACATCTCCCAGAACAACTTCCTCGGGCGCGGCTGGCAGCTGGGCCTGCGCATCCGGGCCGGCGCCGAGACGCAGCAGGGCCAGATCAGCTTCACGGAGCCCTGGCTTTTCGACCGCCCGCTGGCCGCCGGCTTCGACCTGTTCAGCACGATGCGGAGCTTCGACGAGTACCAGTACGACACCGTGGGCGGCAACCTGCGTCTCAGTCATCCGTTCCTGGAGTACTGGCGCTGGAACGCGGCCTACCGGCTCACGCGGGACAAGATCAGCGACGTGGTGTCCACCGACGAGCTGCTGAAGGAGCAGGAGGGCTCGCGCATCACGTCGGCGCTGATCATGGCCGTGACCCGGGACAGCCGCGACAATCTCCAGGCGCCCACGCGGGGCGGGCTGACCACTTTCAGCGTCGACGTGGCCGGGCTCGGCGGCGACTCCAAGTATGTCAAGCTGCTCGCTTCGGCGTCCTACTTCAAGCCGATCTGGTTCGGCCACGTGCTGTCGGGCCGCATTGAAGGCGGCTGGGGCTTCGGCATCGGCGAGGACGGCCTGACGGGAAAGTCCGAGCTGCCGGTCTTCGAGCGCTTCTATCTCGGCGGCCCCAATACCGTACGCAGCTTCAAGCCCCGGCGGATCTCGCCGGTCGACTCGGCCGGCCAGCGCACGGGCGGCAACGGCTACGACCTGGCCAACGTCGAGTACATCATTCCGCTGCCGTACGAGTTCCGGCTTGCCGGCTTCATCGACGTCGGCAACGTGTACGGATTCGGCACCGACTTCGACCTCACCGATCAGCGCTACGCCATCGGTGGCGGTGTCCGCTGGCGCTCGCCCTTCGGGCCGATCCGCGTCGACTACGGCATCAACCCCGACCGGCGGACCGTGAACGGAAAGAAGGACGACATCGGCGCCGTCCAGTTCTCGGTCGGCTCACCGTTCTGAGGAGGATTTGGATGAAGCGTGTATGGAGTCTCGTGCTCGCGCTCGGACTGGCCCTCGGCGCCATTGCCGTGGCCCGCGCCCAGGCGCCGCCGCCGGCGGCCAGCAGCACCGCCGCCCTGCAGAAGATCGCCTACATCGACGTGCAGCGGGTGCTGGCGCGCTCGGCGGCCGGCGTGGCCGCGCGCGAGGCGCTGGAGCGTGACAAGGCGACGATGCAGAGGGAGATGGACGGCAAGCGCGTCGAGCTCGAGAAGCTGCGCGAGGAGCTCGAGAAGAAGGGCGCCCTGCTCACGCCCGAGGCCCGGCGCGACAAGCAGGACCAGTTCGAGCGCAAGCGCCGCGACGCCGCTCGCCTGGCCGACGATTTCCAGAAGGAGCTCGAGCGCAAGGAGGCGCAGCTCCTCCAGAAGGTGCTGCAGGACGTCTCCGGCATCATCGAGCGGATCGGCAAGGAGAAGGGCTACTATCTGGTCGTGGAGAAGCGCGGGGCCGGGGTGATCTACGCCGCCGCGGAGGCCGACCTCACCGACGAGATCATCCGCGCCTTCGACAAGCAGTCGGGGACCAAGCCCGCGGCGGGAAGCCCGGCACCGGGAGGCCCGGCGCCGGCGGCCGCGCCGGCTCCTGCTCCCGCGCCCGCGCCAGGCAAGAAGCCGTAGGGACGATGGCGAAAGCCGGGTTCACGCTCGGCAAGCTCGCCGAAGTGCTGCAGGCACGGCTGGAGGGGGATCCCGCCCGCGTCGTGGTGGGGGTGGCGCCCCTGGACAGCGCCGGGCCCGACCAGATCTCCTTCATCACCGACACCCGATACCACGACGCGGCCCGCGCCTCGCGCGCGGGCGCGTTCCTGGCATCCCCGGACGTCACGGACCTGCCGGCCCCGGCGCTGCGGTGCGCGACGCCGCAGCAGGCGATGATCGACCTGGTCCGTCTCTTCCATCCCCCGGTGCCGGCGCCGCCGGGCGTGGATCGCACCGCGGTGGTGGCCGCCGACGCCCGCGTCGATCCCGGCGCCAGCGTGGGGCCGCTCTGCGTGATCGAGAGCGGCGCCGTGATCGGCGCCGGCGTGCGTCTGCACGCGCTCGTCCACGTGGGTCCCGGCGTGCAGATCGGCGAGGGCACGGAAATCTATCCGCACGTGAGCCTGCGCGACGGCGTGCGTCTCGGGCGCCGCGTGATCATTCACGGCGGCGCGGTGCTTGGCGCCGACGGCTTCGGCTTCGCCTTCGACGGCCGCGGACATCGCAAGATCCCTCAGGTGGGCGGCGTGCTCATCGAGGACGACGTGGAGATCGGCGCCAACACGACGATCGACCGCGCGACGTTCGGGGACACGATCATCCGGCGCGGCACCAAGATCGACAACCTCGTACAGATCGGCCACAACGTGGAGGTCGGCGAGCATTCACTGCTGATCGCCCAGGTCGGTGTCTCCGGCTCCTCCCGGCTCGGCAAGGGCGTCGTGCTGGCCGGCCAGGTCGGCGTCGCCGATCACGTGACCCTCGGCGACGGCGTCGTGGCCGGCGCCCAGGCGGGCATCCCGAGCAGCCTCGAGGCCGGCGAGAAGGTGCTGGGCACGCCCGCCCGCCCGCTCATCCTGGCCAAGCGCATCATGGTGGCCGAGGCACGGCTGCCCGAGCTGCTGCGCCAGGTTCGCGCGCTCGAGAAGCGTCTGGACGAGCTGGCGGCCCGCCTGGACGACGACAAGGGACGCCCGGCATGATCGACGGCATCCATCCCACCGCGCTCGTCGACCCGCGCGCGCAGCTGGGCGCCCGCGTGGGCATCGGCGCCTACACCGTCGTCGGTCCCGAGGTCACGCTGGCCGACGACGTCGAGGTCGGCCACCACGTGGTGCTCGAGGGGCAGGTGACGCTGGCCGCGCGCGTGAAGATCGGCCATGGCTCGGTGATCGGCGGCGTGCCCCAGGACCTCAAGTTCAAGGACGGCACGCCGTCGGGCGTGCGCATCGGCGAGGGCACGGTGCTGCGCGAGCACGTGACCGTGCATCGGGCCACCACACCCGAGGGCTGGACCGAGATCGGGCGTGACACGCTCGTCATGGGGCTGGCCCACGTCGCCCACGACTGCCGCCTCGGCGACCACGTCATCGTGATCAACTACGCGGGCCTCACGGGGCACTGCCAGATCGGCGACCGGGCGACCATCGGCGGGCTGACCGGCTTCGTGCCCTTCACCCGGGTGGGCACCGCCGCCTACGTCGGCGGGATGGCCAAGGTGAATGCCGACGTGCCACCCTACATGCTGGTGGACGGCCAGCCGGCCACCGTCCGGTCGGTCAACGTCGTGGGCCTGCGCCGTGCCGGCATGCCGCCCCCCGAGCGGCGTGCGCTGCAGGACGCCTACCGCGTGCTTTACCGGAGCGGGCTGGCGCCCAAGCGCGCGGTCGAGCGCATCGAGGCCGAGGTGGAGCCGTGTGCGCCCGTGCGGGCGCTGATCGATTTCATCGCCGGGGCCACGCGCCACGGCATTTGCGGCGCGCCGCGCGAGACGGCGGCGCCGGAAGAGGTGAGCTCCTGATGGCGGTCACTCAACCCGTTCGCGCCGGGGTCGTCGGCACCGGCCACATGGGCCAGTACCACGTGCTCGTCTACGCTGAGCTGCCGGGAGTCGAGCTGGTCGGCGTCGCCGACATCGACGCCGATCGCGCCCGCGTCATCGCGTCGCAGTACGGGACGCAGCCCTTCGGCGACCACCGTGATCTGATCGGCAAGGTCGACGTGGCCAGCGTCGCCGTGCCGACCGAGCAGCACTTCCACGTGGCGCGGGACCTGCTGGAGGCCGGGATCAGCGTGCTGGTGGAGAAGCCGATGACGCCCACGCTCGAGGAGGCCCGCGAGCTCTTCAAGGTGGCCAACGCCAGCGGCGCCATTCTCCACGTCGGCCACGTCGAACGCTTCAACGGCGCGGTGGACGAGCTCAAGCACCTCGTCACCGCGCCCATCCTGATCGAGTCGCGGCGGCTGGGGCCCTTCATCCCGCGTGTGCAGAAGGACACCGTGGTGATGGACCTCATGATTCACGACATCGACATCGTGCTGAACCTGGTGGATTCGCCGCCCGAGCGGCTGGCCGCACAGGGCGCCGCCGTGCACAGCGAGGTGGCCGACGTGGCCACCGTGCAGATTCGCTTTGCCTCCGGCGCCGTGGCCATCATCACCGCGAGCCGCGCGACGGAAGAGAAGATCCGCACGCTGGCCATCACGCAGCCCGACGCCTACATCGTGCTCGACTACACCGAGCAGGACATCCACATCTACAAGCGCGCCGCCCAGGAATACACGATGGCGCGCGGCTCCATCCGGTACAGCCGCGCGTCGTTCGTCGAGCACCTCAAGGTGCACCGGGACAACCCGCTCAAGCTGGAGATCCAGCACCTGGTCGGCGCCATGCGGCGCCGCCGCGCCGGCGAGCCGGTGGCGCTGGCCCAGCAGGACGACCTGCGCTCGCTGGCCATGGCGCTCGAGATCGAGCGCATGATCCGCGACGGCGTCCCCGAGGTGGCGTGGCGCGAGCCCGACCATTAATTCCGGTGCCCGCACGCTGGGCTTGATGTGCGGCGCCGGCGTTCTGCCGGCGCGTATGGCCGGCGAGGCCCGCCGGCAGGGCTGGCGGGTGGTGGCCTTCGCGTTTCCCGGCGCCGGCGACCTCCGCCCCGTCGCCGACACCATCGTGCCCACGCGCATCGAGGCGATGGGCCCCGTCGTCGAGGCGCTGGCCCGCGAGCAGGTCTCTGCCGTGGCGTTTTCCGGAAAGTTCTGGATGGGGGACCTGCTGGCCGCCGGTCCGCCCGACGCCGTCCACGCGCGCATGGCCGCCCAGGCCGGCGCGCTGCTCGACGGCAACATCACGGGCGCCATCGAGAGCACGCTCACCGGGCTCGGCATCGAGCTGCTCGATCAGCGTCCCTTTCTCGGCGACTGGGTCGGCGCCGCGCGCACGTGGTCGGCGCGCGAGCCCACCGAGGCCGAGTGGAGCGACATCCGGCGCGGCTTCGCCGTGGCGCGCGTGATGGCGCAGGCCAGCGTGGGCCAGACGGTGGTGGTCCGGCGGGGCGCGGTCAGCGCGGTGGAGGCGATCGAGGGCACCACCGCGGCCATCCGCCGGGGCACCGCGCTCAGCGGCCCGGGCGCCATCGTGGTCAAGGGCGTCGCGGCGGGCCACGACTTCCGCTTCGACACGCCCGGCATCGGTCTCGAAACGCTCGAGGCCGCGGCCGCAGGGGGCGCCTCGGCCCTCGCCATTCAAGCCGGCTGCGTGCTGATGCTCGAGCGCGAGGCGACCATCCACTGCGCGGACAAGACCGGCATGGCGCTGGTGAGCGTGGATGCCGGCGCCTGACACCGCCCCCATCATGGTGATTGCCGGCGAGGCGTCCGGCGACCTGCACGGCGCCACGCTGTGCCGGGCGCTGCGCGCGCTGGCTCCGTCGCGGCCGCTGATCGGCATGGGCGGTGATCGGATGGCCGCGGCCGGACTGGCGCGGCTGGCGGACGTCACGGCGGCGGCGGCCATCGGCGGGACGGAAGCGTTCGGGCCGATTCCCACGCTGCTGGCGGCGTGGCGCCGCGCGCGCGCCGCGCTCACCGGCTCCACCCGCCCGGCGGCGCTCGTCCTGATCGACTTCCCCGAGTTCAACCTGCGCCTCGCGCGCGTCGCGCGCCGGGTCGGGATTCCCGTGGCCTACTTCGTCCCCCCGCAGATCTGGGCGTGGCGGCCGTGGCGGATGCGCGCCATCCGGGCGCGCGTGTCGCGCGTGCTCGCGGTGTTTCCGTTCGAGGCCGCCCTCTATCGGGCGGCGGGTGTTCCGGTGGAGTTCGTCGGCCATCCGGTGCTCGACGCGCTCGAGGGTGCGCCCACGCGCGAAGCCGCGCGGCGACGGCTGGGGCTCGGCACCGGCGAGCTGGTCGTCGGCGTGCTGCCGGGGAGTCGTGCGCAGGAGATCGCCGGCACGCTGCCCGTGCTGAAGCCCGTGGCTGCGCGGATCGCGGCCGTGCATCCGGGCGTGCGGTTCGTGCTGGCGGCCGCGCCGGTCGTCGCGAGCGGCGCCAGCACGGGTCGATACCTGGGCAGCCTGGTCGAGAAGGTGGCCGGATCCGACCCGCCGTTCCAGGTCGTCCACGGCGATGCGTACGCGGTGATGCGCGCCGCCGACCTCCTGCTGGTCGCGTCGGGGACGGCGACCCTGGAAGCTGCGCTGCTGGGCACGCCGATGGTGGTGTGCTACCGCTTCTCGCAGCTGACCGAGGCGTGGGTGCGCCTGCTGACGCTCGTGCCGTGGATCAGCCTGCCCAGCATCGTGCTCGGCCGCGCCGTCGTGCCCGAGCTCTACCAGCGCGCCTTCACGGTGGAGCGCGTGGCCGACACCGCGCTCGGCCTGCTCGCGTCGCCCGCGGCGCTCGAGGCCCAGCGCGCGGCCTTCCGCGAGCTGGCCGGCGTGCTCGGCGAGCCGGGTGTCGGCGCGCGGGCGGCGCGCGCGATCCTCTCGCTCATCTCCGCGGCGGCGCCGTCCGAGCTGACGGCCGC
>JBKPRI010000357.1:0-11368 GCA_046734515.1 Candidatus Methylomirabilota bacterium | reverse complement strand
GTGGACGCGCGGGCGCTCGCCGCCCTGCGCGAGGATGCGCGCGCGGTGGGCGGGATGCTCGGCGCCAAGTCGGTGAGCTTCGCCGACTTCCCGGACAACCGCTTCGACACCGTCGCCCTGCTCGACATCGTCAAGCAGGTCGAGCGCTGGCTCGGCGAGCTGACGCCCGACGTGGTCTACACGCACCACCCGGGCGATCTCAACGTGGATCATCGCCTCACGTTCCAGGCGGTGCTGACGGCGACGCGGCCGCTGCCGGGCGCGGGCGTGAAGGATCTCTACGCGTTCGAGGCGCCGTCGGCGACCGAGTGGGCGTTCCAGCGGCTGGAGCCGGCGTTCCGGCCCAGCGTGTTCGAGGACGTGAGCGACACCATCGAGGTCAAGCTGGCCTGCATGGCGCGCTACGCCGGCGAGGCGCGCGCGTTCCCGCATCCGCGGTCGGCGGAGGCGCTGCGGGCGACCGCTCGGCGCTGGGGCTCGGTGGCGGGCATGGCGTACGCCGAAGCGTTCGAGCTGATCCGGGCGCTCCGGACATGAGCGGGGGAGACATGACCACGCAGACTCCACAGATCGTCGAGTTCCCGTCGATTCGCCGCGCCGGTCAGGGCGGGCCGACGCCGGCGCGCTTTTTCGAGCGCTTCGGCAGCGACAACCACGTGCTGGACCCGGCGTGGCCGCGGATCACCACGCAGGAGTCCGAGCGGCCCTACGCCCCGCGCAAGGACGGCTTGCGCCTGCTGCTGATCAACGCGCCGATCCGCGAGTGGTCGTACCCGAACATCCTGCCGATCGGCCACGCCTACGTGGCCGCGGTGGCGGCCATGGATGGCCACACGATCGACGTGCTCGACCTCAACGCCGAGCGCAAGCAGCCGGTGAAGAGCTCGCCGGAGGCGTTCGTGAAGTGGGTGGAGTCGCGCGTGATCGACACACTCCAGCGTCAGCGGCCCGACGTCATCGGCCTCGGCGGCATCATCACGCAGTACTCGTGGATCCGGCGCATCGCCCGGCTCTGTCGCAGCGTGCATCCTGACGTGCCGATCGTGCTGGGCGGCGGCATCGCGTCGTCCATGCCGGAGTTCATGGTGCGCCGGCTCGGCGTGGACGCCGTCGTGCAGGAAGAGGGCGAGGTGACCTTCTCCGAGCTGCTGCATCGTCTGGAGAAGCGCGCCCCGCTCGAGGGCGTCAAGGGCGTGGCCTACCGGCACATGATCCGGCCGGGCGAGTGGGATGTGCGCAACAACGGCCTGCGTCCGTCGTTGCCCTCGCGCGGGCTCGGGCTCGACACGCTGCCGTGGCCGCTGCGCTCGCGCTGGGCCGAGGACGAGGTCTACAAGATCAACCCCGTCGGCCACCTCAACTGGCAGACGAAGTGGATCGACGGCGCCTCCGTCGCGCCCGGCCAGTACTCGCTCTCGATGATCGCTTCGCGCGGTTGTCCGTACGCGTCGAAGGCCTGTGATTATTGTTACGCGGCGTACCTCGGGAAAACGTACAGGTTGCGCAGTCCGCGCGAAGTCGTCGATGAAATGGAATATCTGAAGCGTCGCTACGACGCGGCCTACATCCACTTCCTCGACGACCTGCTGATGACCGACTATCGCTGGGCGCTGGAGTTCGTGGAGGCGCTGCGCGCGCGCAAGCGCGCGACGGGCTTCGAGGTGCTGTGGGGCGGCACCTGCCGCACCAACATCGTGGCCGACGACGTCATCCGCGGCAAGCGCGAGGGCCGGCCCCACATGCTGGAGCAGGCGTGGGAGGTCGGCATGCGTCAGGCCGGCTACGGCGTGGAGTCGGCCAGCCCGACCATCTTGAAGGCCATCGACAAGAGCGGCCAGACGCTCGAGAAGATGGAGATTGCCATCCTGGAGACGCAGCGCGTGCTCGGCTACGCCGACTGCTCGTTCATGATCGGCTCACCCGGCGAGTCGAAGTCGACCGTGCAGGAGACCGTCGACTTCTGCCGCAAGGTCGGCCTCAAGCCCGAGGTGTTCTTCTTCACGACCGCGTACCCCGGCACCTCGTTCTGGGAGCTGGCGATGCAGCGCGGCCTCATCCGCAAGGCGGTGACCGGCCAGCCCGGGCCGGCCGACGAGGACATGGTGGAGCAGTACTTCCTGCGGCTGGGCGAGCAGGGCGAGGAAGTGCGCACGAACTTCAGCGACCTGCCCGACCAGGACGTCATCGATCTCTCGTGGTGGGCGGTCACCGAGCTGGGCGGGCAGAACACCGTGCGCCATCCGCACACGGGCGAGCAGCAGAAGCGGACGCAGGCGGTGCGCGGCGCCTCGCGCGCGGACGTGTAGCGGATGCGCTTCACCATCCTCGGTGCGGGCTCGATCGGGCTGCGTCATCTCCGCAACGCACGCACGCTCGGCCATGCCATCGCCGCCGTGTTCGACCCCGACGCCGGCCGCCGCGCCGAGGCCGCGACGCTGGCCGGCGCCGGCGCGCTCGTCACCGGCGACGAGACGGCCGCGCTGGCCGCCGAGGCCGACGCGGTGCTGGTGTGCTCGCCGACCGATCGCCACCTGGCCCAGGCGCGCGCCGCCGTCGCGCGCGGTCGCCACGTGCTCGTGGAGAAGCCGCTCGCCCACACGCTGGACGGCACCGCCGAGCTGGCGGCCGAGGCAGCCGACAAGCGCCTGGCCGTGCTGGTAGCGTGCAACCTGCGCTTCCTGCCGAGCCTGCAGCTCGTCAAGCGGCTGATCGACGACGGGCGCATCGGCGCCCCGCTCTCCGCGCGCGCGCACTGCGGCTACTACCTGCCGTACTGGCGGCCGCACACCGATTACCGGCGTGGCTACGGCGCGCGCCAGGCCACCGGCGGCGGCATCATCCTCGACTCGATCCACGAGCTCGACTACCTGCGCTGGCTCCTCGGCGAGCCGCGCGAGGTGTTCTGCTACGCCGGCAAGGTCTCGAGCCTGGAGATCGACACCGAGGACAACGCCGACCTGCTGCTGAAGTTCGACGGCGGCGCCGTCGCCAACGTCCACCTCGACTACCTGCAGCGGACCTACCGGCGCTCGTGCGAGGTGATCGGCGAGGACGGGCTGATCGCCTGGGACTACATCGCGCAGACGGTGCGGGTGTACGGCAAGGAGGATCGCCGGCACGACGTCTTCGAGGAGTCGATCAACACCGACCGCAACCACATGTTCGTCGAGGAGCTGCGCCACTTCGTCGACTGCGTGGAGCACGACAAGGCGCCCATGTGCGACGTCGCCGGCGGCCGCCGCGTGCTGGAGATCGCGATGGCGGCCAAGGCCTCCGCCGCCGCGGGCCGGCCGGTGAGGCTCGAGCCGTGATCGCCGCCATCGTGCAGGCGCGCATGAGGTCGAGCCGGCTGCCCGGCAAGACGCTGATGGACCTGGCCGGCCGCCCGCTCCTCGGTCACCTCGTCGATCGGGCCCGACGGATCCCCGGGCTAGACGGCGTCGTCATCGCGACCACGGACCGCCCCGCCGACCGCGCGATCATCGACTTCGCCGAGGGGGAGAAGCTGCCCGTGTACGCCGGCAGCGAGCACGACGTCCTGGATCGCTTCCACCAGGCTGCCGCGCGCTTCGGCGTCTCCGTGGCCGTGCGGATCACGCCGGACTGCCCGTTGCTGGATCCGGCGGTCGCCGGTCTCGTGCTCGCGCGCTTCCTCGACGCCCGCGGCGGCCTCGACTACGCGAGCAACACGCAGCCGCCGACGTTCCCCGACGGCCAGGACACCGAGGTGTTCTCGGCCGCGGCGCTCGCCCGCGCGTGGCACGAGGCGCGGCTGCCCTCGGAGCGCGAGCACGTGACGCCGTACATCTGGAAGCATCCGGAACGCTTCCGTCTCGCCAACGTGCGCCACGCCGAGGATCTCTCGGCGCTGCGCTGGACGGTGGACGAGGCGGCCGACCTCGACTTCGTCCGCGCGGTCTACGCGCGGCTGGGCGGCGCGCGCGCCGCCGGCATGGCCGAGGTCCTCGCCCTGCTGCGCCGGGAGCCGGCGCTGCTCGAGATCAACCGGTCGCTCACCCGCAACGAGGGCTACGCCAAGTCGCTGCGCGCCGATGGCGCGACGAGCGGCGGCCCGGGAGAATCGCCGATGGACACGACGCACCGGCCGCTCGCGCGCTCGGAGGAGTACTTTGCGCGCGCCGAGAAGGTCATCCCGTCCGCCACCCAGACCTTCAGCAAGGGCCACACCCAGTTCGTGCGCGGTGTGGCGCCGCTGTTCCTGCAGCGCGCCGAGGGCAGCCACGTGTGGGACGTGGACGGCAACGAGTACATCGACTACCCGATGGCGCTGGGGCCGATCGTGCTCGGCCACAACGATCCCGACGTCGCCGCCGCCGTGCGCGCGCAGCTGGCCGACGGCGTGGCCCTATCGCTGCCGCACCCGCTGGAGGTCGAGGTCTCCGAGCTGCTGACCGAGATCATCCCGTGCGCCGAGATGGTGCGCTTCGGCAAGAACGGCTCCGACGCCACCTCGGGCGCCGTGCGCGTGGCGCGCGCCTACACGGGCCGCGAGCGCATCGCCGCCTGCGGCTACCACGGCTGGCAGGACTGGTACATCGGCGCGACGACGCGCGCCCGCGGCGTGCCGCAGGCGGTGCGCGAGCTCACGCACCTCTTCGCGTACAACGACCTCGCCTCGCTGCGGAAGCTCTTCGACGCACACCCGGGTGAGTTCGCCGCCGTCATCATGGAGCCCGTGGGGGTGGTGGAGCCGGCCGGGACGTTCCTGAAGGACGTCGCCGAGCTCACGCGCGCCCACGGCGCCGTGCTGATCTACGACGAGGTGGTGACGAGCTTCCGCGTGGCGCTCGGCGGCGCGCAGGAGCGCTACGGCGTCACGCCCGACCTTGCCGCCGTCGGCAAGGCCATGGCCAACGGCTTCCCGGTCTCCGCCGTGGTCGGCCGCCGCGATCTCATGCAGGTCTTCGACGAGATCTTCTTCTCGTTCACCTTCGGCGGCGAGGTGCTCTCGCTGGCCGCCGCCAAGGCCACCATCACCAAGCTCCGCGAGGGCACCGTGATCCCCCACATCTGGGCGCAGGGGCGCAAGCTGCAGGACGGCTACAACGCACTGGCCGCCGAGGCCGGCCTGGCCGAGCGCACGCGCTGCATCGGCCTGCCGCCGCGCACGGTGCTGACCTTCACGGATCGCCAGGGCCGGGAGTCGCTGGCCATGAAGAGCCTCTTCCAGCAGGAAGTCGTGCGGCGCGGCATCCTGAACGCCGGCGGCTTCAACCTGTGCTACCGCCACAGCGATGCCGACATCGAGCGCACGCTGCACGCCTGCCGCGCGGCGCTCGCCGTGCTGGCCGAGGCGCTGGACGCGGACGACGTGGAGGGACGGCTGCACGGTCCCGTCATCCAGCCGGTGTTCCGCCGTGCCTGAGGCCACCACGCTCGACGTGAAGGCGGCGCTCGCGGACTACTACACGAAGTACTACCGCGACACGCTGGGGATTCCCGGCTGGCGTGACCTCGTGAGCGTGCGCCTCGACGACAAGGCCTACGAGGGGCAGCGGCTGGCCGCGCTCGAGCGCGCCGTGGGGCCGATTCGCGGCAAGCGGCTGCTCAACGTGGGCTGCGGCACCGGGGGCTTCAACGTGCTCGCCGAGCAGGCCGGGGCCGAGGTGTGGGGCCTCGACGAGTCGGCCGCCGCCGTGACCATCACGCGCGCCCGGATGCGCCACGGCGAGCGCGCGCTGCACGCGGTGGCCGAGACGCTGCCGTTCCCCGACGCCAGTTTCGACCTCGTCTACTGCTATGCGGCCATCGAGCACGTCGAGGATGCCCGCCGCTCGCTGCGCGAGATGGTGCGCGTGATGCGGCCCGACGCCCGGCTCTACCTGCACACGAACAACCGCTGGAGCTGCTTCGAGGGACACTACAAGGTCTTCTGGCTGCCGTGGCTGCCGGCGGCGCTGGCGCGGCTCTACCTGGCCGCGCGCGGGCGGCCGACCGCGTATCTGGCCACGCTGCGCCCGCTCTCGCGGCGGCAGTGCCTCGGCCTGCTCGAGGCCGCCGGCGGACGGGTGCTGCGCGACTACGATCCGGGGTACGGCCGGCCCGTCGGCGGTCCGCTGTGGCCCCTCGTGCGCGCGTATTACCGGCTGTTCCGCATCACGCCCTACATCGAGTTCATGGCCGGACGACGGGAGGCGCGCGCATGACGCGGGGCATGACAGGGCGTGACTACCTCTGCCGCCGCCGGCTCCAGGTCCTCGAGCGGCTCGGCCTGAACCGCGGCTGGTTCCGCGAGCTGTCGGGCTACTACCGCGGGCTCACCATGCAGGAGTTCTGGATCCGCTACACGCTGCTGCGCATGGAGGCGTCCAAGCTCTGGGACCGCAAGCCGCGGGAAGGCGAGGCCGACTACCGCTCGTTCTTCGCCGAGACCGACTACTTCGTGCTGCGCCAGATGTACTACCACCGCAACTCCTGCTTTCACTGGGTCGGTGACGCGCTCCGCGCCGTCGGGCCGGAGGGGGACTTCTGCGAGTACGGCAGCGGCGTGGCGCCGGTGACGGCGTGGCTGGTGCCGCGCTTCGCGCGCTGGCGCTTCACCATCGTGGACCTGCCGGCGCCGGCGCTCGAGTTCGCGCGCTGGCGCTTCCGCAGCCACGGCAACGTGGAGGCGCTGGAGCCGGGCTTCGGGCGCGACCTGCCGCTGCGCCGCACGTACGACGTGATCGCGTGCCTCGAAGTCCTCGAGCACGTCATCAACCCGCTCGAGGTCGTCCGTCACCTGGCCGAGCACCTCAAGCCGGGCGGCCGCCTGTTCCTCAACTTCTCGCACGACCCGGGGAAGGAGAATCTCGTGGAGAGCGCGGCCCAGCGCGCGGAGACCGTGGCCTATCTCGACGCGCATCTCACCGCCGAGGTGCCGCTCGGCCCCGACGAGTGGTACGCCTCCTACGTCAAGCCCGGGGCGCGGCGATGAGGGTGCTCGTCACCGGCGGCGCCGGCTTCATCGGCTCGCACGTGGCCGAGGCGTACGCCCGCGCGGGGCATCGGGTCGTCGCGCTCGACAACCTCTCGCGGGCCCGGCTGCTCCACGCCTCGCCGCGCACCGCGGAGTTCACCTGGAACATCCTGGCCAAGGCCGCCAACGTCACCTGCGTGCGCGGTGACGTGCGCGACGCCGCGCTGGTCGGCGACCTCGTCCGCGAGACGGACGCGATCGTCCATACGGCGGGCCAGACGGCGGTCACGACGTCCTTGACCGATCCGGCCACCGACTTCGAGACGAACGTCATCGGGACGTTCCGCGTGCTGGAGGCGGCGCGCGCCGCCGGCCGGCCCATCCCCATCGTCTTCACGTCCACCAACAAGGTCTACGGGGAGAACGTCAACGCGCTCGGCGTGGCCGAGGCCGGCCAGCGCTACGCGTTCACCGGCGGTCACGCCAACGGCGTGCCGGAGACGCTGTCGGTGGACCACAGCAAGCACACGCCCTACGGCACCTCCAAGCTGGCCGCCGACCTCTACGTGCAGGAGTACGGACGGCTGTACGGGCTGCCCACCGCGGTCTTCCGCATGAGCTGCATCTGCGGCCCGCGGCAATTCGGCGTGGAGGACCAGGGCTGGGTCGCGCACTTCGTGATCTCGGCGCTGCTCGGACAGCCGCTGACGATCTACGGCGACGGCAAGCAGGTGCGCGACGTGCTCTTCATCGACGACCTCGTGGAGGCCATGCAGGCGTTCATCGCGCGGCCGGCCGGTCACGGCCTCGTCTGCAACATCGGCGGCGGGCCGCGCTTCACGCTGTCGCTGCTCGAGCTGCTCGACTTCCTCGAGGGGGAGACGCGCCGCCGCCCGCCCGTCCGCTTCGCCGACTGGCGCGCCTCGGATCAGCGCGTGTACGTCTCCGACGTGCGGCGCGCCGCCGAGACGCTGGGCTGGCAGCCGCGCACGTCGCCCGCCGACGCCGTCCGGGCGATGGTGGCGTGGGTGCGCGAGCACCGTGAGCTCTTCGAGGAGGCGTCGCGCTGAAGCTGGGGCTGCTGATCCCGTCGTTCCTGCCGGTGCTCGGCGGCGCCGAGATCGGCGCGCTCGAGCTGGGCCGCCGCCTGACCGCACGCGGCCACACCGTCAGCGTCGCCACGCCGCAGCTCGATCCCGCCTGGCCGCTGCACGAGGTGATGGAGGGCGGTGTCGAGGTCCACCGCTACCCGGTCCCCGCGCCCGGCGGCCGCGGACGCACGGCCAACATCGTGGTGGCGTCGTTCCGGCAGCTCGGCCCGATCTGGCGGCGGCTGCGGCCCGACGTGATCAACCAGCATTACCTGCTGCCGACCGGCGTCGCCGGGCAGTGGTGGGCGCGGCGCCTCGGCATCCCCACCGTCACGACGCTGATCGGCATGGACGTCTACGACCCGCACTACCGCCCGGGCCCGCTGTGGCGCGCACTGATGCGGCGGGCGATCCGCGGCGCCCACGGCGTGACCTGCATCTCGTCGTTCGTGCGCGACGTCGTGCAGCGCGAGTACCCGCCGGCGCCCGGCGTGCCGTGCACGGTGCTGCCGTACGGCGTGGACGTCAAGGCGTTTCACCCCCGGCCGCCGGCGGCGGCCGCGCGCTTTCGTGCCGCGCCGGGCGATCGCGTCGTGCTCACGGTGCAGCGCCTCTATCCGCGTAAAGGCGTCGCCACGTTCCTGGAGGCCGCGGCGCTCGTGACCCGCGACGTGCCGGAGGCGCGCTTCGTCGTCGTCGGCGACGGGCCCGAGCGCGCGGCGCTGGAGCGGCGCGCGGCCGAGCTCGGGGTGGGGGCCCGCGTGACCTTCACGGGCGCCATCCCCAACGCCGAGCTGCCCGACGCCTACGCCGCCGCGGACGTCTTCGCGTTCCACACGCTGCACGAGGGGCTGGGCATCGTGCTGCTGGAGGCGCTGGCCTCGGGCTGCCCGGTGGTGACGACCGCGGCAGGCGGCACGCTCGACATCGTCCGCGACGGGCAGACCGGGCTCGTCGTGCCGCCGGCCGACGCCCCGGCCTTCGCGCGCGCCGTGACGCGCGTACTCCGCGAGCCCGCCCTGGGCGCGGCGCTGCGCGCGCGGGCGCGGCGCGCCGCCGAGACGGAGTTCGACTGGGACGTGGTGGCCGGCCGCTACCTCGACGTGTTCGAAGCGGCGCGCGGCTCCGGCACGCGATGACCGCGGTCCCGCGCTGGGCCGTGCGGGCCGTCGACGTGGTGAACCGCAAGGGCAAGTCGGTGGGCGTGCGCCTCGTCCGGTACACCGGCAAGAGTCCGCACTTCATCCATCCCAAGCACCTCGTCGACACCCCGTGGCACGACTGGTACGCCGAGCACCTGGCGCCCGCGGACGTCGTGCTCGACGTGGGCTGTGCCAACGGCGCCCACACGCTGGTGGCGGCCCGGCGGTGCAAGCGGATCTACGGAATGGACCACGATCCGCGGCACCTCGCGGTGGCCCGCCGCACGGCGGCGGCGCGCGGCCTCGGCAACGTCCACCTCTTCGCGTGGGACGTCACGCGCGCGTTCCCGTTCGCCGACGGCGCGCTGGACGCCGCCCTCTTCCTCGACGTCATCGAGCACCTCCAGCCGCGGGTGGCGGTCCTGCGCGAGATCCGCCGCGTGCTACGTCCGGACGGCACGCTGCTGGTGTCCGCGCCCAACCGCGATTCGTCGTGGCGGCGGCAGCTTCGCGCCGCCGGGCTCTTTGCCTACTCCGATCCCGACCACAAGATCGAGTACACGCGCGAGGAGTTCGTCGCCGAGCTGGCCGCCGGGGGCTTCACGCCTGTCTCGCCGGTGATGCCGGTCGTCTACGACACGCCGTGGGCCGGCGCCATCGACGCCCTCGGCGGCGTGTCGCTCGGTCTCTACGCGCGGCTGGCCCGCTGGAAGCGCGAGGCGGCGTTGCGCCGGCCCGACGAGTCGACGGGCTTCCAGGTCGTCGCGCGTCCCGCGCGATGAAGATCGCGCTGGTCAACGAGTTCTTCCCGCCGCACGCCTCCGGCGGCGCCGAGTGGAGCACCGAGGCGCTGGCCCGGGCCCTCGCCAAGCGCGGGCACGGCGTGGTGGTGATCACGCCGAACTGGGGCGCCGCGCCGTTCGAGGAGCGCGACGGCTTTCGCATCCGGCGATTCCGGCTGCCCTTCGTCCGGCCGCGCCCGCCCGGCCGGCCGCCGGCCCGGGCGCAGCGCATCCTCAGCAATGTCTTCCGCTATCCGTGGTCGGGTCTGCAGCTGGCGCGGCTCGCGCGCGCCGAGTCCGTCGACGTGATCCACGTGCAGAACAAGCACATGCTCGTGCCCGGCGCGATCGCGCGGGCACTCACCGGCCGGCGGCTCCTGCTGACCATCCGCGACACGAGCCTCATCGACCCGGCGCCGGTGTGCCTGCACCATCACGACCGGCGTCCGCCCGACTGCGGCGTGCGCAAGCTCTGGCGCGAGTGCTCGGTGACCTACTTCGAAGAGTACATGCGCGGCCGCCGCGGGCGTCTGCGGACGCGCCTGGCCTTCTGGTACGGCTGGTGGGAGGCCACCCAGATCCGCCAGCGGGTGCTGCGCACGGTGGACGCCGTGGTCGGCGTCAGCGACGGCATCCTCGGCATCTACCGGCGCTCCGGCCTGCTCGACGACGCGCGTCGCGTGGAGACGATCTACACGATTCCGCCGCTCGGCGTTCCGTCGAGCCCGGTCGAGGGTGAGGCCGCGCGCCGGCGGCACGGACTCACGGGCCGGATCGTGCTCTTCGTCGGCAAGCTGTCGCCCGGGAAGGGGACCGCCGACTTCCTGATGGCCAGCCAGCAGGTGCACCTGCGCCATCCCGACGCGCTGTTCGTCCTCGTCGGCGAGGGCCAGGTGCCGGTGCCGCCGGCGCCATGGCTCCGCCGGCTCGGCCGCCTCGACAATGACGACGTGCTGGCGCTCTACGCCGGCGCCGATGTCGTCGTGGTCCCCTCGGTGATTCCCGACGCGCTCAGCCGCGTGGTGCTGGAGGCGATGGCGGCCGGCCGGCCGGTGATCGGCACCACGGTCGGCGGCACCCCGGAGCTGATCGAGCCCGAGCGAACGGGGCTGCTCGTCGAGCGCGGTGATCCCGTCGCCCTCGGCGCCGCCATCGCGCGGCTGCTCGACGACCCCGCGCTCGCGGCGCGAATGGGCGAGGCCGCGCGCGCCCGCGTGGAGACGCGCTTCTCGCCCGACGCGAGCGTGGACCGGCTGCTGGCGCTCTACGCGGCGGTGCGCGCGGCGTGACGCTGGGACTGCTGCCCGCGCTCGGCGGCGGGCTCCACGAGCTGGCGTCCACGGGCCAGGCCGGGCGGCTGGTCGACGGC
This sequence comes from Candidatus Methylomirabilota bacterium, assembly GCA_046734515.1. Classification (GTDB taxonomy): domain Bacteria; phylum Methylomirabilota; class Methylomirabilia; order Rokubacteriales; family CSP1-6; genus AR5. Next base: position 65 of record JBKPRI010000357.1, on the reverse strand, counting down.
TATCTCGCGCGCTACGTGAAGGTCTTCGACCGGGTGCTGTACTTCAGCTACCTGGTGGAGTCGCT
>JBKPRI010000356.1:0-9312 GCA_046734515.1 Candidatus Methylomirabilota bacterium | reverse complement strand
GCGGTGTGCTGCTGCCCGGCGTCGGCCACCCGCGCCAGCAGCTCGGCGCGCGAGCCGAGCGGTCGTGACTGCAGGCTGGCGACGGCCGCCACGCGCGCCTCGCGCGGGCGCGTGGCCCAGTAGCGGTCGGAGTCCGCGTCCGGCGCCAGCGTGACCGGGCCATCCACACGCACCTGGCGCTCCAGGCCCTCCCAGTGGAAGACCAGCGCGGCCTGCGGATGCCTGGCGAGATCGTGGCCCTTGTCGCTCTCGCGGTCCGTATAGAAGACGAGCCAGCCGGCGCGCGCGTCGAATCCCCGGCAGATCACCATCCGGGCAGCCGCGCGGCCATCGGGCGTCACCGTGGCCAGCGTCATCGCCGTCGCGTTCCTGGCGACGGCGGCGGCCTCCTTCAGCCAGGACTCCACGAGCGGCAGCGGGTCGTCGGGCAGGGGATCGGGAAGCGCGGCCACGAAGAGAGTGTAAAGTATCCCGGCGATGAGCGAGCGTGACCTCGAGACGACCATCCAGCGGGTGAAGGGCTGGATCGAGGGGGCCGGCCGCGTCGTGGTCCTGACCGGCGCCGGCATCTCGACCGACTCCGGCATCCCCGACTTCCGCGGGCCGCAGGGCGTGTGGACGAAGAATCCGGAGGCCGAGAAGCAGGCGACCATCCAGCACTACGTGGCCGACAAGGAAGTCCGCAAGCGCGCGTGGCGCAGCCGGCTGGAGATGTTCGGCCGCAAGGCGGAGCCCAACGCCGGGCACCAGGCCCTCGTCGCGCTGGAGCGCCGCGGCAAGCTCGACACGCTCATCACCCAGAACGTGGATGGCCTGCACCAGGCGGCGGGCTCGTCCCCCACGCGCGTCGTCGAGGTGCACGGCACCACGCGCGAGGTCACGTGTCTGTCCTGCGGCGAGCGCGCGCCGATGGAGCGCGCGCTGGCGCGCGTGCAGGCGGGCGAGGAGGATCCCCCGTGCCGCACGTGCGGCGGGATCTTGAAGTCGGCCACGATCTCGTTCGGGCAGGGGCTGGTGCAGGAGGACATCGCGCGCGCCGACCGCGCCGCGCGCACCTGCGATCTGATGCTCGCCATCGGCACCAAGCTCTCGGTGTGGCCGGTGGCCGGCGTGGTGCCGGTGGCGAAGGAGGCCGGCGCGCGCGTGGTGATCCTGAACGCCGAGCCCACCGAGATGGACGCGCTCGCCGACGCCGTCCTCCGCGGTTCTATCAGCGAGATCCTGCCCCGCCTGGTCGGATAATTCCTCGCCACTGACGCCGGCCAGGAATCGCACGCGGCCGCCCGCCGGCCCGGAGGCGCGCTGCTCTTTGCCGGCTCGACGGTGACGTACGGCGAGGAGGACGTGCAGATCGCCACGCTGCTGGCCGCCGGGCTGTCCGCCTCGCTGGAGACGTCGATGGCCTACCAGGCGCTGGCCGACGAGCGCAGCACGCTGGCGGCCGTGCTGGCCAGCACCTCGGATGCCGTCATCATGGTGAACAACTCCGGCACGGTGCTGCTGGCCAACGGCGCCGTGCGCTCCATGCTGGGCCTGGCCTCCGACCAGCTCGCCGGCCGTTCGCTGCTGGAGGCGGTGGACTACGTGCCGCTGCGCCAGCTCTCCGCCGTCGGCCGGCCGGGCACGTCCGAGCTGCCGCTGCCCGACGGGCGCGTGGCGCAGGCCAGCATGGTGCCGGTGGTCACGCCGTTCGGCGAGCCGGTGGGCGTGGCCGCCATCCTGCGCGACATCTCGCTGCTCAAGAACCTCGAGCAGATGAAGAACGACTTCGTGAATACCGTCTCGCACGACCTCAAGGGGCCGATCACCATCATCGCCGGCCTGGCCGACATCATGATGCGCACGGGGCCGGGCGATCCGCGCTTCACGATGCGCTGCGAGGACATCCGCGAGACCGCCCAGCACATGTCCGAGCTGGTCACCGACCTGCTCGATCTCGGCAAGATCGAGGCGGGACTGGACAGCGTGCGCGAGGAAGCGGACTACGTCGCGCTGATCAACGAGGCGGCGCGCATCGTGGGGCCCGGCGCCGAGGCCAAGAACATCACGCTGCACGTGCAGACGCTGCCCGCGGCCGAGACGATGGCGGCGCGCACGCGCATTCGCCAGGCGCTCGTCAACCTGCTCGAGAACGCGGTGAAGTACACGCCGGTCGGCGGCACGGTGAGGCTGTCATCGGCGTTCTCGGCGGGCGCGCAGGGGCCCAAGTCGCTGACGACCCGCATCACGGACACGGGCGTCGGCATTCCCGCCAAGGACCTGCCGCACGTCTTCGACAAGTTCTTCCGTGTGAAGAGCGAGGCCACCCAGGGCACGAGCGGCACCGGGCTCGGTCTGGCCATCACCCAGAGCATCATCGAGGCGCACGGCGGCCGCATCCGCGTGGAGAGCCTCGAGGGCGCCGGCACGACCTTGGTGGAGCTTCCGCTCACTACCAGCGGCGCTTGAGCCGTTCCGCCAGCCGGGGCTCGACACGCTCCAGCGTTGCCAGGTGCGGCTGGACCTCGGCGTCGCGGCCGAGCATCTGCAGCGCGCGGCCGAGACCGAAGTGGGGCAGCGCGGCATTCGGCGCCAGCGTGCTCGCGCGCTCCAGTACCGGCACGGCGTCGGCGGCGCGGTTGTTCTCGGACAGCGCGAGCCCCAGGAACGTGAGCGCCTCGGCCGAATCGGGGGACGCGCGCAGGACCGTCCGCAGCTCGGTCTCCGCCTCCGCGTAGCGGTGCTGCTGGACCAGCACGGCGCCCAGCCGCGTGCGGGCATCCGCATCCGCGGCGTTCGCCACGAGAAGCCGCCGCAGGCGCTTCTCGGCCTCGCCGCTGGTGGCGTGGTAGCGCGCCAGCGCCTTGTTGCAGTGGCCGCAGTCGGGATCGATGGCCAGGGCGTGCTCCCACAGCGTGCGGTCGTCGTGCCAGACCAGCGTCTGCGAGACGCTGAGCCCGGCGAGGATCAGGAGCCACGCGCCGACCGCGCCGACGACGAGGCGCGCCAGTCCCGGCCGCAGCTCGCCGAGGGCGTCACGCGTCATCACCGCGATGAGCGCGCCGCCGAGCAGCAGCGCCAGGCCCAGCGTGGCGAGATAGCTGTAGCGGTCGGCGACGAGCTGCGGCCCGGCGTGCGCGAGCCCACTGACCGGCGCCAGTCCGAGCGCATAGACGATCGCGACGGCGAGTCCCGCCGGCCACCAGCGGCGCGCGGCGATCAGGGCGACCGCCGCCACGAGGACGATCAGCGTGCTGGCCAGGAAAACGGGATCGACGATGCTCACGCGCCACGGCAGCTCGTAGATCGGCGAGAGATCGGCCGGGACCACGCTCTTCCCCACGTAAAAGACCAGGCTGTAGGCCGCCATGCCGAGGCGCGCCACCGGGCCGTAGTTGGCGAGCGTGGACATCTGCGAGCGGAAGCTCACGACTGTCAACAGCGTGAGCGCCAGCGCCATCACGAGGAACGGAAGCTTCTCCAGCAGCACGCGCCGGCCTTCGGGGGTGCGCCACGTGCGCGCCCCGAGACGGCCCAGCGGATAGACGTCGAGCACGAGCAGGACGAGCGGCAGCGAGATCACGATGGACTTCGACAGCAGCGCCGCCGCGTAGGCGCCGTACGCCGCCCACTGCCAGCGACGGCGCGCGGGACCGTCGCGCTCGATCATGACCAGCCAGCAGAGCACGGTGAGGAGATAGAAGAAGCCGGAGACCAGGTCGCGCCGCTCGCTGATCCAGGCCACGGACTCGACGCGCAGCGGGTGCAGCGCGAAGAACAGCGCGGCGGCAGCGGCGCCCACGCGCAGCGTGCGCACGGCTGCGTGCGGCCACGCGGCGCGCAGCAGGCGGGCGGCGACGGCGAAGGCGAGCGCCGCGTTGGCCGCGTGCCAGAGCACGCTCTGCAGGTGATAGCCCAGGGGGTTCATGCCCCAGACCACGTAGTCGAGCCCGAGCGTCAGCCAGGCCAGCGGCGTCCAGTGACCGCCCCACGCCGTGGTGAACATCCACACCACGTGGCTCCAGCCGAGCCCGCGATAGTGCGTGTTGTCCAGGAAGTTGACGAGATCGTCCCACTCGACCCAGTCGTTGCCGATGGCCGGCGAGAAGACGGCCAGCGTCAGGACGGCGATGAGCGCCGCGTCGCGGCGGGTGGTCGGGAGAGGCGCGGGTTGCACCGAACCCAGGATAGTCGGCGGCCCCGGGCGTCCGGAAAGGTAAAATCGCCCGGTGACCAACTCGGAGGCCGCCAAGCTCGTCCGGACCGTGCTCTGCCGCGGCATGACGTTCGAGCAGACCGAGCAGATCCTCAAGGCGATGGTCCCCGTCAGCGTCGAGGCCGGCGCGGTGCTCTACCAGGAGGGCGACAAGGCCAAGGGCCTCTTCGTGCTGCTGACGGGCGGCGTCGAGATCCTCAGGCGCCAGCCCGAAGGGGACGATCAGCGGATCGCCACGGTGGAAGCGCCGACCGTCGTCGGCGAGATGAGCCTCATCACGGATCGCCCGCACTCGGCCACCGTGCGCGCGCTGAGCGCGTGCGACGGCCGGCTGCTCACGCGGTCGCAGTTCGAGCGGCTGCTCCAGGCCGACAGCCTGGCCGCCTACAAGGTCGTCCTCATCCTGGCCGACGTGATCGCCCGGCGCCTCACGAAGATGGACGAGAAGGTGCTCGAGCTCACGCGCGCCGGCTCCACGACGCGCGTGGCCGAGATCGCCGCCTACAACCAGAAGCTGATCAACGAGTGGAGTCTCTAGGGCACTCCTAGCGCGCGGCACCTCCCAGCGGCGGTAGCGGCGCGCTGCGGGCGAGGAACTGGCCGAAGCCGGCGCCCTGCTGCAGGCGACCGTTCTCGTAGATCGTCTGGCCGCGCAGCAGGGTCATCCACGGGCGGCCGCTCGTCTTCCAGCCTTCGTAGAGCGTCCAGCCGGCCATGCCCTTGTGATCACTCACGTGGATCTCGCCCTGGGCCGTCGGATCCCAGATGAGGAAGTCGGCATCGGCGCCCACGCGGATGGCGCCCTTGCGCGGATAGAGGCCGAACATCCGCGCGGGGTTCTCGCCGAGCACGCGCGCCATCCACGTCAGCGGTAGCCCGCGGTTGACGACCCCTTCGGCGTAGACGAGCGGCACCAGCGTCTCCAGCCCGGGGCTGCCGAACGGGATCACGTTGCCCGCCTCGTCGTGGAAGATGTTCTTCCAGCCGGGCTCCTTGAGCGCCTTCGCGCGTGGCGAGTGATCGCTGGCGACGGCGCCGATGTGACCCTGGGCGAGGCCGGCCCACAGCGCCTCACGGTCGGGACCGCCGGCGGGGCGCAGCGGCGGACCGATCTTCGCCAGGGGTCCCCAGCGCTCCATCTCCGCCTCGGTCAGCAAAAGGTACTGCGGGCACGTCTCCGTCCAGACGCGCTGACCGGTGGCCTGCGCCTGCTTGATGCGCTCGAGCCCGACGCGCGTGGAGAGGTGCACGACGTACACGGGACAGCCGGTCATGCGCCCGATGAGGATCGCGCGGTTGATCGCCTCTTCTTCCGTCCAGTCGGGGCATGTGGCCGGGAAATCGCGCGGGTGCACGCGGCCGGCCTTGAGCGCCTTGTCCTCGAGCCACGAGATGATCTCGCCGCTCTCGCAGTGGAGCTGGCAGAGCCCGCCGTGGGCGGCGATGACCTCCATGGCGGCCGCGATCATCTCGTCGGACACCATGCGGTTCTTACGCTTCTTGTAGGTCATGAACATCTTGAACGACGTCACGCCGAGGCCGATCGTCTCGGGGATGCCCTCGAGGATCCACGGCTGGTTGCCGAGGATGAAGTGGAAGCCGAAATCGAGGACCGACGCGGCCGAGGCCTCCTCGCGCAGACGGTGCACCGCCTTGGGCAGCGACTCGTGCGCCGCCTCGTCGGCCACGACGAAGGACAGCAGCGTGGTGAGGCCGAAGTGCGCGGCCGCGTGCGGTCCGCTCCGCCAGTCGTCGTACTCGGCGCCCAGATGGACGTGGCAGTCGATGGCGCCGGGAAACACGATCTTGCCGGTGGCGTCGATCGTGCGCTCGGCCGGCGGCAGCAGCTCGACGGGCGCGATGGCGGCGATGCGCCCGGCGCGCACGCCGACAGCGGCATCGACGACTTCCGTGGAGGTGACGACGCGTCCGCCGGCGATGACGAGGTCCAGACCCTTCGCGGGGCTCATGCCTTTTTCTCCTCCTGTGGTCGACCGCGCCTACGATACCCCATCCGCCGGAGCCTCGCCCGCCGTGCCCATCGGATGGGCAGTCGGCGCGCGCTGCCCACGGCCGCGGCAGTCGTGCGCGACGCGTGGTTCGGTAAATGCGCACGGCGATTGAATCGCGCTCTGCGCGACGACGCGGCACGCGCTTTGCTCCGCCCCTGACAGCGCGCGGTTCGTCGCCGCGCGTGACGGTCAAAGGAGCCCGTGAGCGAAGAACTCAACGAGGGGGGCTCCTGTCATGCAGAATCCGCTGGGCGCGCTGACCGGCGTCGTCGGCGGTCTCATTCCCGACCTGATCGAGCAGCTCATCGCGACTCACCCCGGCCGCGTCTATCGCGAAGCGCTGGTGATCCTCGAGAAGCCACTCATCGTCCACGCGCTCCGCCTCACCGGCGGCAATCAGCTTCGCGCCGCTCGCCTGCTCGGCATCAACCGCAACACGCTGCGCAAGCGCTGCCGCGAGCTCGGGCTGGCCACCCCGGACACGCGAGACACCGCGCGCCCCGCGATCCCGGTCTGACACCCGGCCCGGTGGGGGCCCGCGGCGCGTGGTGACGCGATATCTGGGGCTCGTCGATCGACAAACCGGCGTTTTAACTCGTGTAGTTAGGCCCGGTCGCTTTGCTATTCTGTCGGGGCAGGTTTTGATCCCGGAGGAGGCTAAGTGGCCGTCCAGGAATCCGTCCTAGCCCTGCAGGAGCGTCTGGCCAACGAGCAGCGGCTCGTCCACCTGATCGACCGCATCCACTCGGCCAAGACGCTCGACTCGATCTTCATCGAGGTCCAGGGCGAGATTCTCACCTTCTTCGACGCCGATCGCATGACGCTCTACGCGGTCGACAACGACAAGAAGGAGATCTACTCGAAGTTCCTGGCCATCGATTCCGTGCGCGAGATCCGGGTCCCCATCAGCCCCAAGTCCGTGTCCGGCTTCGTGGCGCTGAGCAAGCAGACCGTCAACATCGCCGACGCCTACGACGCCGGCGAGCTGAAGAAGATCTCGCCCGAGCTGTCCTTCGACAGCTCGTGGGACAAGAAGACCGGCTTCCGCACCGCCCAGATCCTCTGCATGCCGATCCTGCACGAGGGCAAGGTGCTGGGCGTGATGCAGCTCATCAACAAGAAGCGCGGGCCCCGGTTCACCAAGGAGGACGAGACCAGCGTCGCGCGCATCGCCAAGACGCTCGGCATTGCCTTCAACAACCAGGCGCAGCTCGGCGCCCAGCGCCGGGGCACGAAGTTCGATTACGTCGTCGCGCAGGGGCTGGTCACGCAGGACGAGGTGAACCAGGCCGTGGCGGTGGCGCGCCAGAAGAACGTGGACGTCGAAACGGTGCTGCTCGATCAGTTCAAGGTGCCGAAGACCGAGCTCGGCCAGTCGCTCGCCCAGTTCTACCGGGTGCCGTTCGTCGAGTACGACCCCAAGCTCGTCCCGCCGCCGGATCTCATGAAGGACCTCAAGCTGGAGTTCCTCAAGCGGAACGTCTGGCTGCCCATCCGGCGCGAGGGCAACGCGATCATCGTGCTCATCGACAATCCGCAAGACCTGCAGCGCGTGGACGCCATCTACCAGCTGCTGCGCGGGCAGAACATCCAGCTCGCGGTCGGCCTCCGCAAGGACATCGCGACCTTCCTGGGCGCAGCGGCGGGCGGCGAGGTGCAGTCGCGGGACAACATCGGCAACATCCTCACCGCGCTCGGCGAAGAGACGCAGATCGAGAAGGAAGAGCTGGGCGCCACGGACATCGACGAGAACGACAGCGCCGTCATCCGCCTGGCCAACCAGATCATCATCGATGCCTTCAAGGCGCGCGCCTCCGACATTCACGTCGAGCCCTACGGCGGTCAGAAGGACACGATGATCCGGCTGCGCATCGACGGCCATTGCCGCGAGTACCAGCGCATTCCCGGTGGCTACCGGCGCGCGCTGGCCGCCCGCCTCAAGATCATGGCCCAGCTGGACATCGCCGAGCGGCGCAAGCCGCAGGACGGCAAGATCAAGTTCAAGATGCCGGACGGGCGCGACATCGAGCTCCGCGTCGCCACCGTACCCACGCAGGGCGGCAACGAGGACGTGGTCATGCGGATCCTGGCCGCCAGCGAGCCGATCCCCGTGGACAAGCTCGGCATGCTCGACCGGAACCTGCGCGAGGTGAAGGCCGCGGCCGAGAAGCCGTACGGGCTCATCCTCTGCGTGGGCCCCACGGGCTCCGGCAAGACGACGACGCTGCACTCCGTGCTGGGGCACATCAACAAGCCGGAGCGGAAGATCTGGACGGCCGAGGACCCCGTCGAAATCACGCAGTACGGCCTGCGCCAGGTGCAGGTGCAGCCGAAGATCGGCTTCACGTTCGCCCAGGCCATGCGCTCGTTCCTCCGCGCCGACCCCGACGTGATCATGGTCGGTGAGATGCGCGACGAGGAGACGGCCGCCACCGGCATCGAGGCCTCGCTGACCGGCCATCTCGTGTTCTCCACCCTTCACACCAACAGCGCGGTGGAGACGGTGATCCGGCTGCTCGACATGGGCCTCGACCCCTTCAACTTCGCCGACGCGCTGCTGTGCGTGCTCGCCCAGCGTCTCGTGCGCCGGGTGTGCTCGGAGTGCAAGGAGGAGTACCACCCGGAGAAGGAAGAGTTCGACGAGCTGGTGCACGCCTATGGCGAGGAGGACTTCGCCAAGCTCGGCATCAAGTACGACGATGATTTCAGCCTCTTCCGCGGCAAGGGCTGCCAGGCCTGCAACAACTCCGGCTATCGCGGCCGTGCCGGCATCCACGAGCTGCTCGTCGCCACCGATTCCATGAAGAAGCTCGTGCAGACCAAGGCGCGTGTGGCCGAGATGGTCAAGGTGGCCAAGGAAGAGGGGATGACGACCCTCGTGCAGGACGGTATCCAGAAGGCGCTGGAGGGGCTTACCGACCTCAAGCAGGTCAAGGCTGTGGCGATCAAGTAGCCCGCGCCGTTGTTCCGCCGGGCGCCGGGCGGGGTGCCGGGGCTCGCTCTGCATTCCGCGTGGTTCGGTCCGGTGCGCCTGCCGAGGTTTGGCGAAGTCCTACTCCAGCCACTACCTGATCGAAGCCAACGGAATGCTGAGCGAGCCCCGGC